>JBLHWB010000012.1:0-18725 GCA_047628915.1 Porticoccus sp. | reverse complement strand
GGATAGTATGAGGTAGCAGAGAAACAAAACAGTAAGATATTTATGGCGAATAGAATTATAAAGGACATAAGATATGGCAGCATTTAGTTTCTACTGGCACGACTATGAAACTTTTGGAATAGACCCCTCGAGAGATAGAGCTTCTCAGTTTGCTGGTATTAGAACCGATAGCGAGTTAAATATTATTGGTGAGCCGCTAGAAATTTTTTGTCAGCCTGCACCAGATTTCTTGCCTCAACCAATGGCCTGTTTGATTACCGGTATTACACCTCAGCATGCGTTAGCCATGGGCGTTAATGAAGCTGAGTTTATGGCGACTGTGCATAAAGAATTAGCCACTGCAGGAACTTGTGGTGTAGGTTATAACAGTATTCGGTTTGACGATGAGTTTACTCGTTATGGTTTGTATCGTAATTTTTATGAGCCATATGGTCGCGAGTGGCAGAATGGGAACTCGCGCTGGGATTTAATTGACGTAGTGAGGCTTTGCTATGCGCTGAGGCCCGAGGGTATCAATTGGCCGCTGCGCGAAGATGGTAGTCCAAGCTTTAAACTTGAATTGTTAACCCAGGCCAATGGCATCGAGCAAGTCGGGGCCCATGATGCCTTAGTCGATGTTAGAGCGACAATAGAGCTCGCTAAGCTGATTAAGCGGACCAACTCTAAATTATTTGACTACGCTTTGAGTTTGAGAAAAAAAGCTGAAGTATCTAAATGTCTGGATGTGGCGGCTAAAAAGCCTGTGTTGCATGTTTCATCTAAGTATCTAGCAATAAATGGCTGCGCAGCATTAGTGGTGCCGATAGCGATGCATCCTCGTAATAGTAATGGCGTGGTGGTTATCGACTTAGCGCACAATCCAGATGATTGGATGCATTTAACAGTCGATGAAATTAGAGAGAAACTATATATGCCATCCTCAAAAATGGCAGCGGGTGAAAATAGAGTTGGTATAAAGACTATCCATATTAATAAAAGTCCTATGGTGGTGACAGCCAAAGCCCTAGAAGAAAAAAGAGCAGTAGAGCTAGGAATAGATTTAGTGGCATGTCGTGAAAATTATCAGCGCTGGAAGAATATGGAAATCAGTATTGTTGAAAAGATACGCGAGGTTTTAGATACAGAGCCGCCGGCTCAATACGATGTCGATGGCATGCTTTACAGTCAGTTTTTACCAAATTCAGATAAAAACTTGTTGCAGCAGGTTAGAGCGTCTACGCCGGATGACTTGGCCGCAGGTAAATTACCATTTACCGATAAGAGATTGCCAGAGTTGCTTTTTCGCTATCGGGCGCGGAATTGGCCAGAGTCTCTAAGTGAGCAAGAAAAAGGTCTTTGGGCAGAGTTTTGTCATCAGCGAATATACGATGCCGATGCTGGTGGCAGTATAGTGATGACAGATTACTTGGCCGAACTTGCAGAGCTGAAGACAAAAGATGATTTGAGCGAAAAAGGTCGAAACGTATTGGTTGCGCTTGAAGAATATGGGAAACAGTTTTAATTCGTTGGACTAGACGGTGATTACTGAAATAATAGGGATAGTTAACAAATGAGAATAATAAGGGGTAGGGCGTGATATTTGCTGGCAGCCATGTTTTAAGCATCGATCAATTTGAGCGAGACGATATTGAACATATCTTTTCGGTTGCTGATTTAATGGAGCCCTATGCTCAGCGCAAAAAGCTGACCAAAGTGCTTGATGGGGCAATTTTAGGCAGTATGTTTTTTGAGCCGAGTACCAGAACTCGCGTAAGTTTTGGTTGTGCCTTTAATTTGTTAGGCGGTGAAGTGCGTGAAACCACCGGTTTTGAGCACACCGCTATTGCCAAAGGTGAATCCTTGTACGATACGGCTAGAGTAATGAGTGGTTATAGCGATATTATCGTGATGCGTCATCCTCAAGCTTGGTCGGTGTCTGAGTTTGCTAGCGCTAGTAGAGTGCCGGTATTAAATGGCGGCGACGGTGCAAATGAGCATCCGAGTCAAGCCTTGTTAGATTTGTATACCATCCGAAAAGAACTGTTAGGAAAAAATAAAGGTGTAGACGGTATGCGTCTAGCCATGATTGGCGATTTGAAATTTGGACGTACGGTTCACTCCATCTGTAAGTTGTTGAGCGTATTTAAAAATTTGAGTATTACGCTGATCTCTCCTCGTGAGCTTGCTATGCCTGAAGATATCGTCGCGCAGTTGCGAGCCTGCGGCCATAAAGTGAATGAGTCTGACAATATGGAACAAAGTATTGCTGATGTTGATATTGCTTACTCCACTCGAATTCAGGAAGAACGCTTTGCTAACAAAGAAGAGGCCAATATTTACCGTGGCCGGTTTAGATTAAACCAAGCCATTTATACTAAGTTTTGCGATCCTAATACTGTCATTATGCATCCATTGCCAAGGGACTCTAGAGCAGAGGCCAATGAGCTAGATGTGGATTTGAATGAAAACCCAAATTTGGCGATTTTTAGGCAGGCCGATAATGGCATATTGATCAGAATGGCTTTGTTTGCGTTGATTTTCGATGTGGTCGACTTGGTTGATAAATTTTCTGTGGCAGTGCCATGGCATATTCGTCGTAGCCAGTAATTAAGCCGGTAGCGGTGGAGTATAGACTTGTCTGAGCAAGGCGATAGTGAAAAGCAAGCACAATTAGCTGAAGATAAACCTAAAGGTTTATTGCGATCCAGCGCTATTGTTAGTGTGTTTACCATGTTGTCGCGAGTGTTGGGCCTGTTGCGCGACATTGCTTTTGCGACATTTATTGGCGCTGCAGGCAATGCAGATGCCTTTTTCATCGCCTTTAAAGTACCTAATTTTTTACGCCGATTATTTTCTGAAGGTGCTTTTTCTCAAGCCTTTGTGCCGGTGTTATCAGAATATAAAACTCAACGCGATCATCTTACTGTTAAGGCCCTAATTGACCGAGTTGCTGGGGTCTTGGGTGGCAGTTTAATTGTGGTAACTGGTTTGGCCGTGATGGCAGCTCCGGTACTGGTCTATGTAGTGGCGCCTGGCTTTAGTAATCAGCCTGAGAAAATGGAACTTACCACCAGTTTAATTCGTATTACATTTCCCTATTTATTCTTTATATCACTAACTGGTTTTGCTGGGGCGATGTTAAATAGTTATGGCCGATTTGCGGTGCCGGCGGTTACGCCAGTCTTGCTAAATTTGTCATTAATAGCTGCGGCCGTTTGTTATGCACCGACAATGGTTGAGCCGACTTATGCCCTTGCTTGGGGTGTATTTGTTGCAGGCTTAGCCCAGTTGTTGTTTCAGCTGCCTGCATTGTATCGGGTAGATTTGGTGCCAAAGCCTAAATGGGATTTGAAAGATAGCGGTGTGCGGCGCATCCTAAAATTAATGGTGCCGGCATTATTTGGTGTTTCGGTTAGTCAGATTAATTTACTACTCGATACAGTATTGGCGTCATTTTTACCTACCGGCAGTGTGTCGTGGTTGTA
Source organism: Porticoccus sp. (assembly GCA_047628915.1). Classification (GTDB taxonomy): domain Bacteria; phylum Pseudomonadota; class Gammaproteobacteria; order Pseudomonadales; family CAWVSB01; genus CAWVSB01. The sequence continues at coordinate 15,261 of JBLHWB010000012.1, read as the reverse complement.
TTTCTCTGACCGCTTGTCTGAGTTGCCATTGGGGGTGTTTGCAATCGCGGTGTCTACCGTTATTTTACCTAGTCTGTCGAGAGATGTGGCTAACGACGGCGGCAATAAATTTTCACAGACCATGGATTGGGCGATTCGCATGGTTTCAATGATCGCCTTACCCGCTGCAGTGGCCTTAATTGTATTGGCTGAGCCAATTTTAATGGCCTTATTTCAATATGGCGAAATGACCTCGCGAGATATAACTATGTCGGCGCTGAGTGTCCGAGCCTATGCCGCCGGTCTGCTGGCCTTTATGTTAATCAAGGTGTTAGCGCCTGGATATTACTCGCGCCAAGATACTAAAACACCAGTAAAAATAGGCATCATTGCGATGGTCGCTAATATGGTACTCAATTTTGCTTTAGTGTTGCCATTGCACCATTTTTGGCAGATTGGCCATGTAGGGTTGGCTTTAGCAACCGCATTGGCAGCGTGGATAAACGCCATATTATTATGGCGTGGTTTGGTGAATAGCGGTGTTTATCAGGCTGCTACAGGCCAAGTTGTGCAAATGGTTAAGTTGTTAGCGGCTGCCCTAGTGATGGGAGCAGCATTGGTTTGGGTGGGGCAATTCAGCGTCGATATGCTGGCGCAACATTGGTGGCAGCGTGGTTTGAGCTTGCTGGGACTGTGTGGCGTTGGCGGGGTGATTTACTTTGGCTCATTAGTATTAATGGGCTTTCGTTCGGTGCATTTTAAACCGGCTAATAACGGCTGATTAGTAGGCTTGGCAGTGTCTCTAGGCTATAATCTGGCCTTTATTTGATCACTAAGATCTGCATCAATGGAATTAATCAGAGGTTTACATAACCTGCAGCCGCGTCATCGTGGTTGTGTGGGCACTATTGGTGCATTTGACGGCGTTCACCTAGGCCATCAAGAGCTGATGACGCGTTTAGTGGCGAAGGGAAAAGAGCTCGCTTTGCCCACTGTGGTGATTTGTTTTGAACCACTTCCTCGCGAATATTTCGCGCCAGCTGAAGCGCCAGCAAGGCTAATGAGCTTTAGAGAAAAGTTTATTGCGCTGCGTAAACTAGGTATTGATCGTGTGTTACGAATCCGGTTTGACGAGCGTTTTCGTAGTATGACTGCGCAAGACTTTATTCAACATGTATTTGTCGATGGTCTCGGGGTTAAGTACATTGTTGTTGGTGATGATTTACGCTTTGGCCAAGACCGCAAGGGTGACACCAATGTATTGCGCGTGGCCGGTCAAAAGCAAGGTTTTGACGTTGTTGATACCGCGTCAGTTTTAGAAGATAGTGAGCGAATTTCTAGTACTCGGATACGACAGTGTTTAGAGAATGCTGATTTTGACGAAGCAGCAAAGCTGTTGGGGAAGCCTTATTCTATAAGTGGCAAAGTTGTCTATGGTCGCCAAGTGGGCAGAACAATAGGAATACCTACTGCTAATATGGAGTTACATCGATTTCGTGCGGCTTTATCCGGTGTCTATGCGGTAGAGGTAAGTGGCTTTAATGGTAATACTTATCATGGCATGGCCAACGTAGGTACGCGGCCAACAATAGGTGACCGTGTTAAAGCTATTTTAGAAGTTCATCTACTTGATTACAGTGGTAACTTGTACGGTAAAACCATTGATGTGGTGTTTCGGCATCGCATTCGTGATGAGATGAAATTTGACTCGATCGAAGAGCTAAAAACAACAATTCATGCCGATATTGAAAAAGGGCGTGAGTACTTTAATAACCAAATAAACGCGTAAGCGATAACCCAATAGAAAATACACATGTCTGATTATAAGCAAACTTTAAACTTACCTAAGACTGACTTTCCGATGAAAGCTAATTTGGCCAATCGTGAACCAGCAATGTTAAAAAAATGGCAGGAAGGTGAGCTATACCAAAAAATTCGTGCAGCGCGCAGTGGTTGCGAACAATTTATTTTGCATGATGGTCCTCCCTACGCTAATGGCGATATTCATATAGGTCATTCTGTTAATAAAATATTGAAAGATATTATCGTTAAATCGAAAACACTTAGTGGGTTAGATGCGCCTTATGTTCCAGGTTGGGATTGTCATGGTTTACCAATCGAACTAAACGTTGAGAAAAAAATTGGTAAGGCTGGCGTGAAAGTTGACGCCAAAACTTTTCGTAACAAGTGTCGTGAATATGCCGCCAAACAAGTTAATGGTCAGCGTGAAGACTTTAAACGCCTAGGTGTCTTTGCTGAATGGGATAATCCTTATCTGACCATGGATTATCGCTTTGAAGCGAACATTATCCGCACCTTAGGAAAAATTGCTGATAACGGTCATTTAGTGAAAGGCTTTAAGCCCGTTCATTGGTGTATGAATTGCGGCTCTGCTTTAGCCGAGGCCGAAGTTGAGTATCAGGATAAAGTGTCATCGGCGATTGATGTTAAATTCATGGCCGCTGACGATAGCTTGAGTGCTGCTTTTGGACTAACAGGTAATGATATTGCTGTTGTCATCTGGACAACAACGCCTTGGACATTGCCGGCTAATATGGCGGTATCGGTTAATCCTGAGTTAGATTATGTGTTAGCTACATTAGTTATTGATAGCGTTGAGCATACAGTTGTTTTAGCCCAAGCTCTGTTGGAGCAATGCGTAGCGCGCTATGGTGCCAGTAGTTTTGAAATATTGGGTATCGCTAAAGGCTCGGCGCTCGAAAATATTCAAGTTAAGCATCCTTTTTTGGATAAAACAGTGCCACTTATATTGGGTGAACACGTTACCACTGAGGCGGGTACGGGTAATGTTCATACTGCACCAGGGCATGGCCAAGACGACTTTATCGTCGGTCAGCGCTACGGTATTGAGACTTATAACCCCGTTGGTAGTAATGGGGTTTTTGTTGAAGGCACGCCTTTTGTTGAAGGCCAGCATGTGTTTAAAGCGAATGCGATTATTGTTGATTTGTTAGCTGAAAAACACCTGTTATTGAAGCATGTAGAGTTTAATCATAGTTATCCGCATTGCTGGCGTCATAAAACCCCTATTATTTTTAGAGCAACGCCACAGTGGTTTATTGGCATGCATGAAAATGGATTGATGGAGCAGGCTGCAAAAACGATCAATGAAGTAGAATGGTTGCCCGCTTGGGGCAAGGCGCGTATTGAAAGCATGATTGAGGGTAGGCCGGATTGGTGTATTTCCCGTCAACGTACATGGGGCGTGCCAATTGCCTTGTTTATCCATAAGGATACTTCCGAACTGCATCCAAACTCAGCTGAGCTCATCGAGCAAGTTGCTTTAAAAGTTGAGCAAGAAGGAATAGATGCTTGGTTTGATCTCGAGCCTAGTGAGCTCTTAGGTGGTGACGCTGATCAGTACGAAAAAGTTACCGATACCTTAGATGTATGGTTTGACTCAGGCGTCAGTCATGCCTGCGTATTGCGTGAACGAGATTATCTTCAATCACCCGCAGATTTGTATCTTGAGGGCTCCGATCAGCATCGTGGTTGGTTCCAGTCCTCTTTACTAACCGGCATTGCTGCGTTTGGTCAACAGCCCTATAAGCAAGTTTTAACTCACGGTTTTACGGTTGATACCGACGGCAGAAAAATGTCGAAGTCAGTCGGTAATGTAGTTGCACCACAGCAGGTGATGAAAACCTTAGGCGCTGATATTTTGCGTCTATGGGTAGCTGCTACTGATTACCGCAATGAAATGACCGTGTCAGATGAAAACTTTAAGCGCACGGCTGATTCGTATCGGCGGATTCGGAATACTGCACGCTTTTTCCTGTCGAATCTGGACGGTTTTGATCCAACCAAAAACTTAGTTGCTCCGCAGGATATGTTGGCGTTAGATAGGTGGGCTGTAGATTTAACCTCGCGCTTACAAGATGAAATTATCGAGGCTTATAACGATTATCATTTTCATCAGTTTTATCAAAAGTTACATAACTTTTGTGTGGTTGAAATGGGTGGATTTTATCTTGATGTTATCAAAGATCGGCAGTACACCACGCAGAGTGATAGCTTAGCTAGGCGTTCTGCGCAGACAGCCATGTATCATATTATCGAGGCACTTTCGCGCTGGCTTGCTCCAGTATTAAGCTTTACCGCTGACGAAATGTGGGCCTTTATCCCAGGTGATAGAGGCGAGTCGATTTTTCTCGAAACATGGTATGAAGGGCTATTCCGCTTAGATAATGACACTGATTTCAACGCCGCCTATTGGGAAAGAATGATGGCGGTTAAAACAGCCGTAAATAAAGAATTAGAGGTTAAGCGTGGAGCAGGAGAAGTAAAGGGTAGCTTAAGCGCAGAAGTTGTACTTTATTGCGATGGCAGCTTACGTGCCGATCTTGAGCGATTGGAAACCGAGTTGCGGTTTGTGTTGATTACCTCAACGGCGAAAATTTGCGATTTAGCCGATGGCTCTAATGGTGTAGAGACTGAATTAAATGGTTTAAGGGTTAGTGTTAATGCATCAACTCATGAAAAGTGTGAGCGCTGTTGGCATCATCGTGAAGATGTTGGTGAGGATGAAACGCATCCATTACTGTGTGTTCGTTGTGTTGATAATATAGATGGTGGCGGCGAAGTCCGTCATTACGCGTAATTTTGATGAAAATTTATTATTTGATAAGCCTAGTGGTTATAGCGCTTGATCAGTGGACCAAGAGCTTAGCTGTGTCAGAACTTGCTAATGGTTTTGTTAAAGTGACTGATTTTTTCAGCTTGATTTTAGCTTATAACAAAGGTGCCGCGTTTAGTTTTCTAAGTGATGCTGGTGGCTGGCAGCGATGGTTTTTTACCGCAGTAGCTGTTGGTGTAAGTGCTGTTTTGGTGGTGTGGATATACCGACTTAAGCAGCATGAGAAGTTGTTAGCGATAGCGCTTGCATTGGTTTTAGGTGGTGCCATTGGCAACGTTTACGACAGAATAATGCTAGGGCATGTAGTCGATTTTATTTTAGTGCATTATCAGGATAATTATTTCCCAGCATTTAATATTGCTGATAGTGCTATTTCTGTTGGTGCGGCACTATTAATTTTAGATGCTTTTTTACAAGGTAAGAAAAGTGGTGAATAATCTAGCGATAAATGAAAGTTCGACTGTCAGTTTGCACTTTAGTTTGTATTTGGAGGATGGTCAGTTAGTCGATGGAAATATGGACAAAGAGGCCGCCAGTTTTCAAATAGGCGACGGCACCTTGCTGCCTGGCTTTGAGCTTAATTTATTAGGGTTGAAAGCAGGAGCGAGAGGTGAGTTTATGATAGAGTCGGTGAATGGGTTTGGCGTTCCTAACCCTAATAATGTTCAGTTGTTTTCTCGCTCGCAATTTAGTGGTATGGCTTTGGAGATTGGTACGGTTATTTCTTTTGCTGATGCTGCAAAAGCCGAACTGCCCGGTGTTGTTAAATCATTTCAAGGTGATCAGATCGAAGTTGATTTTAATCATCCATTGGCGGGAAAAACGCTACGATTTGAAGTCAAAATAGTAGAGGTTAGTTAATGGACAAGACTAGAATTATTCTGGCTAATCCACGTGGTTTTTGTGCGGGCGTTGACAGAGCGATAGAAATTGTTAATCAAGCGTTGGAAATATTTGGCGCGCCTATTTATGTTCGTCATGAGGTTGTGCACAATCGCTTTGTAGTTGAAGATCTGCGCCAGCGCGGCGCTATATTTGTCGAAGAGTTAGATGAAATACCCGATGATTCAACGGTGATCTTTAGCGCTCATGGGGTTAGTAAAAAAGTTAGAGCTGAGGCAGCAAGTAGAGCGCTAAAAGTATTTGATGCGACTTGTCCGTTAGTAACTAAAGTTCATATGGAAGTGGTTAGGTATAGTAAAGCTGCAAGAGAATGCGTGCTTATTGGCCATAAAGGTCACCCTGAAGTAGAGGGAACGATGGGGCAGTATGATAACAGTACCGGTGGCGCTATTTATTTGGTTGAAGACGAAGAGCAAGTATCGTTTTTGGAAGTTAATAATCCGGACAGTTTAAGTTATGTAACCCAGACTACTTTATCAATGGATGATACCGCTAGGGTTATCGACGCTCTGCGTATACGCTTCCCTAATATTACCGGGCCGCGCAAAGATGATATCTGTTATGCCACTCAAAATAGACAGGATGCTGTAAAGGGCTTAGCCGATGAATGCGATTTGATGTTGGTTGTGGGCTCAGTCAACAGTTCTAATTCAAATAGGCTGGCAGAGCTTGCTAAGCGCAGGGGCACTATGTCGTATTTAATAGATTCAAAAGATGATATCCAGCGAGAGTGGTTAGAGGATATTAGTGTTATCGGGGTTACGGCGGGGGCTTCGGCACCAGAGGCATTAGTGCAAGATGTGATAAAGCAACTACAAAAATTCGGCGCATCTGCACCAGAAGAGGTTTCCGGGACTCCTGAAAACATAACTTTTAGTTTGCCTCAAGGTTTACGTTGGGTTGATGCTAGCGATAAAGGCTAATTAGTCAATGTTCAGGCGTTTTAATTTATAGCGTAGCTGGCGAAAAGATATTCCGAGTAAATCAGCTGCCTTAGTTTTATTCCAGCGAGTTTTTTCTAACGCTTGGTTGATTAGATCCTTTTCAATTTCTTCTAGATAATCTTCTATAGAATTTATATGGTCAATTGACACTTTTTCCGCAGGCACAGCTTTCTGCGCTAGCGTTATGGTTGGTAATTGCAGATCTAGGCTGCTTATACTTTTGCCGTCAGATAAGGTCAATGCGCGTTCTAAAATATTTTCTAATTCCCTGACATTCCCTGGAAAGCTATAAGTTTTAAGAGTGCTAATTGCGTCATTGCTTAACTCTGGAATACTTAAATCCCATTCCTGAGACAGGCGTTTGATAATATGACTACACAGTAGGGGAATGTCATCGGCCCGACTGCGAAGATTTGGAACATCGATTTGAATGACATTGATTCGATAAAATAAATCTTGACGGAATTTCCCCTGATCTACTTCGACGCCTAAATCTTTATGGGTAGCGCTCAATAATCTTATGTCAGTATTTTTTTCTTCATTGTCGCCGATTCGACGAACTGCTTTTTCTTGAACAGCTCTTAATAACTTAACCTGCATGCTTAGCGGCAAGTCGGCTATTTCGTCGAGGAATAGCGTTCCGCCCTTGGCTGCCTCAAATAGGCCCGCTTTATCTTGTGAGGCGCCGGTAAAACTCCCTTTTTTATGACCAAAAAATTCACTTTCCATTAATTCCGCAGGTATAGCCCCGCAGTTAATGGCGATAAATGGGCCGTTAGCTCTGGGTCCGTTATTGTGGATCAATCTAGCAACTAATTCTTTGCCGGTACCTGATTCACCGTTAATAAAGACAGGGGCCTGGCTACGAGCTACACGAGAAATAGTTTCCCGTAAATCTTCTATAATTTTGGTTGAGCCCAGTAGTTCGACTGTCCTATTGGTTTCACCGTTAGCGCTCTGATGGTTAGCACTTAAGGCTGCCTCAACTAGGCCGCGAATGTGCTGAAGTTTTACTGGTTTAGAAATGAAGTCGAACGCTCCAGCTTTTAACGCTGACGTTGCAGTGTCGACGTTGCCAAATGCTGTAATCATCGCAATAGGGGTTAGTGGCTGATGTTGTTTGATGTATTTAATTAATTCTATGCCATTGCCATCAGGTAGCTGCATATCAGTCAGGCATAGGCTAAATCTTGTTTGATTAATAGCTTCTTTAGCATCTGCGAGCGTGGCAGCAGATGTTACCAAATAGCCCATTTGGACTAAGGTGATATCCAGCAACTCTAGAATATCAGGCTCATCGTCTACTATCAGAATGTGGTCTTGAGTGATATCGACAGAGTCTGGCATTTTTATAATTCTTTTTGTAGATGTGGAAATGAAATTTTAAAACAGGTTCTAGCATCAACTGTCTTAATATATGCCAAATTAAGCTGGTTAGCCTCACACAACTCACGCGCAATATATAGGCCTAGTCCGCTGCCATTATGCTCTGAGGTAAAGAAAGGTTCGAACAGATGTGCGGCAACCTTAGGTTCTATACCTTTGCCATTATCTATTATCTCAATACTAGATAATTGAGTTAATTCATTAACGGCTAGATTTACTTCTAGTGAGTAACTTGCGGTATGTTGATAGCTATAGCGTAATCCATTTTCTATTAAATTATTAAGAACTTGTCTTAGTTGTTGTTCGTCGCATTTTACGGATACATTTTTATAAATGCTAGTCAGTTTTATTTCTGCCTTGGTGTTATGTAAAGATCTATATTCACTGATAATATTTTGTAACAGCTTGTTGAGTGAGAATATTGCTATGTTTGATGTCTCTCGCCGCGATAGCAGTTGTACATTTTCAATAATTTGATCAATACGCTGCGACTGATTATCAATGATTTCTACCAATCTATTTTTGCTGGCGTCATCGGAAAACTGCTCATTTAATAATTGCGATGCATGGCTAATTGCGCTTAAAGGGTTTCTTATTTCGTGGGCGATACTGCCTGCCAATCGGCCAAGTGATGCTAGTTTTAAATTTTGTGCTTGTTGCTGTAATTGTTTCATATCTTCTATGAAAACTAGAATGCTGGGCGTATCAGAGTCGCCCAAGGAAGAAAAATTGAGTTTTATTTGAATGCCATTGCTAGCAATATAATGAGATTTGTTAAATTTATTGCCGCTCAGCCATTCTTGTAAATGATAGTCGATAGTAGCAGGTATACTTTGACTTACTGCAATTGGTTTATTGAAAAAACTGCTGAGCAAATTAATGCCAGCAGCGTTGATTTTTGAGATGCGATGAGAGCTGTTAAGTACCAGTATTCCGGTGTGCATTTTATTAACAACTTGCTCGTTGATCTCCTCAAGTCGAATAATATTTGCGGCTTGTTCGCTTACTATGGTCTCAGTAGATTGAGCTCTGGCAGCTAAGCGATTAAGTAAAATAAAGGTTATAAAAAATACAGTACCGTAGGCGCCCGCATCAAATAGGCTATCCAAACTCGCATTGTTGGTAAGTATCGAATTTATTTTTTCGACAAGTACCGCTATCGAAGCCATAGCTGCGGTCAGCGCTGCCATTCTATTGCTTAGTGACATCGAACTAACCACCACTACCACTACCAATAGTAGCGGCAGCATTGCTGCTGTATCAGCACTAGAAAGTTTTAAAAAATAAACTGCGCCAATGTCAATAAATAGGCTTGCTAATACTAGGCTTGGTTTTTTGCTTAAAGAAGGCCAGGTCAGACAGCTAAGTAGAAGGGTAGTGCTGGTTATTGTATAAATTAATAATGTTAGTACGTATAGAAAAGGATCTCGTGAACCGAGTAATGGTTGCTCGAACACCACAAAATGCATAGCAAATAATAGTGCACCAATGATCATGCGATAAGCGCATAACTTAGTAAAAAATATCGGATTGTTTAATGCTAAGTTACCACTAGGCGCTGGCATTATAGTTACCGTTTTAGGTGCGGCGCGAATTTTCGTTAGTCATAAATAGTCGGTATTGCTAAACGCTTATGCTGAGTTTTTTGGTATATCGCAATGAGCTTGTCTGCAGCATCGCTGTCGATATTTTTGCCTTCAAGAAAGTCGTCTATTTGATCGTAACTTAGGCCAAGCACTATTTCATCAGCTTGTAGTGGTTGTAAGCATTCGAGATCGGCAGTTGGTGCTTTTTCGATCAGAATGCTTGGCGCGCCCAAAGTGGCAGCGAGTTGCTTAACTTGACGTTTACTTAAACCAAACAGCGGCGCTAAGTCACAGGCACCGTCGCCCCACTTAGTATAAAAGCCAGTAATGTTCTCAGCGGAGTGATCTGTTCCCAATACTAAACCGCCGATTAGCGCTGCAACCTCGTATTGCGCAGCCATGCGCGTTCGGGCTTTTAAATTCCCTTTGGCATAGTCAATCAGTGCATTGTCATTAGTTAGCAAACTCTTATCATTAAGACCTTTAATGACCTCTTGATGAATACCGTCCGCACCTGGTTTTATATTAATGGTTATTTTATGGCTAGGCTCAATAAAGTTGATTGATGCCTGAGCATCTTCTTCATCTTTTTGTGTCCCGTAAGGCAAGCGCACGGCAATAAATTGATACCGCTGCTCAGATTCATCGTTTAGTTCGTCGACAGCAAGTTGCGCAAGCCGGCCACATAAAGCTGAATCAATACCACCGCTGATACCTAATATGATATTTTTTGAATAGCTAGCAAACAGTGTTTTTTTAATAAAAGATACTCGTCGCTCTATCTCGTATTTGGTATCTATAGAAGGCAAGACTTTCATCTCACAAATAATTGATGCTTTATCCATAGTTATAATAACCAGTATTAGTTGAGTTCGGTTTTGTTGTTAATTTGCTTGGGCTCGTCTCTGCCGAATAAACCGCCGGTAACACTTGCTACCCAGTTGCCGTCTGCACCATCGATACCATAGACAGGAATGAAATTTCCTTCTTCGTCCAGATTAGGATGGTCTGGGAAATTAGTTCTAAGCACTAATAATGAATCTTCAGCTAAATCATTAAGATCAAGCAGCATATAACCTTGAACCATTAACGCTAGTGCATCAGGTACCGCAGGGCTTTCTGGATAATGCTCTACCACGTAGCGAGCGCGTCTGACTGCGCCTAAAAAGGCAGTGCGCCGCATATTATAGTTGGCAATATTGATTTCACTTCTTGCTAATATATTTCTCAAATAAACCATTCTGGCTTTAGCATCAGCGGCATAGTCACTATTAGGAAAACGATTAAGTAGCTGAGAGAAATCACTAAAGGCGATCGCTGCGCCGCCGGGATCTCGTTCGGTTAGGTCAACAGGAGTAAATTGTTCGAAAATACCTTTACCGTCGCTATAGCTGGCCATCCCCTTCATATAGTAGGCGTAGTCAACATTTGGATGCTGCGGATGAAGGCGAATAAAGCGTGATGCAGCTTCAATCGCAGCACCATATTCTATATTTTTGTAGTAAGCATAAATTAATTCTAGCTGTGCTTGTTCAGCATATGGCCCGAATGGATAGCGTGCTTCAAGTAGTTGAAAATGTTTAATGGCCAGATCGTTATTGCCATTGCTCATACTACGTTCGGCGGCTCGATATATTTGCTTTTCCGACTGCCCTTCATCGGTAATTTCATCGGTTGAAGAGCACCCGCTCATTATCATTGCAGCGGTGATAAAAAATGTAGCGATAACACGCATAGTTAGCTTATTCCAAGGAGTTTGCTTTTGAAGTGATATTTAAACACACTACGCCCCTCAGCCCAAGGCGACAGCGCCTTTAGAAGTGATTATTTATGGTAACTGTAATACAAAAGCAAGCTCCAGTTTTAGAAAGCGATAATGGTAAACGATTAGACCAAGTGGCCGCTCATTTATTCGATGACTTCTCTCGTGCACGCTTACAAATCTGGATCAGATCGGGTGAGTTAACAGTAAATGGAAGTATTGCAAAACCCAAAGACAAGGTTTTTCAGGGCGATTTGTTGGTATTGGACGCAACCATGGAAGAAGAGTCGCGCTGGGAAGCTGTGCCGATGGATTTGACCGTGGTGTTTGAGGATGAGCATCTGTTGGTGATAAATAAGCCAGCCGGTTTGGTTGTTCATCCGGCGGCTGGGCACATTAACGATACTTTGCTGAATGCATTGCTGCATCACAGTCCTGATTTGGCCAATATACCGCGTGCAGGCATTGTACATCGATTAGATAAAGATACTTCGGGCTTATTAGTTATCGCCAAAACTTTGTTGGCTCATGCCAATTTGGCAGAGCAATTGCACGATAGAACCGTCAAACGTGAATATGAGGCGATTACTTACGATGTAATGACTGGAGGCGGTAAGGTTGATATGCCTATTGGCCGTCACCCCACTCAGCGTAAGAAAATGGCAGTTGTTGAAAATGGCAAAGAAGCGATAACTCACTATCGGGTAATCAAACGTTATCCCGCTCATACTCATGTGGCGGTAAAGTTAGAGACAGGTCGGACGCATCAGATTCGCGTACACATGGCCCAAATCAGATATCCATTAGTGGGTGATCCTGTATACGGTGGGCGTTTGCGAATGCCGCCTAATGCGCCGGAAATACTGCGCGAGAATTTACGGTTGTTCACTCGTCAGGCTCTTCATGCTCGTCGTCTAGGTCTAATACATCCGGTCTCTGGTGAGCATATTGAGTGGGAATGTGATTTGCCCCAAGACATGCAAAACCTATTGGCAGCTTTAACTGAGCACCAGTCCTATGCGGGTTAGCAGCGTTCATTCGAGCTGCTTGGAACCAAAATGGGATGCACCCGCTAATGTAACTGCTGTATTTACAACACGAGCAGGTGGCAATAGTCGGCCACCTTTTGATGGTTTTAATCTGGGCCATCATGCTGGAGATCAACAGTTTGATTGTAGTGATAATAGGTCTTCATTGTCGGTTTATGATGGGCTTAAGGATATTCAATGGCTGGATCAAACTCATGGCGCTGACGTGGTTAAAGCTGAGTTTGGTGGTAGTAACATAACCGCAGATGCCTGTTATAGCGCTGAGAAAGGTCTGGCTTGTGCCGTTTTGACGGCAGATTGTTTACCTGTATTATTTTGTAATAATACTGGAACAGAGCTTGCAGCCGTTCATGTCGGGTGGAGAGGTTTAGCAAAGGGTATATTGGCCAATGCCGTTGCTAAATTTGACGCAGATCCGTCAGCACTGCATGTGTGTTTTGGTCCGTGTATTGGGCCTTGTCATTTTGAGGTTGGCGAAGACGTGCTTCAGGCGTTTACACTTGCCGAGGCGTTTGCTGGGTGTAAATTACAAGTAGAAGAATGTTTTAGCGCCAGCGGTGATAAATATTATGCAGACCTAAAAGGTTTGGCTCTCTTACAGCTAAAATCATTAGGGGTCGAGCTAATTACCTCTAATGATTATTGCACTTATTGCGATGAAGATATTTTCTATTCTTATCGAAGGCAGGCATTGACTGGGCGGATGGCGAGTTTTATTTATCGCCGTTAACAGTTTTCGTCGATAATTTTTTGGTTCTTTTCTTTGCGTTGTTGTTTTTCTTCGTCTGTTAACACTCTAAAATTGCCGTCAGTGTCTTTGATTCTAATCATTCCCGAGCGCGTAATAGTGGCTAAGTTTTTACGCGCACCTTGACAAAGCATTTTTAGCCCTTCTTTAGTTGAATACTGCTTCTCCTGCTCGGGCTTTTGCTCTCCTTTATCTTTAATACTATCGCTTATCGAATAGGGCGTCGCTTCGCCAGGCTCTGGCTGATAGGCTTGAGAGCTATCAGATACAATGCTCGCATTTACGCCTGGTGGCGGATTATGGCCATAGGTAACCACCCCTTGTTCATCATTCCAGCTATAAACCGTTTGAGCCGATAGCATCGTCGAACTGGCGATCAATATGGTCGCGAAAAGTACGCGAGAAGCTGCTAAAATATCCATGTCCGTGTCTCAATGTTTTGAATTGTTATAACCATAGAAGAAGGTTTGCAGTTTTTCAAATCAATATTGCAAATATAACTAGTTAATCACACTCTAAAGCGTTGACATAAAAAGGAATTTCGTGAAAAATGCCGCCTACATTATGGGTGTGGTTTGTGTTTGCTCTTATCCTGCGTTCCCAAACCCTGTCGGCTAAAATCCGATTGAACTCAAATGTCTGACTCTGTGAAGTGTTTTGCGCACACCTAGCGTAGCAATTCAGGCCAACGGCAACTCCTCAGGCTTTGGGTTAGACCTAAAAATAATACCGTATTAGCCAGATAGGCGGCTTGCCGGCATTTGCTAACTGTTTTCAGTTACAATGCCTGCGCGGTGGTGTGATTTTTGTTTGATTAAATTAGAGGCTTAAAAGTCGTGACTTTATTATCCGGTGGCGAGATGGTCGCCAAAGCGTTAGAAGACGAAGGTGTTGAGTTTATCTTCGGTTATCCTGGCGGCGCGGTACTTCATATATATGATGCGTTATTTTCAAATTCGAAAATACCTCATATCCTAGTGCGACACGAGCAAGCAGCGACCCATGCTGCAGACGGCTACGCGCGTGCTACAGGTATTCCTGGGACGGTTCTAGTTACATCTGGGCCTGGTGCTACCAATGCTATTACGGGTATTGCAACAGCGTACATGGACTCTATTCCAATGGTGGTTCTATCTGGTCAGGTACAAAGCCATTTGATTGGCGATGATGCTTTCCAAGAAACCGACATGGTGGGTATTTCTCGCCCGATTGTTAAACATAGTTTTTTGGTCAAACGGACAGAAGATATTCCAGCTATTATCAAAAAAGCTTATTACCTTGCTGCAAGTGGTAGGCCTGGGCCGGTAGTCATTGATATCCCTAAAGACCTTACTCATCCAAACATGAAGTATGAGTATAATTATCCTGACGAAGTGAAAATGCGCTCATATACGCCTGCGGTACGTGGGCATAGCGGGCAGATCCGCAAAGCGGTTAATCTGTTGATGTCAGCTAAGCGACCGATAATTTATGCCGGTGGCGGCGTTATCCTAGGCGAAGCTTCTGCGCAATTAACTGAACTAGCTAAATTATTGAACTATCCGGTAACCAATACCTTAATGGGGTTGGGGGCATTCCCAGCCACTGACAAACAATTTGTCGGTATGTTGGGTATGCACGGCACCGTTGAAGCTAACAAAACTATGCACAATAGTGATTTGATCCTGGCGTTAGGCGCTAGGTTTGACGATCGTGTAACCAATACCACCGATAAATTTTGCCCTAATGCAAAAATCGTCCATGTTGATATTGATCCAGCTTCTATATCTAAAACGATTCGTGCAGATGTGCCAATTGTTGGACCAGTAGCGAGCGTGTTGGATGAAATGATTGCCATGGTTAAAGAGGTTATGGCGAGCAGCGATAACCCGCTTGATACAGGTGCAATTGACGCTTGGTGGCAGCAAATAAATGAGTGGCGTGAAGAATATGGTATTTACACCAAGCCAAGATATAACCAAGAACCTGGTGGGCTAATAAAACCACAGGAAGTTATCAAAAGTTTATACCGAGCAACCAATGGTGATGCTTTTGTTACGTCTGACGTAGGTCAGCATCAGATGTTTGCGGCCCAGTATTATCACTTTGATAAGCCGCGCCGGTGGATAAACTCTGGTGGGTTGGGAACAATGGGTTTTGGCTTTCCTGCGGCCATGGGTATTAAGTTGGCGTTTCCTGATACTGAGGTAGCTTGTGTTACCGGTGAAGGTAGTATTCAAATGAATATTCAGGAGCTATCAACTTGTA
>JBLHWB010000011.1:0-18770 GCA_047628915.1 Porticoccus sp. | reverse complement strand
AACACATGAATCGCCAACGCAGTCTGACCATCTTTATAGGTAGTAAACTCCTGCGCCATAGAAACAGGAATAGTGGTGTTACGATTAATAACCTTTTCAATCAAACCGCCCATAGTCTCTATACCTAGCGACAATGGAATAACATCTAACAGCAACAAGTCATCAGACTTACCGTTGCCGATCAAAATATTGGCTTGATTAGCTGCACCAATGGCCACCACTTTATCGGGATCAATATCACTATGTGGCACTTGACCAAATAGTTGTTCTACCAAAGTGCTAACTAATGGCACCCGAGTAGAGCCGCCAACCAAAACTATATTATTGACATCTTTCGGTTTTAAACCTGCATCGCGCAGTGTTTTTTTACACGCTAGTAACGACTGATCGACTAGCGGCTTCACCAAACCATTAAATTCATCGAGTGATAGCATTAGCACATCGCCATCATAGCCTTCTATTGATAGCTCAGCTTTATCACTAACTGTTAGCGACTCTTTCGCTTTTCTAGCTGCTAGCAATAAAGCTCGGTGCAGCGATCTATTACTTACATCAAAATCTATTAGCTGCGTCAGCGCCCATTGTGCGACTGCATGATCGAAATCATCGCCACCTAAAGCAGAATCACCGCCCGTGGCCAATACTTCAAACACACCACTCGTTAAGCTTAATATTGAGATATCAAAAGTACCACCGCCTAAATCGTATACCGCGGTAATACCCTCTTCGCTTTCATCTAAACCATAAGCAACAGCCGCGGCAGTTGGCTCGTTTAACAGTCGCAATACATTTAGGCCTGCAACTTGCGCAGCATCTTTAGTCGCTTGCCGCTGAGAGTCATCAAAATAAGCGGGCACGGTAATAACTACGCCGTCAAGGTCAGCGCCCATGGTTTCTTTGCCGCGTTGCGCAAGTGATTTAAGTATCTCAGCCGATATTTCTACCGGGCTAACGGGCCCTCGCGCAGTAATAATTTGTGGCATACCGCCATCACCTACCGCGAAGTCATACGGCAATTGCTGTGCCAAGGTTTTAATATCACCAAGGCCACGCCCCATTAAGCGCTTGATAGAGAAAATAGTGTTAAGAGGATCTTGTACAGCTTTTTCAATTGCTTTAGAGCCGACGGTAATATGCTCTTTACCGTAATGTACGACCGACGGCAGCAGATGACTGCCTTCATTATCGGCGAAGGTATTCACCTCTGCTCCTTTTACTCCAGCTACTAAAGAATTAGTCGTACCCAAATCGATACCCACTGCAACTTTGCGCTTATGTGGCGCTGGCGTTTGCCCAGGTTCTGATATTTGCATTAAAGCCATTTACACTTAATTCCTTGCGCTAACTAATTAGCAACTGATCTTCGACTTGTTCGGCTTCATTGAGCAATTTACTGACAAACTGCATTTTACTAATTAGTGGTAAAACTGTGTCGTAGTCTAGTACTTTCATTGCTTCTTCAAAACGAGCTTCATAAACAATTAACTCTGCCTCTACCTCGGCAATAAATTTTTCTAAATTAACAGCAGGCTCTGCAGTGCCGGGCAATTCAGACAACTCTTCACGCCACTCTATTTGCTGCATTAAAAATTGCGGATCAGCAGCAAGATTATCGCTCTTAAACTCAATATCGGCTAGGCCCAATAAGTATATTGCGCGCTTAACCGGTGAGCGTAAAACTTCCAAACCTTCATTGATATAAGCGGCGTACTGTAATGCCATACGCTGCTGTTGATCCGAAGCGCTGGCATGTCGATCGGGATGATATTGTTTTTGCAAATTCCGATAGGTATTGCTTAACGCCGCATTATCAACAGCAAATTGCTGCGGTAAATCGAACAAAGTAAAGTAGTCAGTATCAAAATCCACTATCGAATTCCCAATCTAATCTATTAATTAAACTTGGAAGCTTTCGCCGCAACCACACTCACCGGTTACGTTAGGATTATTAAATTCTAAACCTTCATTCAAGCCTTCTTTTACGTAATCCAGCTGCGTACCATCTATGTAGACCAAACTTTTTGGGTCAATAAATATTTTGGCGCCAAAACCCTCAAACATTTGATCTTCTTGATCAATTTCATCAACAAACTCAAGCACATAGGCCATTCCAGAGCAGCCAGTGGTACGAACACCGACCTTAATACCCTGACCCTTACCGCGCGCGTCCAACTGGCCTTTAATATGCTTAGCGGCTGGTTCTGTTAATGAAATCGCCATTATCTTACTTACCTTTTATTGCTTACTTTTTAAATCGTCTATCGCTGCTTTAATAGCATCTTCAGCCAATACCGAACAGTGAATTTTTACTGGCGGTAAAGCCAATTCTTCAGCAATATCAGTATTTTTGATTTCTGAAGCTTGGTCTAAAGTTTTACCCTTTACCCACTCGGTTAACAATGAGCTTGATGCAATAGCAGAACCGCAACCATAGGTTTTAAATTTTGCATCTTCAATAATACCGTCGTCGCCTACTTGAATCTGCAAACGCATAACATCACCACACGCCGGTGCGCCAACCATACCGGTCCCCACCTTCGCAGAGTCAGTATCTAAACGGCCAACATTTCTTGGGTTTTCATAGTGGTCTAATACTTTATCGCTATAAGCCATAATATTTCTCCGATGCGCTAAATTGCGCTAAATTGATTAATGTTCTGCCCATTTCACAGTGTTTAAATCAACACCGTCTTGAAACATGTCCCATAGTGGCGACAGTTCACGTAATTTATTTACCGCTTCCTTAACTTTTACAATCGCGTGGTCAACTTCTTCTTCTGTAGTGAAACGCCCTACTGCAAATCGCAGCGAACTATGTGCTAATTCATCTGGCAAGCCCAACGCACGCAGTACATAAGAAGGCTCTAATGAAGCTGAAGTACAGGCTGAACCTGATGAAACAGCTAAATCTCGCAATGACATAATTAACGATTCACCTTCAACGAAAGCGAAACTAGTATTTAATACATTAGGTAAACATTGATCAAAACTGCCATTAACATGGACTTCTTCTAGCTTATTAAAGCCGTCGAATAAGCGTTGACGCAAGGCTGCTGTCTTTTTAGCATCCTCAGGCATCAATTCTTTAGCAACTCGCGCCGCTTCACCCATACCAACAATTTGATGAGTAGGTAAAGTACCACTGCGCATACCACGCTCATGCCCACCGCCATGCATTTGTGACTCCAGACGAATACGAGGCTTACGACTTACATATAAAGCGCCTATACCTTTGGGGCCATACATTTTATGCGCTGACATTGATAACAAATCAACTTTCATCGCCTGCATATCAACTTCGATTTTACCGACAGTTTGCGCGGCATCAACGTGAAAGACCACGCCACGCTCACGACAAATTTCTCCAATCGCTGCAATATCATTAACCGCACCAATTTCATTGTTAGCATGCATTAACGACACGATAGAGGTGTCATCACGTAAGGCAGCTTTCAAAACTTCAGGCTGAATAATTCCACCAACATCTGGCGACAAATAAGTAACCTCGAAACCTTCACGCTCTAACTGACGACAAGTATCTAGTACTGCCTTATGTTCAATTTTAGAGGTGACAATATGCTTGCCTTTACGCTTATAAAAATGAGCAGCACCTTTAATTGCTAAATTGTTCGACTCGGTTGCGCCAGAAGTCCATACAATTTCTCTTGGATCAGCATTAATCAAATCGGCAACTTGCTTACGCGCCAACTCAACCGCTTCTTCGGCTTTCCAGCCAAAAGTATGCGAACGTGACGCTGGGTTACCAAAGTTACCTTCCAAGGTAAGGCATTCCATCATCTTTTTAGCAACGCTAGGATCTACCGGTGTAGTAGATGAGTAGTCAAAATAAATCGGTAACTGCATTGTTTAACTCCGCTTAAATTTGTTAATTAACCAAGCTGTGATACAGCGATTTTTTCGCTAGTATCTATAGCTGAGCGTTCATTTCCCATACGATCTTGTCTTGCTGAAACATTTTGTACATCAGGCTTAGAGACTAAGGTCTCAAGGCTGATATCATGTAAAAACTGGTGAATTCGACTGCTTAAATCTGCCCATAGATGGTGTGTTAAGCAAACATTTCCGTCTTGACAGTTAGCCTCGCCACCACAATTGGTCGCATCCACTTTCTCATTCACCGCATCAATAATCTGCGCGACGTTTATATCAGCCATTTCGCGACTAAGCCTATAACCACCACCTGGGCCACGAACCGAACTCACTAGCTCACAGCGCCGTAGCTTAGAAAACAACTGCTCCAAGTATGATAATGAAATTTCTTGTCTAGCTGATATATCAGCCAAACTTACTGGCCCTTGCTGCGCATGCAGTGCAAGGTCTAGCATCGCTGTTACCGCGTAGCGTCCTTTCGTTGTTAAGCGCATAAGTACACCTTCTTCATAACTGTAAATTCGATGCTAATTATGTAATACCCTACTAACTTAGTCAACTATATAACCAACTAATTTACTCAAGTTATTTCCCGTCAGTTTTGCGCTCTACTGCAGCCAAAAATCCGCGCATAATATTAACTTCCATCTGATCCATGCGACTGCGCCCTAACCAACGACGCATTCTAGTTGGCAACTGCTTGGGTATTTCTGGGTTATAAAACCCCACTTTAGTCATAGTTTTCTCTAAATGCTGATATAAGCGCTCGTTATCTTCGCTACTGGCGTAATCGATATCCCATTCTGGCTCAGCCTGCGCGCCCGCAAAAGCATCCATACTTGCCATGCGCATTTCATAACAAGCCACTTGAACCGCCATAGCTAAATTTAACGAGCTGTATTCCTCACTAGTCGGAATATTTAGGTGAATCTGGCATTGCTGCAGTTCTTCGTTAGTGAGCCCTCGGTCTTCACGGCCAAAAACTAACGCCACCTTATTGTTCACCGCATCATTAATAGCTTTGGTGGCAGCTTCTCTCGCTGAATACACTGTCCACGGTATAGTGCGACTGCGCGCACTAGCGCCCAACACCAAACCACAATCGGCAACAGCCTCAGCCAAAGTGTCGACCACAACCGCGCTTTCAAGCACATCTCCAGCACTAGCGGCCCGCCATGTGGCCTTGTCCGCCGGATAATCTCTAGGGTCCACCAACACCAAGTGTTTGATACCCATGTTTTTCATGGCACGGGCCGCCGCTCCGATATTACCGGGATGACTAGTATTAACCAACACTACCCTGACGTTCGCCAACACATCGGCGGGATTAATTTCAGCTACATCGACCATGAATAAAACCTGCGACCTTAAAAAGCGCGCAAGTTTAGCAGAATTTGGCCATTTGACCCGTTCTTAGAGTGATTTATTGCAAAATAATCCACCCTCAAAAACGGCTAAGCTGATATACTCGCGCCCAAATTTATCCAGTCACATTGACTATTCAAATACGGTCTTTTATCCCATGCAACCAATGGTAACTATAGCCCTAAAGGCAGCTCATAAAGCAGGTCAGCTGATTTTACGCGCGACTGAAGAGCTCGACATTTTAGATATCGAAGAAAAAGCGACTAACGATTATGTTTCTGAAGTCGATAGAGCGGCAGAACGAGAAGTTATCTACAATATCCATAAAGCCTTTCCTGACCATGATATTTTAGGTGAAGAAAGCGGTTTAACGAAAGGCCGTGACAGCAACGGTGAATATCTTTGGATTATTGATCCGCTTGATGGCACCACCAATTTTCTTCGGGGCATTCCCCACTATGCGGTGTCTATCGCCTGTGTGTACAAGGGCCGCGTTGAACACGGCGTAGTTTACGACCCTGTCAGAGATGAAAGTTTTACCGCTAGCAGAGGCTATGGCGCACGTTTAAATAACAAACGCCTGCGCGTTAGCAGTCGCAATGGCTTAAATGGAGCATTACTTGGTACTGGCATCCCATTTAATTCAACTAACTTAAATAAGTTAGAACCCTATATGGAAAGTTTACAAGAGCTTGCTTCGAAAACAGCCGGTATCCGCCGCGCTGGCGCCGCATCGTTAGATTTAGCTTACGTAGCAGCCGGCAGACTTGACGCTTTCTGGGAAGCTGGCCTACAAAACTGGGATATTGCTGCAGGCAGCCTATTAGTGACTGAAGCTGGCGGACTAGTCAGTGATTTTAAAGGCGGTAGCGACTTTCTAGATAGCGGCAACATTGTTTGTGGCGCGCCCAAATGCTTTAAAGAAGTACTTAAAGTTGTGAATCAAAAACTTGGTAGTATCTAGTAACTGTATTTTTAGATCTTACATATTTAAGATTTATAAAAAAAGGGAGTCACTTAACGTGACTCCCTTTTTTGATAAATTATACTTTATGGCCTATCGTCAATTTCATCTGGATTGACTTCAACAACAATCAAATCTTCTCGCGAAATATTCATTGCTAGCAATATATTTGCCGCCACATAAATTGATGAATAGGTACCTACTGCGACACCGATTAACAAGGCCAAGGCAAAGTTATGTATCAGCTGACCACCAATAATAAACAGCGCTAATAGCACCATCGCAGTGGTTAACGATGTTATCAATGTTCTTCCTAAGGTCTGAGTAAGAGAGAGATTAATTACCTCAACTGGGTCATCCTCACGCAATTTGCGAAAATTCTCGCGGATACGGTCAGACACAACGATGGTATCGTTGAGGGAATAACCTATTACAGCTAACAGTGCAGCTAGCACGGTTAAGTCAAAGTCTAATTGGAAGACAGAAAATATACCCAAGACAATAATGACGTCATGAGCCAAGGCGGTAACCGCACCCACTGAAAACTTAAACTGAAACCGCATTGCCACGTAAAGCATTACTACGCCTAACGCCATCAATAATGCCAAGCCGCCCTGCTCTCGCAACTCTTCACCAACTTGCGGACCTACAAACTCAACCCGTTTTAGCTCGATGCCACCATTAGTTGTCTCGAGTAAGGTATTAAGCAAGGTTTCACCTACTTGATCTTTTTTAACCCCAAGTCCAGCTTCAATACCATCGGGTAGGCGAATCAAAATATCTCGCTCGGAACCAAAATGCACAACGACAGCATTTTTAAAACCTCTGGTTTCAAGTGTTGACCTGACCTCAGTCAGAGGAACAGCTTCTTTGTACAGCACCTCTATTTGCGTACCACCGGTAAAATCTAGGCCAAACGATAGTTGCTTTGTTGCCAATGAAAAAATAGACCCGAGCACTAATACGATCGACAGCATCATTGCTATTTTTTTCAAACCCATAAAATTTATAATTTTATCGTTATCTAACATTTTTATTTCCTGCGCCTTTTGGCTTTAGTAAGGAGAGTTTAGATCCACAATTTCTTAACATTACGACCGCCATACATTAAGTTAACGATTGCTCTAGTACCGATAATTGCAGTAAACATCGAGGTTAAAATACCGATCGACAGTGTGACTGCAAAACCCTTTATTGGCCCGGTACCCACTGCATATAAAAGTACCGCAACAATCAAGGTTGTTATATTCGCATCCAATATAGTGACAAACGCCCGATCAAAGCCTGCATTTATAGCCTGCTGCGGTGACATTCGATTAGCGAGCTCTTCTTTTATTCGTGAGAAAATAAGCACATTCGCATCTACCGCCATACCAACGGTTAACACGATACCGGCAATACCTGGCATGGTTAGCGTTGCCGACAAAATAGACATACATGCCAACAGTAAACCTAAATTAACTGCCAAGGCGATATTGGCCGCCAAACCGAACGCCTTATAAAACAGCAGCATAAATAACAAAACTAAGCCCAAGCCGATTTGCACCGACAATACGCCCAAGGCGATATTTTCCGCACCCAACGATGGACCAATAGTTCGCTCTTCAACAAAATCGATAGGCGCAGCCAGTGCACCTGCCCGCAACAACAATGCAAGCTCGGACGCTTCTTGAGGATTACCTAATCCGGTAATACGAAATTGCGATCCTAAGGAGGCACGAATAGTTGCGAGACTGATAATTTTTTTGGAATCGTACTTTTCTCGTACAGGAACCCGCATGCCTTCTTCGTTCATTTCAAAACCAACAGTGCGCGATTTACGCTCAATAAATAACACGCCTAAACGACGATTAATATTATTACGAGTAGCACGGTGCATAACTGCACCACCTTGGCTATCTAAAGAAATACTAACCTGTGGACTGCCATTTTCGTCATAACCGGCGTTGGCATTAGATACGTTTTCACCGGTAATGATCACCTTCTTCTCTAGCCAATCATCGCGGCTACCAAAGCTATCTGACAGATAGCCAAACTGCTCACGGGAATAAGACGGATCGTCAAAATCGGCAGCTAAACGAAACTCTAAACTCGCGGTTTTACCTAATATTTTCTTCGCTGCGGCAGTATCCTGAATCCCTGGAAGCTCAACCACAATACGATTAGTACCCTGCTGCTGCACCAGTGGCTCAGCCACACCTAGTTCATTAACTCGATTGCGCAATGTGGTTAAGTTTTGACTGACCGCATATTTTTCAATTTCACGAGTTTGCGCAGCCGACTTTGTTAGCGCAACTATAAAACGACCATTTTCTTCCAATGAGGTACGCTGCAGATCAGAAAAACTTTCGCGGATAACAGCAAGCCCCTGATCTCTGACTTCGTCGCTGGCAAAAGAGGCTTTAATTACCCTGTCACCCAAATCAATCTGACTACGCACCCGTGCTTCACGCATAGCCCTGCGTATGTCATTAACTGCATTTTCATACTTTTTATCAATGGCTGATTCGGTATCAACCTCTAACAAAAAATGGACACCACCAGACAAATCCAAACCCAACTTCATTGGGCTGCCACCTAAATCAGCCAACCACTGGGGCGTAGTTGCAGCTAGATTAAGCGCAACGATAAAACCATCGCCAATTGTGTGCTCAATAGCTGTTTTAGCCCTAAGCTGATCCTCTTGGCTAGTTAAACGAACTAATATTCGTCTATCATCTAAGCTTTCGCCAAAATATTCTAAACCAGCATCGGTTAACGCTTTTTGCACTCGTCGCAGCGTCGCAGCATCCACCACATCACTGCTGCTTTCAGCGGCGATTTGAATTGCAGGGTCTGGTGCATACACATTAGGCAAAGCATAAACTACACCAATAGCGACTATTAAAACTATCAGTAAATTTTTCCACCAAGGGTATTTATTCAACATACTTAATCCAATTTTTGTTTATTTTTTACATGCCTTAAGGCTTGTTATATTAGTCAACCCAAACACGAGCATTTTGAAATAATCGCATCCAGCTACCATTTTCTTGCCAATCGTCTGGCTTCCACGAATGCTGTACGGCTCTAAACACACGTTCTGGGTGCGGCATCATTATGGTTACGCTACCGTCACTAGTTGTTAAACCAGTAATCCCTTCGGGCGATCCATTTGGGTTGGCTGGATAACGACTTGCTGTTTGGATATTTGAATCCACAAATCTTGCCCCTACTAAACCACTTTTTACTAAATTATTCATATCACTGGTTTGAGCAAACTCTGCTCTACCTTCGCCATGGGCAACTGCCACTGGCATATGAGAACCAGCCATACCGCTTAACAATATTGACGGTGACGGCTCTATTTTTACCATCGCCAGTCGTGCTTCAAACTGCTCCGACTCATTCTTGACAAATTTCGGCCAATCATCAGCTCCAGGTATTAATTCTTTTAGGGTCGACAACATCTGGCAACCGTTACAAACGCCTAAGCTAAACGAGTCATCGCGGTTAAAATACTGCTCAAACTGGTCACGCAAGGCTGGGTTAAATAATATGGTCTTAGCCCAACCTTCGCCCGCGCCTAATACGTCGCCATAAGAGAAGCCACCACAAGCAGCCAGGCCTTTGAAGTCCTCTAGTTTGTGTCTGCCAGAAAGTAGATCGCTCATATGCACATCAACAGCGGTAAATCCGGCGCGATCAAAAGCTGCCGCCATCTCAATTTGGCCATTAACGCCCTGCTCTCGCAATATGGCAATCGTTGGTCTCTGCCCTGTAGCTATATATGGCGCCGAAATATTGTCATTCAAGTCGTAAGTTAAATTAACGCTTAAACCTTGGTTGTTTTTCGCGGCTATTTCTTCATATTCTTGTAGGGCGCTATCTGAATTATCGCGTAATGCCTGTATTTTATAGCTGGTACTCGCCCACAAGCTTTGTAAGATTTCGCGGCTGTTAGCATAGAGCTCACTACCGTCACGACATATAGTTATTTGCTGGTCAGCTATTGGCTGACCGATCACATGTACGCACTCAGCTAAACCATTTGCACTAAATATTTCAATCACTCTATCGATATCACTAGCCAACACTTGCACTACACCGCCTAACTCTTCGTTAAACAATGCGCCAATGTCATCGCCAGCTATATCGGCGATATCAACATTCAAACCACAGCGGCCAGCAAATGCCATTTCTAGCAAGGTAACCATCAAGCCACCATCTGAACGATCGTGATAGGCAACTAACAATTCCTGCTCTAAAGATGACTGCATCGCATCAAAAAAACCTTTAAGTGCAGCGCTATTATCTAGATCTGCAGGCGTATCCCCTAACTGCTGATAAACCTGAGCTAAACAAGATGCACCTAAACGCTGCTGCCCATTAGCAATATCAATAAACAATAAAACACTATCGCCTAAATCAATCCGCAGCTGAGGAGTAATTGTTTTGCGTACATCTAGCACTGGAGTAAAGGCCGAGATAATAAGCGACATTGGTGAAGTCACCGCTTTATCTTCGCCGTCTTCATTCCAAGTGGTACGCATAGACATTGAGTCTTTACCAACCGGAATAGTGATACCTAGCTCTGGGCATAATTCCATACCAACGGCTTTTACCGTATCAAATAGCGCCTCATCTTCACCCGGTTGACCAGCTGCACACATCCAGTTAGCAGACAGTTTAATATCTGACATTTTTTCTATACGAGTTGCTGCAATATTAGTAATTGCCTCGCCAATAGCCATCCGGCCAGACGCGGGCCCATTAAGTAATGCGCTAGGCGTGCGCTCGCCCATGGCCATCGCTTCACCAGCGTAGGTGTTATAGCCAACAGTGGTTACGGCGCAGTCAGCAACCGGCACTTGCCAAGGGCCAACCATTTGGTCTCGATGAACTAAACCAGTGATTGTTCTATCACCGATGGTAATCAAAAAACTTTTACTTGCGACTGTCGGCAGTTGCAACAGCTTTTCAGTGGCATCACTTATGGTAATCTCGCTTAAATCTAGCGGGGTAAAGGTTTTCTCGACACGATCAAAGCTGCGGTGCATTTTTGGCGGCTTACCAAATAAAACAGACATCGGTAAGTCAACCGGGCTATTACCCAGCAGGTCGTCTTTAACGACTATTTTCTTTTCAGCAATTGACTCACCAACAACCGCATATAGGCAGCGTTCACGCTGGCAAATCTGTTCAAACTTAGCGAGATTCTGCGGTTCAATTGCCAGGGTATAACGCTCCTGACTTTCGTTACACCAAATCTCTAATGGCGACATACCGGGCTCATCATTTGGCACCGCGCGCAAATCAAATACTCCGCCACAACCGCCATCTTTAGCTAACTCAGGTAAAGCGTTAGATAATCCGCCCGCCCCGACATCATGAATAAACGCAATTGGGTTTTCTGCGCCCATGGCAACGCAGGCATCAATAACTTCTTGGCACCGCCTTTCCATTTCAGGATTCTGACGCTGTACAGAGGCAAAATCTAGATTTTCAGTCGATGCACCTGATGCCATTGACGAAGCTGCACTGCCACCGAGACCAATCAACATCGCAGGGCCACCGAGTACAACTAATTTACAGCCAGGAGCAAACTCGCGCTGGTCGATATCGCCTTCGCGAATATTGCCATAACCACCGGCGATCATTATTGGTTTGTGATAACCCTTAACTACATTGCCATCTGGGCCAGCAATAGCCTGCTCATAGGTTCTAAAGTAACCACACAAATTAGGCCTACCAAATTCATTATTGAACGCCGCGCCACCGACTGGACCTTCAAGCATAATATCTAATGCAGTTACAATACGATTAGGCTTGCCATAATCTATTTCCCAACTTTGCTCGCCAGCAGGAATACGTAAATTAGAAACAGAAAAACCGGTTAAACCAACCTTGGGCTTAGAGCCTCGCCCAACAGCGCCTTCATCTCTAATTTCACCACCCGAACCGGTACCCGCGCCAGCCCCCGGCGCAATTGCCGTCGGGTGATTATGGGTTTCGACCTTCATTAACAAATGAATAGGCTCTTCTATAAAGCTATATTCACCGGTTTCAGTATTTGGAAAGAATCGCCCAGCGACAGACCCCGTTACCACTGAGGCATTATCGTCATAAGCGCTTAAAACACCTTCCCCACCTTGCTCGTAAGTATTTTTGATCATCTTAAATAATGAGTGCGACTGCTCTTCGCCATCAATAGACCAACTGGCATTAAATATTTTATGCCGACAATGCTCCGAGTTCGCTTGCGCAAACATCATTAATTCAACATCAGTCGGGTTGCGCTCTAATTCGACAAAGCTTTGTACTAAATAGTCTATTTCGTCATCCGCTAGGGCTAAACCCAAGCTTACATTAGCGTCTGCCAATGATTTTTTACCACCTTCGAGAATATCAATAGTGGTGACTGGGCGCGGGCTTTCGGTTGAGAATAAGGCAGATGCTTCACTAGCGTCAGCAAACACCGTCTCGACCATCCGGTCATGCAGCTCTGCTATCAGTATTACTTGCTGCTCTGCGCTTAAGTCAGCAGTGGTTTTAACCTTGAACTCAACACCTCGTTCAACCCGCCTAACTTTATCAAGTTCGCAGTTGCGGGCTATGTCTGTAGCTTTGCTAGACCATGGAGATATTGTTCCTGGACGTGGCGTCACAATCAGTGTCAGGCCTTCACCTTGCTGGTGCTCGTCAACGCTGCCATAGCTTAGCAAGCTTTCAAGCACTTCCAACTCCCCATCGCTAAGGTCTTCGCTAATATCAACAAAATGCAGATAAGTAGCTTGAATTGCAGTTACTGGAGTCGAGTCGACCAGCTTAGTAAGCAGTTTATTACGACGAAAAGCGGATAATGCGGTAGTGCCACGCAAGATAAGCATTACTTTGGAAAGCCTCTTTAAATCATGTCGATATAAAGGCGCGAATTCTACTCTATTTACCTCCGTTATGTGAGGAAAATAGCCTATTTGAGGGAAATAGTTTTAACTAAATTAGCCGATCACTAACTTGCTGTAGTACGGCTGAAAACTTGTGGGTACAATAAATATTATCTCGGTAAATGGGCGCAAGGCTTGATTTTAATTTTTAAACAAGAAAACAAAGCAAGCAGCCGAACTATAGGCAGCGGGACGCTAGCGTCACTATTACTGACAGTCACTGTGCTGTTAAGTGGCTGTCAGCAACAAACGGAAACAGCTGTTAGTAGCGATCCGACATCCACCATCACCGTCATCACTCGCAACAGCCCTACCACCTACTACGAACACAGAAATGGCCCAATGGGCTTTGAGTATGAGCTGGCCAAATTATTTGCTGATCATATTGGCGCCAAATTACAGATGAATACTGCCCACAAGATGGATGAAATATTTTCATCGTTAGACAGCAACACAGCAGATCTTGCAGCCGCAGGTTTAACTCAGACGCCTACCCGTGACGCCAATTATCAAGCATCCCAAAGTTATAACGATGTAAAACAGCTGCTGCTTTATCGTTATGGAACATACCGCCCTAGACAAGTAGAACAGCTGGTGGGAAAAGACATATGGGTGGTGGCCAATAGCAGTCATGCCGAAAACCTCAGACTACTTCAGCAAGATATTCCCGGGCTGGAGTGGACAGAGTCAAGTGAGGTAGAAGCCCTAGATCTGCTTGAGCGGCTAGAGAATAATGAAATAGAGCATACGATTATTGATTCCAATGAGTATGACACTCATAAAGCGAGTTTTGCTCACATTGGGGTTGCCTTGACCATTAGCAAACCCCAACAAATCACCTGGTACACCACCAAAGACAATCCAATTACTAAACAGATAGACGATTTTTTCACTCAGATAAAAAAAGATGGCACCCTTAAAAGCCTGCTAGGCAAACACTATGGCCACGCCAATACGGTGTCAAATATGGGCTCTAGGACTTTTGCCAAAAAGATACGCGACACCTACCCGAAATATGAAGATTTAATTAAAGAGATCGCTACTCAAGAAGCCACCGATTGGGCACTTTTGGCCGCCGTCAGTTATCAGGAAAGTCACTGGAACCCGAAAGCAAAATCTCCTACTGGCGTGCGCGGCATGATGATGCTAACTCGGATTACCGCCAAAGAAATGAAAGTAGAGAATAGACTCGATGCTCGCCAGAGCCTGGTTGGCGGAACTCGCTATTTGAATAAACTTAAACGACGCTTGCCCGATGATATTGAAGAGCCAGATAGAACATGGTTTGCCTTAGCCGCCTACAATGTAGGCATGGGGCACTTAGAAGATGCCCGCAAAATTACTGAAGCACAAGGCGGCGACCCCCATCTATGGATTGATGTTATGCAACGATTACCATTACTTACAAAACACGCCTACTACTCAAAAACTCGCCATGGTTATGCCAGAGGCGAAGAACCAGTTAACTATGTGCAGCGCATCAGGCACTATTACAGTATTTTAAAATGGAACGAAATTGCTAAGACTCGAATTCCTCCTCCAGTGCAGGCGGAAAAATATGTACCAGCAAGAATGAGTACCCAAGGTAGATTAGCAGCCTTATAAATTAAACTTAAAAAAACAACTTAAGTGGTAGCAGACTTTTCCGATAGTTAACGCCTATACTATATAAAAACTGGAGATCACCATCGTGCAAAGATCAATTGTGTTTACTTTCTTAGGCAATGACAAACCCGGTTTAGTAGAACAACTGGCAACCACAGTTAACAGTGCTGGCGGTAATTGGATAGAAAGTAATTTGTCACATATGGCTGGTAAGTTTGCCGGTATTGTTAGAGTTAGCATTGGAACAGATAAAGCCAATGAATTAGAAAAACTATTACTAGCGCATAATTCAACGGAGTTATCTGTTATCGTCGATAACTGTGCAGCAGTGGTAAAACCATCAGTACATTACGGTAAACTTAGTGTTATCGGTAATGATAGGAGCGGTATTGTGCAAGAGGTGACTAAAGCATTAGCCAGCCATGATATTAATATTGAAGAATTACAAAGCCGTGTGAGCAGCGCCCCGATGACCGGCAGCCGATTGTTCGAAGCAGAGATTTGTTTTGAAGTATCAGCTCAAACCAAGGCCGATGCAGTAACAGCTGATCTAGAGGATATTGCTGATAGTTTGGACATCGATTTCAGCCTAGAATGGCTGGAACAATAAAAAAATTTTAATCGCTGCGACTTTTTATCAGCCGCAGTAAAAAAGCCAATACAAAGGCAATACAGATACAAACCGCCAACAACGCCACGCTAGAGATAAAGAAATCGAACATTGTCGCCGGCGGTATATCGAAATAACGAATACCGGACCACACAAATGTTGCGGTCGCTGAAATAGCCAGAATAATTGTTCGTTTGGAGTTTTTACCGAGTTTCACTAATATATCTCAACAATTAAGCGACTAAGCTTTCACGAGACCATTCACAGCGCACCGAAAAACCACCACTATCCGGCTCATGCGCTAAATCAGCCGCCTCCCACGTAAAGGTATGTTTACCAGACAACTCAGTCTCTAAATGAACAGTCGCATGCTCCCAGTACATTTGCTTTAACAATGCTTCAAATTCCTTAATCCAATGCTCCCATTCATACTCAATACCAAGGGTGGATTGACCGAAATGAATCACTGGCGGAGGATCAATAGAATTAACTGGAGGAGTTGGTAAAGAGAACATTTCACGATAGACGAGACCGCCATACTCCATTTCGTCCAAACCAAGCAATGCTTGGCGATTACTGCGCAATCTTGCCTTGCCATCACCAACGCAATCCCAACCGGCTGCGTCCATAATGTATCCGTAAACTATGGATTGTTGCTCCATTCTTATCCCCTATATAAACCTGATGACAATATGGCTAGCATCAGGATTGATGTCAATATTGACAGAGAAATTTAGAAAGAAAGTCTGTCCGACTCAGCCCCTTTGATCAAAAACCAAGCAATTATGAACGCAAAAATACAAACTACTCCTGCCGCTGCAAAAGTATGTGCCGGATTTAACTGCCATGCCAGACCACTTACCACCGCACCAATAGCACTGCCGCCCCCAAAACTAAGGCCACTGTATATCGCCATGCCCTGCCCTTGATGCCCGCCAACAAACTGACGCCTCACATATTCAACCGCCACCGCATGAAAACTACCAAAACTTGCTGCATGTAGGGTTTGAGCAATTAACAACAGCGACAAGTTGTCTGAGAAATAGCCGATCAAAAACCAACGCAAGGCTGATAATAATAAACTCACCAACATAATCTGGCGAATAGGATATCGCGCCAATAGTTTATGCATCCAAACAAATACTAACACCTCTACCGTTACACCCAGCCCCCATAGCAAACCGATAACCGCACTGCTATAGCCTTGTAATTCCATATATATGCTAAAAAATGTGTAATACGGCGCATGAGATATTTGTAGCAATACGCCAACTAGCAAAAAAGCCCATACGGCGGGTCGTTTGAGTATGGTGAAAATTCCATGAGGAGATAACAGAGAAGTCTCAGCTTTCGTGTTAGCGACAAACAAACTACTGATAAAAATAGCCAAAAGAATACTCGCAATGAATACTGGCAAGGCACTGATCGAGACAAAGTCAAACACTGCGCCCAAACCCACCACGGCCACAATAAAGCCAATAGAGCCCCACAGTCTAATACGACTATACGAGTGATAACGGCCAGCTAAATGGGTAATAGTTATTACTTCAAACTGGGCCAGCACGGCATTCCAAAAAAAACTGTATGCGGTAACCACCAATGCCAACAACCAAAAACTAGAACCGAGAAAAATAAACAAGAAACAGAAAAAAGCTAACAGGCTACCAAGTCGAACTATTTGTAAATGCTGCCCAGTTTTGTCGGCCAAATAACTCCAAATACTCGGCGAAAAAACTTTAGTAATATAAATGATGGCAGCCAAGTAGCCAATATCAACAGAGTTAAAACCTTGATCTTGAAGATACGGACCCCAGAACGGAGCCCACGCACCTAATAGTGCAAAGTAGCAAAAATAAAAACTTGATAGGCGCCAATAATTACTCAAGTTAAATTACCTGAACATGCGCCTACTCGGTTAGCGTTGAGAATTTATCACTGGAGTACTGCTATGCACTTCACCGTTTTGACCACGATGACGTAAAAAATGATCCGTCAACACTATAGCGATCATCGCCTCAGCGATTGGCGTAGCGCGAATTCCAACACAGGGGTCATGGCGGCCAGTAGTAATAACGTCCACCGACTCGCCATTGGTATCGATACTTTTACCAGGCAGTCGAATACTAGAAGTTGGCTTAAGAGCAATTTTTGCCACTATGTCTTGGCCGGTAGAGATACCCCCTAAAACGCCACCAGAATGATTTGAACCAAACCCTTCAGGCGTAAGCTCATCTCTATGCTCAGTACCTTTTTGATCTATACAGGAAAAACCATCACCGATTTCTACCCCTTTAACCGCATTAATCCCCATCAGCGCATAAGCTAGTTCAGCATCTAAGCGGTCAAAAATAGGTTCACCTAAACCCACCGGCATACCTTTCGCTACAATCGTTATTTCTGCACCGATAGAGTTACCCTCTTTATTTAGCGCTTTCATATAGTTTTCGAGTTCGATTATTTTACTAGGCTGACCGCAGAAAAACGGATTGCTATTTACTTCTTCCCAGCTTTCTAATTCAAGTTTAATGGGACCCAATTGAGACATATAACCGTCAACTGATATGCCGTGCTGGGCCAAAAACTTTTTAGCAATACCACCAGCAGCAACACGCATTGCCGTCTCGCGCGCAGATGAACGGCCACCGCCACGATAGTCACGATGACCATATTTTTGGGCATAGGTGTAATCAGCATGATTAGGTCTAAAGGTGTCTTTAATCTTTGAGTAATCGTTTGAGCGCTGATCGGTATTTTCAATCAATAGACCGATTGACGTACCGGTGGTTACACCTTCAAATACCCCACTTAAAATAGTTACTTTGTCACCCTCTTTTCGTTGGGTGGCAAACTTTGAAGTACCCGGCTTACGACGATCTAGGTCTGGCTGCAGATCTTCCACCGACAACTCTAGCCCTGGAGGGCAACCGTCAATAACAGCACCAATGGCGGGTCCATGACTTTCGCCAAAAGTGGTTACAGTAAATAATTTACCAATGGTATTACCGGACATAACAATTCCAAAAATCTAAAAGAAGCAATTATACGATATTTAACCAATTTGCGCTTGTAGCTGACGCAACTCTTTTGCGGTTATTGCAAAAACGCCAACTCCACCACGGTCAAATTCCAACCAATTAAATTCAACATTGGGATAGCAGTGCTCAAGCGCTTCGCCACTGTTACCCACCTCAACAATTAGCACACCATCATCAGTTAAATAATCAGCTGCTTGGGCTAACAATATATGCGCCATCTCCAAACCGTCTTCACCGGCAGTTAAGGCCATTTTAGGCTCGTGACTAAACTCGACGGGCATAGAATAAAAATCCCCCGCATCAACATAAGGCGGATTGCTCACAATCAAATCGTACTTGTCATATTCGCTATTAAGCACGGTAAACATATCCGA
>JBLHWB010000010.1:0-19174 GCA_047628915.1 Porticoccus sp. | reverse complement strand
CCCTTAACGTTTTTCTCTGACCAGCAGCGGGCAGTGGTAAAAGTTATTGCCCAATTAATTATTCCAACCACCGATACGCCCGGTGCTATTGAAGCTGGCAGTGATCGTTTTATAGAGTTAATGGTAGCGGATTGGTTTACGCCGCAAGAGCGTGATTTTTTTACTAATGGACTAAATAAGTTGATGGCAAAGCATACCGACTTTATTGGCTTGTCAGCAGTAGATCAAATTAGAGTTTTGGAACAGCTAGAAGACGATGCATCTGACTCGCCGTGGTTTGATTTTGGCAACACTACTAGGGTATGGGATGGCGATGCGCCTTTTATCTGTCAATTTAAAGAGTTAACTGTATTGGGGTTTCTGTTGTCTGAAGTCGGCTCGCAGCAAGTCTTGCGAGCTAACCCTATGGGTAGTTTTAAGGGCGATATTCCATTGCTAGACACTGATGTGTCGTATGCCGCTGAATTGCCCATGCGCCAATCGTTGACGGGTTTATAATGGATAACCAAGAATTTGATGCAATTGTAGTTGGCTCTGGTATATCCGGTGGTTGGGCAGCTAAAGAGCTGTGTGAGCGCGGTTTAAAAGTGCTGGTATTAGAGCGTGGCAAAGATATTCGTCACGGCGCAGACTACAAAGGTGAGCATGCGCAGGCTTTTCAGTTACCTTTTTACGGCATGCCTGATCGCCAGCGCAATGCGCTAGAGTATCCGATCCAAAGTACCAGTTACGCCTTCAGCGAAGCCACTATTCAGTATTGGAATAACGATAAAGACAATCCTTACGTTCAAACCGAAGACAAACCATTTAATTGGATGCGAGCGGACGTTGTTGGCGGCAGATCTTTATTATGGGGCAGGCAAACCTATCGTTTTAGCGAGCAAGACTTTAAAGCCAATAGTGTTGATGGTAATAGCATTCCATGGCCGGTTGAATATCAAGATATCGCACCGTGGTATAGCTATGTGGAAAAATTTATTGGCGTTAGTGGTGAGGCTGAAGGTTTGGCCGAGTTGCCAGACAGCGAGTTTTTACCGCCAATGGAATACTACGCCTTAGAAAAAACCATTAAAGGGCGGTTGAAGAAAAAGCTACCTGAGATCACGCTAACCATGGGGCGTGCTGCCATTCTTACCCAAAATCATAATGGCAGGGGTGCTTGTCATTATTGCGGACCATGTCAGCGGGGCTGTTCTACCGGCAGCTATTTTAGCTCACAAAGTTCAACTTTACCTGCGGCCACGGCCACCGGCAATTTGACCTTGTTGCCAAATCAAGTTGTTGAAAGCTTGGAGCATGACGAGACTGGCAGTCGTATAACTGGCGTGAGAACCATTGACAGCCAAACCGGTGAGCGAAAGTTACACACGGCTAAAATATTCTTTATGTGTGCCTCTACCATTGGCACTTCGCAAATATTACTTAACTCCACCAGTGAGCTTTACCCCAATGGTTTAGCTAATAAAAGCGGAGCTTTGGGTAAATATTTGATGGACCATTTAATTGTGCCCCATGTGGGTTTTTTTGCTGACAATACTGACTCATATTATCAAGGCAATAGACCCAATGGTTTGTATATTCCCCGTTTTAGAAATATCGGTGATCAAGACAGTGATGCCGACTTTGTACGCGGTTATGGCTACCAATGTCATTCGGTTAGACCGGAATGGCAAAATAGCTTTAATAAAAAGGGTTTTGGTGTTGATTACAAAGAGTCGCTAACCAAACCAATGGACTTGTGGGTTTGGGCAGCGGCGGCATTTATAGAATGCCTGCCGAATGCAAGTAATCAAGTGACTTTACATGCCAGTAAAAAAGATCGCTTTGGTATTCCTCAGGTAGTTACCCAATTTGATTGGGATGATAATACCCGCAAATTAGTTAAAGACTCAGCCGTCCACGCAGAGAAAATTATGCGAGCCGCCGGTGCTATACATTATCAAATCGGTGATACGGAAAATTTGGCAGTAGGCGGCTCCGCTATTCATGAAATGGGGACCGCTAGAATGGGCGACGACCCAAGTAAAGCGGTGTTGAATAAACATAACCAAGCTCACGGTATTGATAACCTTTTTGTTACTGACGGCTCATTTATGACCTCGGCCTCTTGCGT
The DNA here is from genome assembly GCA_047628915.1 of Porticoccus sp. Classification (GTDB taxonomy): domain Bacteria; phylum Pseudomonadota; class Gammaproteobacteria; order Pseudomonadales; family CAWVSB01; genus CAWVSB01. The sequence goes on along the minus strand of JBLHWB010000010.1, from coordinate 17,061 downwards.
TAACCCGTCGCTTACCTATATGGCGTTCACGGCCAGAGCCTGTGCTTACGCGGCTGAGCAGTTCAAAGCGGGTAAATTTAACGTTTAGTAAAAAAGCATAATTTTTGTTTGCCACTAATACTGTTTATGTGTACAGTACTTTGCATATACCAGTGTTAGGCAATACTAAGGACACTGGATACACATAAGCAGGGTGAAAACCCCATTGATTAAGCGTGAGAATAAATATGGATCAGAATAAACAAAAAGCACTTGAAGCTGCACTTGGCCAAATAGAGCGTCAATTTGGTAAAGGGACAGCAATGAAATTAGGCGATAAGCCGATTGAAAAACTCCCTGCAGTTTCAACTGGATCACTACCGCTAGATATCGCTTTAGGTATAGGTGGCTTGCCATATGGTCGTATTGTTGAAATATATGGCCCTGAATCGTCTGGTAAAACAACCCTCACGCTAAGCGTTATCGCTCAAGCTCAAAAACAAGGTAAAACTTGCGCCTTTATTGATGCTGAGCATGCTTTAGATCCACAGTATGCAGAACAACTTGGTGTGGTCACTGATGACTTAATTGTGTCGCAGCCAGATACCGGCGAGCAAGCTTTAGAAGTGACTGATATGTTGGTCCGCTCTGGTGCTATTGATGTACTCATTATTGATTCGGTTGCAGCGCTTGTACCTAAAGCTGAAATTGAAGGTGAAATGGGTCAGTCTCACGTCGGTCTTCAGGCTCGTTTAATGTCACAAGCGTTACGTAAATTGACTGGTAATATTAAGAATGCCAATTGTCTGGTTATTTTTATTAACCAAATTCGAATGAAAATTGGTGTAATGTTTGGCAGTCCTGAGACCACCTCAGGCGGCAACAGTTTGAAATTTTATGCCTCGGTTCGTTTAGATATCAGAAGAACTGGCGCGGTAAAAGAAGGTGATGAGGTCATCGGTAACGAGACTAGAATTAAAGTTGTTAAAAACAAAGTGGCACCACCGTTTAAACAAGCAGAAACTCAAATACTCTATGGTACTGGTTTTAACTTTCATGGTGAACTTGTCGATTTAGGCGTGAAGGCCGGTTTTGTAGAAAAGTCTGGTGCATGGTATGCCTACAATGGCGATAAAATCGGCCAAGGCAAAAAGAATGCGGCGGCATTTTTACAGGCTAATCCTGAATTAGCTGATCAGCTAGAAGCATCGATTCGGGGTGTGTATCTTGCTGACCCTGAGCCTAGACCCAAGAATGTAGGTGCCGAAGAGGATGCCGTCACCGAATGAGTTGTCACCGCAGCTAGATCAAGCTAATAAGGAGGAGGCCAAGGAAAGGGCCTCGCTTAGCTTATCTGCAATGAATATGCTCGCCATGCGCGAGCATTCTCGTTTTGAGCTAGAGCAAAAACTTAGCAAAAAAACCGAAAATAGTGAATTGATCCTTGCAGTACTGAATAAGCTTCAAACGGATAACTTATTGTGTGATCAGCGTTTTGCGCTGATGTTTATTCGCTCGAAAGCTAATAGCGGCTTTGGCCCCTATAAAATTAAGCAAGAACTACAAGCAAAAGGTGTTGCTAAAGTATTAATTGCAGACACATTAGCCGAGCTTGAGATTAATTGGTTTGAAAAAGCTAGCGAGCTATATCTAAAGCGAATCGCTCGGGTGACAGACATCGATATGAAAGAGAAACACAAGCAGTCACGCTATTTACAAAATCGGGGGTTTTCTGGCGAGATAGCCAGAGCGGTGGTCGGCGAGCTTTATTAATCAATAGCGACTAGCTGATCAAAGTGGTTTTGTTGAATACTCGATCATATATTTCCTAAGAACCTATGCTAAGTTGCTCAAAAAACTGTCAAAAATTGATTTATGAGCTAATCTAAGTGTAGATATTTTATGGAGATAAATATGCCTTGGTTCAAATACAGCGTTAGAGCAATATTGGCACTGCTCGCTTTATTAATTGTTATCATTGCTTACCTTGCTTATAACTACCAGCAGCAACTGATGATGATACTAAATGTCAGTTTGGGGGTTGGCGTCGATACGCCTAGCGAACAAAATCTTAAACAAACTATCTCAACTGCGCCAGGTTTTGGTATCTCCCTTTACGCCAGCGATATTGAAGGTGCACGTATGCTCCAGTTTACTGAGGCTGGGCATTTGTTGGTTTCACGGCCCCATCAAGGCGAAGTGATCTTACTTGAACACGATAGTGGCGGCGATGGCACGCCTGATGGGCAGAGGGTTGTTATTGATGGTTTAAACAAACCTCATGGGATCGCGATATACGATGGCTGGTTATATATTGGTGAAGCCAATCAAGTTGGTCGAGTAAGAATTAAGGAGCCTGATTTCACTACTTATGGTGCTTATGAGGTTGTGATAGCTAATTTAACTGGGGACGGTAATCATGCATATAAAAATATTACTTTTGGTGACGATGACCTTTTGTACCTATCGCAAGGCTCAACCTGTAATGTGTGTATAGAAGTCGACCATCGGCGTGGCACCATTATGACGTTTGACCCTGATGGTCATCGTGGGAAGTTATTTGCCACCGGATTGCGCAACAGTGTTGGCATGGCTTGGTCTACTCGTGATGGCGAGCTTTACGCTACAGACAACGGTCGTGACTTATTAGGCGACGATTACCCGCCGTGTGAGTTGAATAAAATTGTCAAAGGTGGCTTTTATGGCTGGCCTTTTGTAAATGGTTTTGGTGAGCAAGATCCGGATTATGGTAGTGGCGAAAATCGCAATGCTATTGATCCTGAATTTGGGTTTGCCGCGCATAATGCGCCTTTAGGTATTACTTTTGTTGATGAATACCACTGGCCTATAGTGTTTAAGGATGCAGCGCTAGTGGCCTTGCATGGCTCTTGGAATCGAACAGTGCCAGACGGTTATCGGGTGGTGTCATTGCATTGGAATGGTGATGAGATCGAGCAGCGTGATTTCTTAAGTGGTTTTGAATCCAATGGTAATATTAGCGGTAGGCCGGTGGATGTGGCGATTGGCCCTGATGGCGCTGCTTATGTTTCTGATGATTATGCTGGCGCGATCTATCGGGTTGCTCCTGGTAAGAGTAAGTCAATAGAAGCGCTAGCCGAGCAAGTTAACGTCGTTGAAGATAGGGTTTATGAGCCTGAGCAGCAGGCTGACTTGTATGCTCAAGGTGAAGCTTTGTATAATTCATTTTCTTGTGCAAGTTGTCATGTAGCTGGGCTTGATTCATTAAATCGGATGTCACTGCTAAACTTGGGTGATCGGTATAACGTAAGTGGTGTGATGGATAAGATTGAAAATCCAACTGCACCAATGCCTGCCTATCCGTTGGATGAGTCGCAGCGTGAAGCACTCGGGGTATACTTACTTAATAGAGAATAAAGTTAGGCTTAAATGAGGTGTCTATGGGCGAGATAAAACGTAAAGTTGTTCCTATTGAAGTGAACTACGTCTGTGATAAGTGTGAGCATGGTATGATGAGGGAGATTACTGGGGCAGATGCTGATGGCAGAATATTACATGAATGCCGTATTTGCTCACATCAACAGTCTTTTAAATGGCAAAGTTATCCACGGATTGACTACATTGGAGAGGATGAAGTTACCCCTGAATAGCTAAACACTTATCTCTTTGGGGTAGAAAAAGTCTTCTATCAGCTCTTGCTGCTCCATTGCATCTTTGTAGCCATTGCTAATTAGTTCTCGGCAAAAATTACCATCAAACATTAAGTAGCTGGCTAAACTCCCGCCGTCATCACTGGCTCCCGTCATTTTCAAAATTCTTCGCATTCCAAATGGCATATTTTCAATATGCTTTTCGGCCAATTTATCAAAATCAAATGACGGTTGTATACAAAGTAGGTCGACCCGTTTTTGAGTAGAGTAGTTATGCTTAGGATTTTCATTTTCAAGCATTCCGACCAGCTCATTAATTCGTTCGAGCTGCAGCAAGTCGTTGTCTAATGCATCAATAAAAGCACTGTTAAAAACATGGCCAACCATTTGCGCTAAGGATGGCGAATGAGTTGGAGTTGGCTGATCATTTTTATTGGTACTGTTGCCGCTTACACCGACTACCATGATTCGTTCAGCTCCCATACGCAGTGCTGGGCTAATTGGGGATACTTGTCGTAACGCCCCATCGCCGTAGTAATGGTCATTAATCTTGGTCGATGGCAATATTGCTGGAATTGCTGAGGATGCCAATAAGTGGTCGACCATAATGCTGGTTGACACCCCTCGACGCCGAGCGCGGTTCCAAGGTTGAACCGAGTTATTACTTTGGTAAAAGGTGACTGATTCGCCATTGGTATAGCTTGATGCAGTTATACCTATAGCGTTCAAATGTCCATTATCAATGCGCAGTTGTAAATTTTTGAAATTTATACTTTCTTCCAATAATTGTCTCAGTGGTTCGGTATTGAGAAGCGCAAGCGGCCGAGTCATACCAACGCCGTTGTGCAGTAGTGATGCTGCTAAACGAAGCACACTATGCAGGATATCCAGCGGACCACACTTATACACTTGCTGTACTTCTAACTTTGACCAGAGCCGTTCTACTTTTTTAATGGCCAAACGAAAATTGTTGGCTGAGGCACCGATTGCTGCTGCGTTAATGGCGCCGGCAGAAGTACCGCTAATAATAGAAAACGGATTGTTAGTTTTTTTTGGAAGAAGCTCTGCCACCGCTTTTAGTACGCCAATTTGATAGGCTGCTCTGGCTCCGCCGCCAGTTAAAATTAGTGCTGTATTACCTTGATGGATGGGTTTGCTTTGCATGTTCAGTCTTGTGTTTGTATCAGTGGCTTGGTCATTGGGTTATTATTCATCTAACAGCGTATGGTTAATTAAACAGAGTCTATTATGCACGAAGTTGTCCAAGAATATTACGGTAATACCTTAAATGGTAGTGAAGATCTCCAGACTGATGCCTGCTGTACCGATGAAGGTATGCCTGAGTATGTAAAGCCCGTTTTGTCGAAAGTACATGATGAAGTATTGATGAAATATTATGGCTGCGGCTTGATTATTCCTGAGGACATTAAGGGTTTACGCATTTTAGACCTGGGTTGCGGTGCGGGGCGAGATGTTTACGCGTTGTCTGGCTTAGTGGGTGAAAATGGTTTTGTAGTTGGTGTTGATATGACTCCCGAGCAGCTTGAGGTTGCCAATAAATATCAAGATTATCATGCAGATGTATTTGGCTATGAAAAGCCTAATACTCAATTTTTGCAAGGTTATATCGAAAAGCTAGACCAATTGGGTTTTGAGGAAAATAGCTTCGATTTGATCGTGTCAAACTGTGTTATTAATTTGTGCCCAGATAAAAAAGCTGCCTTAGAGCAAGCATATAAGCTGCTGAAGCCTGGTGGTGAAATGTATTTTTCTGATGTTTACGCCAATCGCAGAGTGACCGCTGATCTAGTCGCCGATCCAGTGCTTTATGGTGAATGTTTAAGCGGGGCCTTATATTGGAATGACTTTATTAATATTGCCAAAGTGGCAGGCTTTAAAGATCCCCGCTTAGTAAAAGACCGACCATTACTGATTTCAAATAAAAAAGTAGAACAGAAGGTTAAAGGCTATCGCTTTTACTCTGCCACCTATCGACTATTTAAATTGCCAGAGTTAGAACCTGCATGCGAAGATTATGGTCAAGCAGTGATATATAAAGGGAGCATAGAGCATTGTGAGTCAGCCTTAGTATTGGATAAACATCATTACATTCAGACAGGTAAGGTCTTTCCTGTTTGTGGCAACACTTGGCGCATGTTGGAGCAAACTCGGTTTAAAAATCATTTTCACTTCGTCGGCAATTGGGATTGTCATTTCGGCATTTTTGACGGTTGCGGTACGGTGATGCCATATCAGGACGGTAGTGTGGACGAGGCCGGTGCATGTTGTTAACTGTTCAGGTGATTAGCTAGTGCATCATAGCTCGAGTAGTACAAATTTAAAACAACACGACTGGCAAGTATTGGGCGGGTTGTTGCCTTATCTTGCCGATTTTAAAGTAAGAGTTGGTCTTGCGCTGGCATTATTAATTGTCGCCAAGTTGGCCAATGTCGTAATACCTATAACCCTAAAATATATCGTCGACGCACTTGATGTAGATGGTGGTATGCAGGCAATTGTCGCAATTCCTCTGGCACTGATTTTTGCATATGGTTTTTTTCGTTTTAGTTCAGTAGTGTTTGGTGAACTGCGTGACGCTGTTTTTGCCAGGGTTGCTGAACGCACCTTATCTAAGATTACGCTGTCTGTTTTTCGGCACTTACACACGCTTGATTTGGCGTTTCATTTAGATAGAAAAACGGGTGGCCTGTCGCGCGATATGGAGCGTGGTACTAATGCCATTAGCTTTTTACTGCGAGCTATCGTATTCAGCGTTATTCCTATTTTGTTAGAGGTGATAATGGTCGCCTCAATTATGGCCTATAGCGCAGACTATTTATTTGCTGTGGTGATTCTCACTGCCGTAGTGGCTTATGTGTCGTTTTCAATTTGGATGACAAATAAACGTACCATTTACATTCGCGATGCTAATAATAAAGATAGTGAGGCAAATACTAGAGCAGTTGATAGTTTGTTGAATTTTGAAACAGTTAAATATTTTAATAATGAAGACTTCGAGCAACAGCGATACTCAGAAAATCTTAAGCTTAGAGAAGAGGCTAAGGTTAAAAATTTATATAGCTTAGCCACACTGAATAGCGGGCAGGCGCTGATTATTGGCGTTTGTGTCAGTATTATTATGTTTATGGCAGCAAATAAAGTTGCTAGTGGCGATATGACCATTGGCGACTTAGCGATGATTAATGCCTTTATGTTGCAGGTATTTATTCCGCTAAATGCTTTAGGTTTTATTTATCGGGAAATACGTCGGATGCTTACCGATGTGGAAGAAATGTTTAAGCTATTAGAGATTGAGCCAAAAATTAAAGATAGCGCTAACGCCAAGTCTTATAAACCCGCGATAGATGCTATTGAATTTAGTCATGTGAATTTTGGCTATAGCCAAGATCGGCAGATATTAAAAGACGTATCTTTTACTGTAGGCGCTGGTGAAAAGGTTGCCATTGTTGGTCCTAGTGGTTCGGGTAAATCTACCTTAGCCAAATTGATATTTAGGTTTTATGAGGCGGATTCTGGTGATATTTTGGTCAATAATCAGAGTATCAAAGACTTTTCTCTAGCAAGCTGGCGTCAAGCTTTAGGGGTGGTGCCGCAAGATACCGTGCTATTTAATAGCAGTATTGGCGAAAATATTTTTTATGGTAACCCGCAGGCTAGTGGGGCTGAGGTTGATGCGGTAATAAGCATGGCGCATTTGGCAGAATTTATTGAGGCGCTGCCCAAAGGCCTAGATACATTGGTTGGTGAGCGCGGGTTAAAAGTGTCTGGCGGTGAAAAACAACGGATTGCTATCGCGAGAATGTTATTAAAAAAGCCATCCATTCTGATTTTTGACGAAGCAACATCTTCCTTAGATAGTGCTGGTGAACAAGCTATTATCGAGGCTTTGGATGAGGTTGCGAAAGACCATACAACCATAGTGATAGCGCATCGGTTGTCGACCATAGTGGATGCCGATAAAATTATTGTATTAAAGGCTGGCCGGGTAGTCGAAGTTGGCAGTCATGCTGACCTATTAGCGAAACAGGGCTTGTATAGCCAGTTGTGGCAAATTCAGCAACAAGAGCTGTAAATGATATACATGATATTGTTAACCGTAATACTATCTATTCAGTGACTATATAAATGACTATAAAATGCACTATTGTGCCAGTAACGGCTTATCAGCAAAATTGCTCAGTATGGATATGCACCGAAACTAACAAAGCGGCTGTCATCGACCCTGGTGGCGATATTGACACAATCATGGCAGTGATTAATGAGCAAGGAGCAGAGTTAGAGAAAATATTTTTGACTCATGGCCATCTCGATCATTGCTCTGGCAGTGATGAATTGCGCTCACGCATGGGCGTGCCTATCGAAGGCCCGCAAAAGGAAGATGTGTTTTGGATCGACCAGTTGGAAGAGCATTGTAAAAAATCAGGCTTTCCGCCGGCTAAAGTTTTTACGCCTGACCGCTGGTTAGAACATGGCGATGAAGTTGAGTTTGGTAATCAAACATTACAGGTATTGCATTGTCCAGGTCATACTCCCGGTCATGTGGTGTTTTTCCATTCAATGAATAAATTAGCTGCCGTTGGTGATGTATTGTTTCAAGGTTCTATCGGGCGTACTGATTTCCCACGGGGTGATTACGATACTTTAGTCAATGCAATAAAAACTAAATTGTGGCCGCTGGGCGATGATGTAACCTTTATCCCAGGGCATGGGCCTACGTCTACTTTTGGCCAAGAGCGCAAGACTAACGCTTTTGTCGCTGACGAGAAATTTGCTTAAGTACTAGGAGACGCTGGCATGGTTAAGTTACTAGCTGGCGAAACAGAAATTATTTTTCACCAAGTTATAACTGTTGAAAGTATGCGAACATTGTCGGCAGTAGAGTTAGCTACTAATTCATCGCGAATTGTAGTGGCGCCAATTATCGAAGGAGTAATAGCGTAGTGTTTACCGGAATTGTACAAGGCTCTTTTGCCATCTCTAGCCTGCTTAACGAGAGCGGTATTGCGCGCATTGGAATATTATTACCAGATAGGCTGCGTGAGGATTTAGAGATTGGTGCAAGCGTTGCGATAGACGGAGTGTGTTTGACCGTGACAGAGATCACTGATGACCTCGTGCGGTTTGATGCAATAGATCAAACCTTGAAGGTTACCACCTTGGGAGAGCTGACAGAGGGCAGTATGGTCAATATTGAACGCTCGTTTAAGCAGGGTGTTGAGGTTGGTGGCCATATTGTATCAGGGCATATAGACGACACTGCTGAGATTGTAGAGATTGTTGATACCGACAATAATCGTACATTCACTTATAAAGTGTCTCCTTTAGTGGCTAAATATATTTTAGACAAAGGTTTTATAGCTGTTAATGGCTGCAGCCTAACTGTCGCTAGAGTTAATAAAGAAGCTAATACTTTTGATATTTGTTATATCCCTGAAACGCTTCGAGTGACCACTCATGGTGATAAAACTGTGGGCAGTTTTGTTAATATTGAAGTCGACCGCCAGACCCAGGCAATTGTAGATACAGTCGAGCGCGTATTGCGCGATAACCCACAAATGATTAAAGATATTCTTAAGGGCTAATTATGGTTAAAGCTAATGTGTTGATATTACCACTTTTAGTTTTTTTGCTAGCGGGTTGTGGGTCTGAATCCGTTATGAAGGAGAACGTTGCCTGTACTGATAGTACCGATATTCAATATGCATGCGAGATAAGAAACCCAGAAGACCTAGTTTACTTTGCACCCACCAATGAAATCATTTTTGGTGAGTATGGTGATATGGCGATTGGCAGAGCAGGTGCATTGTCAGCGCTTGATCCAGCGACTATGGCCACTCGTGATTTAGCTATTTTATCTGACGGCGCTGAGCAATGGGGTGATTCTAATTGTGAAATGTTGCCAGCGGCCACGCTAAGCCCGCACGGTTTAGATTTAAGTCAGCGTGGCGACGGTAGCTGGCAGTTGTTAGTGGTAAATCATTATCAGCGTGAATCTATTGAGTTTTTTGAGCTTAGCGAAAATGCTGATGGGGCAGTTTTACATACCCGTGGTTGTGTCCAAATGCCAGCCGAAAATCGAATCAATGACGTGGCAGCGACAACCGATACCAGTGGTTTTATTGTGACGCATATGCATGAGCCCGACGATGGTTTGGCGGGTTTGCTAAATATACCTAAATTTTTAATGGGTTTGGATACGGGTTATGTTCTGGAATGGAGCCCTAGTTCAGGCTTTAAGCGTTTGCCGGGCAGTGACGGATCGTTTCCAAACGGAGTCACGATTGCTTCAGATCAAAAAAGTTATTACCTGAATCAGTATACTTCTAGCAAAGTTAGCCACATTGATAGAACCACAGGGGAGCTATTAAATAGTTGGGATGTATCTCATCCGGACAACTCCTCGCTAGGGAGCGATGGCAGATTATATGTAAGCTCCGCGCTTGGTTCAGTTACTGACGCATTGGAATGCACGCCTAGAGATGGATTCAATTGTATGATTCCATTCGCGATTGAAGCTATAAATTTGCAGGATGGCTCGCGGGAACTGGTTTATAAGCACGAAGATGGTTTGATTCCAGTAGCGACGGTTGCGCTGCCATTGAACGGTTCTTTGTATTTAGGTAGTTACTCTTCCGACCGATTAAGTCGTGTGATACTTAAATAAAAATCAAATGACATTAGCAAAAGATACCGAATCTATTTCGGCATCATCTCATTAAGTTGGTCTAAATGGTCAACGTATTCGGTCACCATATTAAATATAACTGAGCGGCAACTTTCTACTTCGTTGATTTGTCCAATTACTTGCCCGCAGGGATTAAACGCAATTTTTTGGCAGTCGCCAACGCCGGCGTATGTTGCCGTACGGCGCATACCATCAGACGTCACCATTCCTTGCATTGGCATCCCAAGCGGTTTTGGATTGCCTTCTTTTTCCCACGCATCGGTCCATTCGTTTTTTAGCATGCGGCAGGTTTTACCGGTCCACGACCTTGAGCGAATAGTGTCTTCGCTAGATGCATTTAATAATGATTCTTTCTGGGCCGGTTGAGAATGTGCTTCTTCAACGGTTAACCATAGCGAACCAGTCCAAACCCCCGCGGCGCCCATAGCCATAGCGCTAAGCATTTGTCTGCCATTACCTATGCCACCAGCGGCAAGCATAGGGGTGTCGCCAATGGCATCAATTATTTGAGGCCAAAGTACAATGGAGCCGATATCACCGGTGTGACCACCACCTTCGCCGCCTTGAGCGACCACAAAGTCTAGGCCAGCATTTTTGTGCGCGACGGCTTGTTTAACCTTGCCGCATAATGCGCCGATCAAGCGGCCACTGTCTTGTACCATTTTTATTTTATCTGCAGGCGGTGTGCCTAGCGCATTAGCGATTAGCCTACATTTAGGGCGAGTGAGGGCCTCTTCTAATAGGGGGGTAGCAGTTGCTTCGGTCCAGCCCATTAGCCCCATTGTGGTAGTGCCGTCGGGCCACGCTGGCACGCCAGCGTCGGCCAATAGTTTTTGTGCGAAAGCCGTATGTTCGTCAGGGACTAATTTCCACAGCTCAGCTTCCATTTCCTCTGGCGACATATTGCCCATGCCTTCATATTTTTCGGGGATAACAATATCAACACCATAGATGTGATCACCAATGTGTTCATCAATCCAATCGAGTTCTTCTTTTAGTTGTTCTGGTGAGAAGCCAACTGCGCCAAGTACGCCGAGCCCGCCTGCTTTACTAACCGCTACGACAACGTCACGACAATGCGTGAACGCATAAATTGGATATTCGATACCGAGTTTTTTAGTTAGCTCTGTTTGCATGATCACCTCACCTTGGAAAAATTACTAAGGCAAGATTAGGGCTTTAACTGCAGACAGACAATACGCTTTGCGTGCTTAAGCGTGACGATTCAGTCATATTAATTATGCTTTACTTAACGCTCTCTACGCTGATGGCGCCGCCACCAGTCCAGCGTGTATCACTAGAGCCAAATAGCAGGTCGTCTTTAGCACTAATAGATTGCGACTTACCCCATACTCTATTTCTTTGCGACAACTTATGCCCCATCGATTTAAGTATCTCAGTGGTGTCTTTGCTAAATCCAGGTTCTAAACTGATAGTGTCTGGATACCATTGATGGTGAAACTTCGGTTGAGCGGTTGCTTGGGCAATGTTCATATAAAATGTTAAATGGTTTAACACAGTTTGCAGTACGGTAGTAATGATGGTTGAGCCACCAGGGCTGCCCGTGACCAATACCGGTTTACCATCTTTAAAAATAATTGTTGGTGTCATCGATGATAATGGTCGTTTGGTGCCGGCAATTGCATTTTTCTCATTACCAATTAAGCCGTAGCCATTAGGGCTACCTGGTTTAGCCGAAAAATCATCCATTTCATTATTCAATAAAAACCCAGCACCGCTAACTGAAATGCCACTACCGTAAGAGAAGTTTAGGGTGTATGTATTGCTGGCTACATTGCCTTGTTTATCCCATACACTGTAGTGAGTTGTTTGTGTGCTCTCCTTAAAGTCTTTTAAGGTAGAGCCATAGTCGGCTGATACCGTCGCTTTTGTTAACGAGATACCGTCACGTAAATAACTGGCATACTCTTTATCAATCAGTTCTTGTGTTGGCACCGGTACGTGGTCTGGATCACCTAAGTGCTCAGCTCGGTCAGCATAGGCGCGGCGCATTGTTTCACTTAAACGGTGTACATAAGCCGCGCTATTGTGTCCTAAGGCTGGTAAATCCCATGCTTCGAGAATATTTAGCATTTGAATAAGATGTACGCCACCGGAAGAGGGCGGCGGCATTGAAGCAATTTCATAGCCGTTGTAGGTACCTTTAATGGCCTCGCGCTCAACCGCGGTATAATTAGCTAAGTCTTGATGAGTTATCAGACCATCGCCTGCTTTCATTTCCGCGACAATTTTGTCTGCAGTAGTGCCAGTGTAAAAGCCCTCTTTGCCATGCTTGGCAATCAATTTAAGACTTTTAGCTAAGTCCTTTTGCTGCCATTTATCACCGGCTTTTAAGGTGCTGCCGTCAGGATTAAAAAAGTATTTAGCGCTAGCAGGATTTTTCGCCAAGCGCTCGCTTCTATCTTGCAGGCTTTCAGTTAAGGGGTAGTCGACAACAAACCCTTTCTCGGCCAGGTCAATTGCTGGCTGAATGACTTGCTTGAGTGACATTGTGCCGTAGTTTTCTAGCGCCAATACCATGCCAGCTACGGTGCCAGGTACGCCTGCTGAGCGATGGCTAAATCTGGCGATTGCATTATTTACCTTGCCGTCTGGGTTGAGGAATAAATCTCTATAGGCTGCTTCTGGTGCAGTTTCTCTATAGTCGATAGCAATAGTCTTATCAATATCTGCCAAATAAACCAGCATAAAACCGCCGCCGCCAATATTGCCTGCTTGGGGTAGGGTTACGGCAAGGGCGAAACCGGTGGCAACCGCTGCGTCAACTGCATTACCGCCTTGCGCTAAAATTTCGGCACCAACTTCGGCGGCAATAGCGTCTTGCGCTACCACCATACCTTGGGCGGAAATAATAGGTTGGGATTGAGCGTTAGAGGCAATAATTGCTGGTGGATTAGCTGTTGCCGAAAGCGTTACTGATAACAGTAAAAATGCAGTGGCTAAGTTTTTTCTTATCATTATTGCTGCCCGTAAATTTGTTTAATAGCTAAATTAACACTCTGCTGAGTCGCTAACAAATACTTACTTAGTGTTACTCTTTCTTTCTATTTCTTGGTGTAGTTCGACAAACTGCTTGGTTAGCTTGTGGCTAGGGGCAAAGTAAATAAGTGGTAGCTGCGCCTCATGTGACTCACGCATTTTGATTGATGAGCCAATATAGGTGTCGAGCAGTGGCAGTTTTTCTGCCCGCAACTCATTAACAACTCTATTAGGTTGGTTCGCTCTTGCCTGAAATTGGTTTACCACAATACCATCAAGTTTTAGATTCTCATTGTGGTCTTCTTTTACCTCTTCTATATTGTCCATTAAGGTATATAAGGCTTTGCGAGAAAAGTCATCACAGTCAAAAGGTATCAGTACACTGTCAGCTGCGATCAGCGCAGATAATGTGTAGAAATTATAAGCTGGGGGTGTATCGATATAGATGCGCTCATATTTTTCTTTTAGGGTATCGATTAAGTCTCTAAACTTAAAAATTTTGTGACGAGATTCTAAACGAGATTGTAATTCACCAAGTTCGGGGCTGGCTGGAATAATATGCAGATTAGCTAATTCGGTATCGTAGATGTAGTCACTGATATCTGCTTTGAAACTAGCTCGCAAAGATTTGGCAAAATATTGCGCAATAGTGCCTTCATCTTCGGGCAGTTCATCGCCAAGCAGGTACTGGCTAGAGTTACATTGGGCATCTAAATCGATAAGTAGTGTTTTGTTGCCTTCATTGGCGCTAATAGCAGCAAGATTAGTGGCAATGCTAGATTTACCGACACCACCTTTTTGATTGAATACGACGCGGATCATGCCTGTTACTTCTCCATAGAATTAAGCTTGGTTTACTCGCGTAATTCTACAGGGCTGAAAAATAGAAGTCATCCGGCCAGGGCTAATTCACTGACTAATAGTGAATTAGCCGCCAGTTAAGTTATAGCTGGTTAAACTTGCCGATAATTTCATCTGAAAACCAGTTAATGGCTCCTACTTTTTGTTCCAATGTTTCAAGGTCTGGTTTTCCGTCGTAGGCGTTTCTAAAAGCGATAACTACTTCGGTTACGCCAATGTCCTCCAGCCGTTTTAAGCCATCCAGGCTATAAGCCTCTGCAGTCATCACATGAAACTGAAACGGCTGATTGTCAGTGCCGTATTCTTTGCGCAACTCATTAATTCGACCAATCATGGTGGTTAATTCTGCCAGACTGCTACCGGCGCTAACCCAGCCATCGCCAATACGGGCAGCCCGTTTCAATGCAAGATCAGCATGGCCACCGATGATTATAGGTACAGGTTTACTAGGTACAGGGCAAAGCTTACATTCTGGGATTTGATAAAATTCACTGTCACTGCCGTGATAATCACCGGTCATCAGGCCGCGCATTATATCAATCATATCGTCCATACGCTTACCGCGCTTGGCCCAAGGTTCGCCGCAAATAGCAAAATCTTCTTCCCAAGGACTGATGCCAACACCAAAGATAAACCGATTGTTGCTCATTACCGCCATAGAGGTAATTTGCTTGGCCACTATTACGGGGTTTCGAATAGGCAGTTTTACTACCGTCGTTGAAAAATCAAGACGTTCTGTTACTGCCGCACAAGCTGAGATAGCGCAGAAAGGCTCCAAGAATGGGACGTCTTCTAAAAAGTTGCGGCTGCCATCAGCATTGTATGGGTACTTAGATGAAGCTTTTTTTGGGTAGCATAAACTGTCCGGAAAAGTCAGCGCATCCCAGCCTGCGGTTTCAACTGCTTTTGCTAAAGGTAGATAGAAAGTTGGGTCACACATGCTGGGGTGATAAGTGAATCTCATTGCTAAGCCTCGTTATTTGTATATTATTTAGGTAATGTAAACCTAACTAAATAATGTGTCTGTTAACACTTATTCACCATTACGGTTATCAGGCTGAGGTTGAAATATTGTACAAACATTAGGCAAGTCGGATTGCTGAGCTATGTTACAGATGGAGAGATAACTAATGTTGGAAACAATGATATGGGATAGCGATAAACTACAGTTATTAGATCAGCGCGTGTTGCCCCACAAACAAGAATATTTAGCTTACAAACAATCAAGTGATGTTGCCAAAGCGATAACGGCCATGGTGGTCCGTGGTGCGCCTGCAATAGGTGTTGCGGCGGCCTTTGCTACTATATTAGCAGCTAGGTCTGCGCAGAGAAATTACCAACCCGGTACCGGCGCGCAATGGCTTGATGCTATGAAAAAAGACCTTGATCTGCTGCGCAGCTCTAGACCCACCGCGGTAAATATTTCTTGGGCTATTACTCAAGCTGAAGAAATTATAGCCACAGGCGGTTTAAATGTGCCGGCTAAGCTAGAAAATTGGGCATCGGTGTTGTTCAAAAAAGATATTGAAATTAACAAAACAATGGGTAATTTAGGTGCTGGCTTATTAACTCAAGATTCAATTATTTATACCCATTGCAATGCCGGCGCTCTGGCGACCTGTGGTTATGGTACCGCGCTAGGAGTTATTCGCAGCGCTAATGATAAAGGGCGTGTAAAACATGTCTATGTCGGTGAAACTCGGCCGTGGATGCAAGGCAGTCGCTTAACATCATATGAACTACAGCAACAAAATATTCCGTGCTCAATAGTTACTGAAGGTGCTGCAGGCCATATTATGGCAACACGAAAAGTTGATTGGATTATTGTCGGTGCCGACCGAGTTGCTGCTAATGGAGATGTGGTGAATAAAATTGGTACTTATAATTTAGCCATTTTAGCTAAGTATCACGGCGTCAAATTCATGGTGGTCGCGCCAACCTCGACTATTGATATGAAGTTAGACAATGGGAGTTTAATACCTATTGAGACAAGGGGGGCAGCAGAGGTAAGCGAATGGCAAGGAGTGCCAATATCCCCCGACGGTATTCAAGCTGAAAACCCTGCCTTTGACCTGACACCTGCCGAATTAGTGGGGGCATTAGCGACTGAAAAAGGCATTGTGATAAAGCCAGATAAGGCAAAACTGACGCGATTACTAAAGCGTAAGGCAAAAGCTTAAAGAATATTTGTTGGTGATAAAATTAATGTTTTATTAACAAAAGTTACTGAAAATGAGGTGATGTTAAAGCCGAATAAAGAAAAATTGGAGCTATAGCTTGAGCTAGAAGCATAAAAAGTAGTTGTTCTCGATAAAAATTAATGTTCTATTAACGTATGGCTATTGTGGCGGGGGTAGTATTAGGCCGCAATTAGCGTTTATGTATTGATAATGAATAATGTAATACAAACAATTCTTAGGGGAATTTCGATGATTAAATTTCGTAAACTAGCACTCGCTAGCCTTGTTGCAAGTGTGTCTGCTGGTATGACCAGTGTGTCAGCGCTAGCGCAAGAAGACAGTATGATGCTTGAAGAGACAGTGACAGTTGGTACTCGTGGTAAGCCACGTTCAGCAACTGACTCAACTGCAGCTGTAGATGTTATCTCTGGTGCAGATTTCGTTAATCAAGGTGGTGTTGATACTAGCAACTTGCTACGTAACGTAGTGCCTTCTTTTAACGTAAATGACCAACCAATCAGTGATGCTGCTACTTTGGTTCGTCCAGCAAACTTGCGCGGTATGGCAGCAGATCATACTTTGGTTTTGGTTAACGGTCAGCGTCGCCATAGAGCCTCGGTAATTACGTGGTTAGGCAACGGTTTGTCAGATGGTGCGCAAGGTCCAGATATTGCGGCTATTCCTTCATTAGCACTAAAAAGCGTTG
>JBLHWB010000009.1:0-19299 GCA_047628915.1 Porticoccus sp. | reverse complement strand
ATTGTTGATTTATCCAGAGTAAATCAGCCTCTTTTGCATCAGATATAGTGATTTGGCTTTGCATACGTTGGCTTTTCATAGCGTTGAACAGATATAGGCGCAAATTATACAGTTTATCGCATCAGGGCGATGTCTCTTTAATCGCTAGTTTAACTAGTTAATATCAACCACTGTCACACAATTGTCACAATCCATTCATATAGTTGTCATCAAGTAATCCTAGTATCTCGGGCGTTAACCTAAATAGTGCTTTCAGGAGCAAATAATGAAAATGAAACTTGGTGTAATAAGTGCAGTGGCAGCGATTGGATGTGCAGTAACTCCACTGTCAATGGCTAGAGATAATGTAGAAGTAGTAGGCTCTTCAACGGTATACCCCTTTGCTACTGTGGTAGCCGAGCGTTACGGTCGTGCCACCGGCAAAGCCACTCCAAAAATTGAATCTACTGGTTCTGGTGGCGGTTTAAAACTGTTCTGCTCCGGTGTTGGTACTCAGTTTCCTGATATCACTAATTCTTCACGTCGCATTAAACTAAGCGAGTTCGACAAGTGTGCTGGAAACGGCGTTACTGAAGTTATCGAAATTAAAGTAGGCTTTGATGGCATTGTGCTAGCTAACTCTACAAAGACCGCTGCAATGGATATTACCCGTAGAGATATTTTCTTCGGTTTGGCCAAAATGATACCAGGTGAGAAAGACGGCGAGTTGATTGAGAATCCTTATACCACTTGGAGTGACGTTAACCCGGCTCTGCCAAACACTAAAATTGAAGTGTTAGGTCCACCACCAACTTCAGGTACCCGTGATGCATTTGCTGAGCTAGCAATGGAAGGTGGTTGTAAGTCGGTAGCTTGGATTAAAGCAATGAAGAAAACTAATAAACAACAATACAAAGCGATTTGTCACAGTATTCGTGAAGATGGCGCTTATATTGAAGCTGGCGAAAATGATAATTTGATCGTCCAAAAACTTAACGCAAACCCTGACGCTTTTGGGGTGTTTGGTTTTAGTTTCTTAGAGCAAAATGCAGATAAAGTTCAAGGCTCATTAATTGAAGGTATCGCTCCTACTTTTGAGTCGATTTCTGACAAATCTTACCCAGTATCTCGTCCACTATACTTTTACGTTAAAAAAGCACATGTTGGTGTAGTGCCGGGTATTGCTGGTTACTTGAAAGAGTTCACTAGTGAAAAAGCATTTGGTGAAGAAGGTTATCTCACCGACAAAGGTATGATTCCAATGTCTACAGAGATGCGTAAAGCAACACGTGAAAGAGCTACTTCGTTAATATCGATGAAGCGTAGTGACTTGTTGTAATTACTCACATAATAAATGTTATCAATGACATCGCTTGTCACCGAAAGGTGACGGGCTATGTTAGTAACTAGCTGTATGTTTTACCCGATCATTAGAGAATATTACTAATCATGCAACCCACTAGCCTGTTAATTATACTTATCTGCTTTTCCGTCTTTGCCTTTATTGTCGGTAAAAAGCAGTCGCTAGCAATTGCAAAACCAATGGGCGGTATTCGCTATTTGCATTCATTGCCAGTGTACTATGGCATGCAGACAGTTATTTGGTGCGGCTTGCCTGCTTTAGTTGTTTTACTATTTGGAATGATTTTTCAAAGCTCCATTGTCAATGGTATGGTAATGGATTCAGTCTCCGCTGATTTAATCCCTGCCAATCAATCAGAATATAATTTACTACTCAATAGAATTGAAAACGTTGCTTACGAAGCCTTGTCCAGAGACGGGCAACAGGTGGGAGTTTTAGCAGCGGCTGACAAATTGATTGCTTTACAAGCGAACGGTCGTTGGCTGTTAACTTTTATAGTGTGTTGTTTAGCTGTTAGTGGGTTATTGTTTGCGAGGGCTAAAATTTCGCCACAAATGCAAGCACGTGAGCAAGTAGAGAAAATGACTCAGGCGCTATTATTAGCGTGCGCTTGTATTGCAGTTTTCACAACACTGGGAATTGTTTTATCGGTTGTTTTTGAGTCCATTCGTTTCTTTCAAATGGTGCCAATCACTGAATTTATTTTCGGCTTAGAATGGAGTCCTCAGGTTGCTATCCGTGCGGATCAAGTAGGTTCTTCAAGCAGCTTTGGTGCGGTGCCATTATTTACTGGTACGTTAATGGTGTCGGCTATCGCGATGCTGGTAGCGGTGCCTGCCGGGTTAATGTCGGCAATATACTTGGCCGAGTATGCTGGCCCCAACGTACGTAACTATGCCAAGCCTGCGCTAGAGATTTTGGCTGGTATCCCCACTGTTGTATATGGTTTCTTTGCGGCCTTGACAGTGGCGCCATTTGTACGCGATTTAGGTGCGTCAATTGGGGTGTCCATTTCCTCGGAAAGCGCATTAGCTGCAGGTGCAGTAATGGGCGTGATGATTATTCCCTTTATTTCATCGCTATCTGATGACGTTATTACTGCTGTGCCTCAGGCCATGCGCGATGGGTCATTGGCCATGGGAGCAACTAAGTCAGAAACTATTCGTAAAGTTATTATTCCAGCGGCGCTGCCAGGTATTGTTGGCGGTATTCTACTGGCTGTATCGCGGGCTATTGGCGAGACTATGATTGTGGTTATGGCCGCAGGTCTGGCCGCCAAATTAACTGCCAACCCGCTAGAAACTGTTACTACGGTTACGGTACAAATAGTGACCTTGTTAACCGGCGATCAAGAATTCGATAGCCCAAAAACTTTAGCGGCATTTGCTTTGGGCTTAATGCTGTTTTCTGTGACCTTAGTGTTAAATATATTTGCCTTGCGCATAGTTAAGAAATACCGGGAGCAATATGAGTAAGCAACCTGCAACTATCGATAGGATTGAAAAATCCTTAGCCAAGCGCTATCGAGCTGAAAAACGTTTTAAGTGGTATGGCCGTATTTCGATTATCTTTGCATTATCATGTTTAGGCCTTCTATTTACCGATATTATTAGCAAAGGACATGGCGCCTTTGAGGTAAGTTATATCGAGTTAGATATTGATTTTGATAGCGAAGTGTTAGGTGTAGAAAGTCTTGCCGACGAAGAAGCGATGGCCTTGGGCGACTGGCAAGGAATTATCAAGCAAGCGTTGCGCAACGAATTTGGTGAAGTGACCGGTAGAAAAGCTAAACGTGAACTCTATAGTTTGGCCAGTACTGGCGCCGGTTATGACATGCGTGACTACCTGCTTGAACAGCCGGAATTATTTAATAGCACGGCAACGGTTTGGGTAGTGGCCGATGATGATCTTGACTCCTATTATAAGTCTGCCTTAGATGGTGAGCCTTATGTCGGGCGTATTAGTGAAGATCAGCGTCAGTGGATTGATTCATTGATTGACAGTGGAAAAGTAGAATTACGCTTTAATAGTAACTTTTTTACTAATGGTGATTCACGTGAGCCAGAGCAAGCGGGCATATTAAGTGCCATAGTTGGTTCAATACTAACTATGATAGTAACTTTAGGGTTGTCATTTCCGGTTGGCGTGGCGGCAGCTATTTACTTGGAAGAATTTGCGCCTAAGAATAAATGGACTGATTTTATCGAAGTTAATATTAACAACTTGGCTGCAGTGCCATCGATAATATTTGGTTTGTTAGGCTTGGCGATTTTTATTAGCTTTTTTGAAGTACCAAGATCAATTCCGTTGATAGGTGGCTTAGTGCTTACCTTGATGACGTTGCCGACTATTATTATTACTAGTCGTGCGGCAATTAAAACTGTACCGCCGTCAATTCGTGATGCAGCTAGAGGCTTAGGCGCATCGAAACAGCAAGTGGTATTGCATCATGTGCTGCCATTGGCAATGCCTGGCATGCTGACAGGGGCGATTATCGGTATGGCTCAAGCATTGGGTGAAACTGCACCATTAATGATGATTGGTATGATTGCCTTTATTGTTGACGTTCCGGCTGGGTTTACCGATCCATCAACTGTTTTGCCAGTACAAATATTTTTATGGGCGGATAGCCCCGAACGTGCGTTTGTCGAAAAAACTTCGGCAGCCATTATGGTACTGCTAGGCTTTTTAGTCTGCATGAATACATTTGCCGTAGTGGTGAGAAAACGTTTAGAGAAAAGATGGTAGACGACCAGTTTTTTTATAAAGATTTATAATAAATAACGAATATTGAGTAGGGTTAAATAGTGAATAAATCAATAGATGGTACAGACGTAAACCTGAATGAGCCGACAGTGGGAAGTGTGACTGTAGTCGACCCCAAAATGCAGATGAAAAACATCGATGTGTTCTATAGTGGTAAGCAAGCCATACACGACGTAAGTATTGATCTTGGCAAAAACGATATCGTCGCGATGATTGGCCCTTCTGGTTGCGGTAAGTCTACATTTTTACGTTGCCTTAATCGAATGAATGACACCATTGACGGCTGTAAAATATCTGGTGATATTTTATTAGAAGGGGATGATATCTATAGTAGTAATATGGATGTTGTTGCGCTGCGTGCTCGGGTTGGTATGGTATTTCAAAAGCCTAATCCATTCCCCAAAAGTATTTATGACAACGTTGCCTACGGACCTAAAATTCATGGTTTGTTTGATAGCAAAGATGAATTAGATGAAATGGTAGAAAAAAGCCTACGCCGGGCAAGTTTATGGGGTGAAGTGAAAGATAGATTAGATGAGCCGGGGACTGGTTTATCTGGCGGCCAGCAGCAGCGTTTATGTATTGCCAGAGCGATTGCGGTCAGCCCTGAAGTTATTTTAATGGACGAGCCTTGTTCTGCGCTTGACCCTATTGCAACGGCAAGAATTGAAGAGTTAATTGAAGAGTTAAGTCAAAATTATGCTATCGCTATTGTGACTCACTCAATGCAACAGGCCGCGAGAGTGTCTAAACGCACCGCGTATTTTCATCTTGGAAAATTGGTCGAAGTTAATGCTACTGATATGGTATTTACTACGCCACAACACGAATTAACAGAGGCCTACATTACTGGCCGTTTCGGTTAGAGGATAAAATTATGGACAACATGCCACTAGATAATCATATCGTTTCAAACTTTGATGAAGAGCTACAAAGTATTCGCGATAAAACCTTAAAAATGGGTAGCACTGTACTGAGTCAACTTGAAAGTGCATTAAAGGCGATTGGTGATGCCGATGACTTATTGGCGACTAAAGTCATCAATAAAGAATCAAAAGTTGATGATATGGAAATTGACATCGACGAAGCGTGCATCTTAATTATTGTTAAGCGTCAGCCTACCGCCAGCGACCTACGTTTTATTATGTCAGTTGGTCGAGCTGTGGGCGACTTAGAGCGCATTGGTGATGAAGCCAAGAAAATCGCGAGGCAGGCCATAGACTTAGTAGAAAATGGTGCATCACCAAAAGGTTACACAGAAGTTCGCCACATTGGCAAATCGGTATTAACGATGTTAGATCATGCCTTAACCGCATTTGCTAATTTAGATGCAGCTGCTGCCTTAGAAGTATTAAAGGAAGACGAGCAAATTGATTTAGATTATAAGACAGCATTGCGTGAGTTAATGACTTATATGATGGAAGATCCGCGTTCGATAAGCCGAGTAATGAATGTGCTGTGGGTAATACGCTCGCTAGAGCGCGTTGGTGACCATGCTAAAAACTTATGCGAGCAGATTGTATTTATCGTTAAAGGTGAAGACATTCGTCATACTTAATTTTTCACTATAACTAAGTCTTCACCTAAGCTAGGTTATTACCAAGAATAACCTAGCTTAATGACTGTTCTAGTATCTTCTTTGTTCGTTGTCCCTATAGCGCTGCCATCATAGTCATACTGAAACTCTGCTCCAGCTGATAGGTTTTTAATCAGAAATACTCGAGCACCAATTACTGCTTTAAATACAGTTCGCTCATCGTTACTGATATCACTAGCGTCAAGTAGTAGCTCGTTTTCATAGTAAATTTGTACAATGTCTTTAAACGTATATCTGTCGTATTTTATGCTCCAACGAAAGCCTGTGTAGGTATTGTCCTCGCGACGGTCTTCTGGAGCGTCACTAGCGTCATAATCAAATTTTTCATCAACATACACTAGACCAACTTCAGAGCTCAGATTAGTTTCATCGCTTTGCCAAAACTGACGACCGAGCGAAGGACCTATGCTTAATCGTTGGTCGAGATTAGCAATTTGATTTTGTTCTAGCTGACCGTATATACCGGTGTACCATGAATCTGTTAAAAAGTAGTCGTAGTTACTTCTGATCAGCCAGTTATCTTCAGTAGTTACGCTGTTGGTCTTTTCATTAAAATATCTTGCTTGTACTCCCCAGCGATCATCTACGCGCTTCCAGTTAAGATCCGTACTAGCCGCTAAAGATTCTGTCTCGGTATTTCCGCTATTATATTGCAAGCCAAAGTCGACCAGTCCAGCAAATTTAGAGCCAATGCCTAACTCCCAAGGCTCTGGGTTAATTATTACAACATCATCGCTATCAACATATGGCGAATCGCTGTCAGTATGACTGCCGTCTTCTAAGGTGATTAATGGGCCGTCGGTAGGAATGTCATTATCGTCAACAATTAACAGTGTCTCTATAAATTCGCCGTCAATCGTATGAACCTCTAGCGGCTGATGTACCTTTATTTCGGCTATTTCATCCCAGTTTATTCTTATCTCTCCGGCGAAAGAGGTGCTCATTACGAGCTTGCCTTCTTGCTTTGTAATATTACCGCCAATTAATACCGAACCATTTTTCAAGGTGACGACATTCGCTAGCGAAGCGTTTGAAAAAATAACCAAAGAGATACTGAAAAGCGCATAACAGATCGCTTTTAGATGACGTAGTGTAAACATGATAAACCCACCGAAATAAAATTTTGGGGAAGTATACTGATTTTGCCAAAAATGGCAAAGACGCAGTGCGTTATTATTACGCTGTATTGCTATAAAACGCTATATATATAGAGTGAAACTCAAAGGCAGATGCCTTTGAGTTGCTATGCCTAAGGTGTGACAATATTGAATGTTGTTTCTGGCGCTTCGAATAAAGAAAAGAATTGAATTAAGTCGATTGTACTTCCTTGAATGTCCAGTTCATCTGAGGTGAGAAGGTCTTTGATCCCTGCGCTGTCAGTTAACATATCGGTAAGCAGCGAATGGCTAATCGCTATACTTGCGTTTGCCTCAGTGTTGACGGTTCCAGTAGTGTGATGAAATACAGAGTTTTTGATGCGTAACACATAATTTTCATTCAGGTCAGTGATTCTGACATTAATAACTTTTTCAACACCGTCGGCTTTCATGCCGTTTAAGCGCACTGACATCGCATCGAAAAACTTACTAACGGGAGTCTGAGTTATAATTCCCTTGGCATCAGCCATATTCATGCCCTTTTCAGGGGCGCCATTACGTAACTCTAACGCGGCATTAAGGTATACATCGCGCCATACGCCAGATTCTGACTGATAACCAAGTTGATCATAAGCTGTTGCCAGTAATCCTCGCGCTTGCTTGTTGTCTGGTTCGGCAAAGACAAGGTGATTAAGCAGTTGCGCTACCCATCGGTATTCACCTTTGTCATAAGCGGTCTGTGCGGCTGCAATTACGGCATCCGGGCCACCCATTAACGTCACATATTTATGGCCTGCATCGACCTCAGTTAAGGCATCTAAGTTGGCAGGATTACCGTCATACCAGCCATAATAGTGTTGGTATACTGCTTTAGCGTTGTGTTTTAAAGTGCCGTAATAACCGCGGTTATAAAATTGTTGCTGTAGCGACTCTGGCATTTCTATTTCTTCAGCAATCTCATTTGGTGTTAGCCCCATATTAGCTAACCGCATGGTTTGATCATGAATGTATTTGTACATATCGCGTTGTTTTTCTAAGTACTCAACGATTTGCTCATTGCCCCACATCGGCCAATGGTGGCTGGCAAAATAGTTATCTGCATTGGCGGCCATATCCATCGCTTCATTGATAAAGCCTGCCCATTTAATCGCATCACGTACTTTAGCGCCGCGTAAGGTATATATATTGTGCATATTGCGTGACAATACTTCGGCGCCACAGTAGGTTTTCAGTTGCGGTAAATAGAAGGTCAATTCTGACGGGGCCTCTGAGCCTGACGCATTTTGGAAGATGAAATCAATGCCGTCGACGGTAAGCTCTTGACCAGTAGTGTCTACGGTGTAGTTGGGTTCTAGTATGCCTGTTGTACCGTAAGCGGGAGCTTTGCCTAAACCAGAACCGATATGACCGCGTTGCGTACGAGGGAGGTTTTTACCATAGGAGAAAGTGCTGCGGCGCATCATCGCATTACCGGCAATAACGTTTTCACTGGTTGCTTCTTCGATAAAACCAATCGGTGCGATTACCGGAATATTACGTTCAGCTATTTCTGCACTGCTAATAATACCCAGCGCACCGCCAAAATGATCAACATGGCTATGGGTGAAAATAATGCCAGTAATCGGTTTATCACCTAAGTGTTTTCTTACCAACGCCATGCCTTTGGCCGCAGTCTCACTGGCGGTTAATGGGTCAATCACAATCCAGCCAGAATCACCTTCAATAATACTCATGTTGGCTAAATCATAGCCGCGTATTTGGTAAATACGTTCGCTGACTTTGAATAAGCCGTTAATATTATTTAGCTTAGCTTGTCGCCACAGGCTTGGGTTAGCTGAGGCGGGTGCATCGCCTGTTATAAAGCCGTAGTCATCGGGGCGCCAAATAACCTCGCCTCGAGCATTAGTAATGCTAAGTGCTTCATCTGTGGCGATAAAACCCTTTATTGCGTCATCAAAGTCTTGTCTGTTATGAAAAGGAAGGTTTGCCAATACGTCATTGTTCGTCTTAGTCGTTGTTTCAGTTGCCGCTGAAAATCCGTATTGATCGCTGCTTTGATCAACTGGCACCTCTGTCGAATCACCGCAACCTATAAGTATGCTAGCGGTTAGTGTGCCAATTAGTGATGCCTTCCAATTCATAAACTAAACCTTAGTAAAAATGTTAAAGCCAAATAATGGTGTCTTTAGTGTTAAGCCATGTTTCGTATTTTTCGCCATAAACTATGTCGATTTCTGTGCGTTTTATTTTCAGTGTGGGCGTCATCAAATTATTTTCGGTAGTCCATTGTTCACCGACGATAACTAAACATTTTAAATTTTCATGATGATCCAAGCTCTGGTTTACCGACGCTCTTAATTCGTCTAACTGTTTTGTTATTGCGGCTTTAACATTGTCATCGTTAGCATCAATACTTTCTGCCAATACCAGTAATGCTAGCGGCTGAGTTAAGTTAGCGCCGGCAACGCAAATCTGTTCAATGGATGAGTTAGTCAGTAGTTTGTTTTCAATTGGGCTGGGGGCAACATATTTGCCTTTGCTGGTCTTAAAGATTTCTTTAATTCGACCAGTGATTTTTAGCCTGCCCGCTGCATCAATTTCACCCTTGTCGCCGGTATGTAAATAGCCTTCTGCGTTAATTGCCTCGCTGGTTAGACCTGGCTCTTTGAAATAGCCAACCATATTACATGGTGACTTAACCAAGATTTCACCATTGTCTGGGTCAATTTTACAGTCGACTAGTGGCGACGGCAGTCCGACAAAACCAATTTGCGAGTCGCCACTGCGGGTCGCATGAGAGTAGGCCATGTTTTCACTCATGGCATAGCCTTCCAAAATCTCGATACCTAGTTTTTTATACCACTCTAGTAATGACGTAGAAATTGGTGCGGCGCCGCTGATCGCGCCTTGAACGTTGTTAAGCCCCATGGCGGTAAGTAGCTTTTTACCAATAATGCCCTTTAATATTGGTATCTTTAGCATTAAGTTAAGTTTTTTAGCGGGGATTTGAGCAAGCACCTGTTGCTGAAATTTAGTCCAAATACGCGGTACTGCAAAAAATAGGGTCGGCTGTGCTCGCCGTAAGTCATCACCAAAGGTGGTTAAGTTGTTGGCAAACCAAACCGAAAAGCCACTATAGAGTTGTGCCAGTTCAACCGCAGCACGCTCGGCTACGTGGGCTAATGGTAAATACGATAGCATTCGGTCTTCTTCGCCGATGTCGTACATCAGCTTAGCAAGCGATGCCGCCGCACCAAGATTGCGATGCGAGTGCATAACGCCCTTAGGCATGCCAGTGGTGCCTGAGGTATAAATGATGGTCGCTATATCATCTAGCGCAGGAATAGGGTCATCAGTTAAGGGCTTATTAGCCGCTATAATATCTTGCCACTGCTTAGCGCCTTGTATTGCCGCCTCTGGACAAATAGGTAGCGTGATACGTTCAATTCCCTCGGGAATTCCAGCGTCAATCGCTTCCCATGAATCAAGCTTACCCAAGAATATTAGTTTAGCTTCACTATGCTCTAGTATTTGCCCCACCGTTTTTGTATTCAGTACTGGGTATAGCGGCACAGATATATGACCGGCCATCCAAATCGCTAAATCAGCCATAATCCAGTGAGCACAGTTAGATGACATTAATGCTATTTTGCTTCCTGCTGGATAGTCTTGACTGATCAAATAGGTCGCCATTCGGCGCACTTCATTGCCAACTTCTTGCCAGTTATATTCGGTGATACTGCCGTCGGGCCACGGTTGAGTAAAACACAGTGATTGTGGATGGTTTTCATCATACTTATCGTTGGTGCAATAAGGCGTTCGTCGCCCTTTCTCATTTTGATAAAAAGCCTCAATGGGAGAAATTACTTGTTGTAATACTTTTTCTTGTTCTGAAGTTTGCATCGCACCACCTTAAATAAACTTATCGCGTTCGTCATTGACCGCTGTTTTTATCTACAAATATCGAAGGTCACATAGTAACGGTGGAGGCCGCTAGTGCCTATAGCTTAGACGCGCTAATTTACTGGCAATAGATGAAGGCCAGATACTTTGTCTAAGTTGTCTGATTCATTGAAGTGTAATAGCCCGCGAGGTATATTAATCCTTTGTTAGAATTCGATGAAAAACCGCATAAAGGTAAGCACCAGCTATGGCAACATATAACGAACTATTACAGCGCATTGAAGAGTTTCCTGATGGCCCCAAAACGGCGGCAATCTTCGATTTTGATGGAACAATAATCGCTGGGTTCTCTGCTGTAGCGCTGATTAAAGAGCAGCTTCGTCGTGGCGATATAACGACGCGAGAGTTCATTGAAATGACAAGTGCCATGCTCAACTTTGGCCTGGGTACTTTAGGTTTTTCAGGCATGATGGCTATTAATGCTCAATTTATGCGCGGAATTAATGAGCAAACCTACATAGATGTAGGCGAGCAGCTGTTTATCGATCAAATTGCTAAGTTAATTTATCCAGAATCGCGCAGCTTGATCGAAGCGCATATAGCGAAAGGTCATACTGTCGCGATTATCTCCTCTGCTACCCCGTATCAGTTGGACCCGGCCGCCAGAGAGTTAGGTATTGAGCATGTGTTGTGTACCCACCTAGAAATTGAAGACGGCAAGTTTACCGGTGGCGTAGTGCGGCCGACCTGTGCCGGCCCAGGTAAAGTATTAGCGGCCGAGCAGTTGGCGGCTAAGACTGGTGCAAATCTTGATGAAAGTATTTTTTATTCCGACAGTGATGACGATTTAGAGCTAATGGAGCGGATTGGTTACCCGCAGCCACTTAATCCCAATAAAAAACTTGCTAGCATAGCCGTTGAGCGAAACTGGCCATCGGCGGCATTCGGCAGCAGAGGGCGGCCAAGTTTTACCGAATATGTCCGTTCGGTTGCCGCTACCGGTAGTTTGGTTTCTAGTTTTGCGGCGGGGCTGCCTATATGGGCGTTAACGGGTTCACGGCGTAAAGCGGTTAATTTTTCGTTCAATTTATTTGCTGATACGGCCAGTGCGCTGATCGGTTTAGATCTGAAAATTAAAAATGAGCATTACTTATGGGAACATCGCCCGGCGGTATTTGTTTTTAATCATCAGAGTAAAGCTGACGTAATTATTATCGCTAAATTACTGCGTCAAGATATAGCTGGCGTCGGCAAACAGGAAATCCGCAAAATGCCATTTATTGGCAAAGTAATGGAGTTAGGTGGTGTTGTCTTTATCGACAGACAAAATTCTGCCAGTGCGATTGAGGCAATGGCGCCCTTAGTTGAGGCAATAAAAGAAGATGGTAAGTCGGTGGCTTTAGCCCCGGAAGGTACCCGTACCATTTCGGCTAAGTTAGCGCCGTTTAAAAAAGGCGCATTTCATTTGGCTATGGATGCTGGTGTGCCGATTGTACCTATTGTCATTCGTAATGCTGGTGATGTTGCACCAAAGGGCGATTTTGTATTTCGGTCAGCTACCGTTGATGTTGAAATATTAGCGCCGGTGGATACATCGACCTGGCAAGTAGCAACCATGGATAAACATGTTGATGATGTGCGTCAGCAATTTATTAAAGCACTAGGGCAAGAAGAGTCGTTGCCAGTTAAAAAGAAACCAGTTAAGAAGAAAGTTGTGGCTAAATCAAAACCGGCTACCAAGAAACCTGCCGCCAAATTAAAGTCGACAGTAAAAAAAACGCCGGTAAAAGCCAAGCGGAAAATATCACCAAAAGCGAAAAATAAACCGGTTGCTAAAGCCAGTAAAACAAAAAAATAGACGGTGTAAAATATGACCGAATTAAGTACGGTAACTAATCCGTGGCTGGGTGTTAATGGTGATAATGTAGTTTTTATCTTAGATGCCGCCAATCGCTATGAGCTAAAGCTACTTAACGACTGGTTAAATAATACTAAGCCAGACGGTGTCAGCCAGATCAATACTGTTAAAGTATTGCTGACCCAAGACAAAGGCGCGGTTGATAGGGGTGATATTGGCAGTAAGTTAAAGCTGTCTGATGATGTAGTGATGGCGCCGGTTCGGGTTGCGTGGCTCCCAGCTAAAGATATTAATGATTCCTCTTTACGCTTTAGGAATTTATTTTTCGGTGACAGCGGCAGACCAGGCTCTTTTAAAGCCAAAAAAATTGTTCGAGATACGCCTGAGCGCATGGTGCTGGTAGCGGGTGCGGCGGCAACTTTAGGCGATCTCAAAAGTGGCTTTGCTCAGTTAGAACATTTAAGCGGTGAATATGAGTTGGCAGCTTATGTCGCTAGACGGGCGGCTGTTGCCTTAGATATGGCAGAGCGTCGGCTGAAAGGTGGGCGCTATAAAGTGCCGCGTTATATCGCCGGAAACTTAAGAGCAAGCCGTGACTTTAATACTGGTTTAGAAGAGTTAGCTCAGCAACAAGGTGTCAGTAAAGAGTCACTGATGCTTGAAGCGCGTAAGTATATGAAAGAGATGATTTCTCGGCCCAGTACTTTCTATTTAGACTTTTATGCCAAGTTTAATAAGTTCGTTTTAGGCCTAGGCTATGAAGATGAAGTTGTCAGCGATAAAAATGATATAGAAAAAATGCGCACTATGGTGCGTGAAAACCCCGCATTGTTATTATGGACTCATAAAACCTATTTAGATGGCATGGTGGTGCCTAAGGTTTTATATGACAACGATTTCCCCATGCCGCATATGTTTGGTGGTGCTAACTTAGCCTTTGCTGGCTTAGGTTTTTTATTGCGTCGCAGTGGCGGTATTTTTATCCGCCGTACCTTTCAAGATAATCCAGTTTATAAACTTACTTTGCGTCATTACATCGGCTACTTGATGGAAAAACGCTTTCCAATGAACTGGGCCTTTGAGGGCACACGCTCACGCTTGGGTAAGTTAATGCCGCCGCGCTATGGCTTGCTTAAATACGTGTTAGAAGCCTGCTACGAAACGGGTGCCGAAAATATTCATATCATTCCTATTGCTATTAGTTATGACTTAATTCGTGATGTTGAAGAATATGCTACTGAGCAAACCGGTCGAGCTAAATCAGCTGAGTCCCTAGCATGGTTTATTGGCTATGTGCGCAGCTTGCGCAAGCCCATGGGGCGCGTGTACATGGATGTTGGCGAGCCAGTTATATTAGCAAAAGCGCCGCACCCAGATGATCGGCTAGCGCTAGCTAAAGTGGCGTTTGAAGTAGCCGTTGCGGCCAATAAAGTGACGCCACTGACCTTGCCATCAATTCTGTCTATGGTGTTGTTGGGTGCTGCTCCGCAAGCATTAACAAACCAAGAGCTGCAAACTCAAGTTAAAGCCTTACATGACTGGGCGGTTGCCCGTGGGATTCGCATTTCTAGTGATTTTAAAGCTGAAAATGCTGAGCATACTCAGAAAGTGATCGATATTATGATTGCTGAAGGTATGCTAACTCGGTATGACGAGGGCCCTGATATGGTGTTTGGTATCGCGCCAGAACAGCATCCTGTTGCCAGTTATTATCGTAATACTGTTGTCCACTTTTTTGTTAATAAGGCAATTATTGAACTGGCGTTAGTGGCAGCAAGTGATGTGTTACCAGCGCAAGCTATTGAGACCTTTTGGAATGAAGTCGATCGCTTGCGTAATTTGTTTAAGTTTGAGTTCTTTTACGCGCCCACCGATGAGTTTCATGCTGAAATTAGACAAGAGATAGAGCGTTGCGATAGTAATTGGGAAGTATCGTTAACTCAGGGAACAGCCGGCTTTATAAAACTATTTGAAAGCTTAAGGCCACTTGTTGCCCAGTCAGTGCTATTGCCCTATATAGAAGCCTATATAGTGGTCGGTGACTTGCTGGCGCGGTTAGAGCCTTGGGAGTCATTAGACGAGGCAACGGCGATTAGTACGGCGTTAAAATATGGCCGCCAGTCATACTTGCAGCGCCGTATTAGCAGCGAAGCATCAATTGGTAAGATATTGTTTCAGAATGCTTATAAGTTATTTAAGCACAATAACCTGGTTGATGGCGGCGCTGACGAGTTGAAGGATAAGCGCAAGGCGGCAGCTAGAGAATTTCGTGATCTATCGCGTCAGCTGAAACGTTTGGTGGCTGTAGACGAAGCTAGCCGAGCGCTATAATAATTAAAAAGGAAAATGTAAATGAAGTTGCGAGTAGGTTCGTTAGGTGGTGGTTCTTGGGGTACAACGGTAGCGTCACTGGTGGCGCGCAATGCGCCAATTACACTATGGGCTAGAAACCAAGACACGGTTGACGAGATAAATAGCCAGCACACCAATGAAAAGTATTTACCCGGTGCTACGCTGCCAGAAAAGCTAATAGCGACTAATGATATTGAACAGGCGGTGGCCGAAGCCGACGTTATCATCATGGGTATACCCTCGCATAATTTTCGCAGTGTGTTAGAGCAAGTCAAGGATCATATCCGCCCATGGGTACCTATTATTAGCCTTACCAAAGGGTTAGAACTGGCAACCGGTATGCGCATGACCGAAGTCATTAAAGAGGTTTTGCCAGGCCATCCAGTAGCCGTGTTAACTGGCCCAAACTTAGCCAGAGAAATTATGGCCGGGCAAGCAGCCGCTAGTGTGATTGCAATGGAAGACGCCATTATTGTTAAAGAGTTACAAGCGCTGTTCAGCAGTGGCTTATTTCGGGTTTACACTAACAGTGATGTGATTGGTTGTGAGCTTGGCGGAGTGCTAAAGAATATTATTGCCATTGCCGTTGGTATGGGTGACGGCCAAGGGGCGGGTGACAATACCCGCTCGGCGTTGATCACCCGTGGTTTAGCCGAGATGACTCGACTGGGCGTGGCTATGGGCGGAAAGGCAGAAACCTTTGCTGGTCTTGCCGGTATGGGCGATATGATCGCAACCTGTACCAGTCCCCAGAGTCGTAACCGCCATGTTGGTATCGAACTGGGTAAAGGGCGGCCAATGCAAGATATTATTGATGAAATGGTCATGGTTGCCGAAGGCGCGAAAAGTGCGCCAGCGGTGATGGCATTGGCTGAAAAGCACAATGTTATTATGCCAATAACAAGTGATGTATTTAGAGTGCTACAGGGTGATTCCAACGCGAAACGAGCGTATCGAGGACTGCTGAGAGTAGAAGCTGGCGCCGAGTCAGACCCGGGTTAATTAAAGGATAAGAAAAGCAATATGCGAGATAAAAGCGGAAATTTTAGTTCGATTAAAGGCAATATATACACCCGCCAATGGCTGCCACAAGAGCCACCTAAAGCGCTGGTGTTGTTGGTGCATGGTATGGCTGAGCACTGCGGGCGTTATCAGCACATGGGTAAGTATTTAACACTACAAGGTTATGCCTTATGTGGATTAGATTTACCGGGTCACGGAAACTCTGATGGGCCTAGAGGCTATGTAGATAGTTTTGAGGATTTCTCGGCAGTAGTGCTGCAATATCTAGATATATTGACTGAAAAATACCCTGGCGTGCCGGTATATTTGTTAGGGCATAGTATGGGTGGATTGATTTCGAGCAATTTATTATTAGAGCATCACGCTAAATTCAAAGGCTGTATTTTGTCCGCCGCGGCAATTCGTTCGCCCGAAACGCCGCCAGTATTTCAAATGATGCTTTTGAAACTATTAGCTATCATTACGCCAAAACTTGGTGTCATACAGCTAGATGCTGAGGGTGTGAATAGTGATCCCAAACAGGTTGAAAAATATCTAAATGACCCACTTAACTATATTGGTAAAATAAGCGCGAGACTTATTGTTGGCATGTTCAATACCATGCTAAAAGTCGTTTCCAGAGCGTCTGAAATTACTATTCCACTACTGCTTTTACATGGGGCAGACGATCCGATGACATCGGTCGATGGTTCACAAATATTGATTGATCAGTGTGGTAGCCAAGACAAAAAACTTATTATTTATCCCGGTCTGCGTCATGAAGTTTTTAACGAAAGTATCAATATGGACATATTTGCCGAAGTCAGTTCTTGGTTAGATCAGCGCTGCTAGGTTTACTTATCACCAGCTACAAATACTAGCTATGCGAAAGTGCTCTTCTAGCGTGGACACTCTGTATAGGTTTGTTGGATCGGCACTTGTTATAGCTTGCGAAAATCATACAAGAGGATATTAAAGTGGATACAGCAGATAAAACTGCGGCAGTAAATAAGTATGTCGAGGCTTTTGCTAATAGTGATATCGACATTATTAAACAGCTTTATACCGCTGACGCAGTAGTTGAAGACCCCGTCGGCACTGATCCTCATAAAGGCATGGATGCAATTGTAGCGTTTTATACTACCGGCCTTACTGCTGGCGCAAAGCTTGAATTAACGGGTCCGGTACGCTGTGCGGGCAATACTGCTGCATTTCCTTTCGTGTGTAAGGTAGGTGATATAAGTATTAATATTATCGATGTGTTTGAATTCAATGATGCAGGCAAAGTGACTTCTATGAAGGCTTATTGGGGCCCTGAGAACTTTAGCTAGATTTTTATGGACACAATTTCAACGACCACTGTCTATGCCGTCGGTGCGCCATTAATTATTATGGCGATTGCCTTAGAGGCGGCCGTTTCTGGATGGAAACATACCAACTACTACGAACGCTCAGATACATGGGGGACTATCGGTTTATTGCTTGGCAATATAATCATGGCGCTAGTAACTCAAGGCCTTGTTCTTAGTTTTTCTTTTTACTTATATCAATTTCGTTTAGTTGACGTTAGCGCCTCGATGCCAGTATGGGCGGTATGGATACTGACCTTTTTGATGATCGACTTTACCTTTTACTGGTATCACCGCGCCTCCCATCGAATACGTTTTTTATGGGCTATCCACATGAATCATCATTCAAGTGTAGAAATGAATTTCAGCGTTGCCTTTCGCCAAGCATGGTTTGGGCCTTTATCTAAAATACCATTTTTTGCAATACTACCATTAGTGGGGTTTGACCCTAGTATCACAGTTGTTGCAGGCGTCTGTGCAACCCTCTGGGGTGTTGTCGGTCATACCCAATGGGTTGGCAAACTAGGCTATTTAGATAAGATCTTTAATACTCCTTCCACTCATCGAGTTCATCATGGTACTAACCCTGAATATATTGATAAAAATTATGGTAATTTATTTATTTTTTGGGACAGAATGTTTGGTACTTATGCGGAAGAAAAAGCGCCAGCTGTGTTTGGTTTGGTTAAAAATTTAGAGACTAGCAACCCAATCACGATAACTTTTTATACGTGGCGAGAAATGCTAAAAGATATTAAGCAAGTGCGGTCATTTGGTGAAGTTTTGGGTTACTGTGTTGGCCCACCTGACTGGCAACCCAGCAGAGTTAAGTTGGACAAGTAAAATCGACTTCCATATTTAGCAATAAAGATTGTAAATTGCAGTTATTAACAGATATGGCGTGTTCGGTAATTATATTAGTAGTTAAATAGACAGAGTATTTATATGCAAAACGAAAAACGTAGAGACCCTTCGGTAGTTGTTATTGGTGCTGGCATGACTGGGATATTAATGGCAATAAAGCTGCGCGAAGCGGGTATTACCAATCTAACGATTTTAGAAAAAACGGATCGTCTTGGCGGTACCTGGCGTGAAAATACCTATCCTGGTGTGGCATGCGATGTACCTGCGCATATGTATACCTATTCCTTCGAACCTAACCCCGACTGGACTCAGCTCTATGCCAGCGGTGCAGAAATTTATCAATATTTTGAAAAAGTTGGGCGTAAATACGGTGTAACAAATACAGTTCGGTTTAATGAAGCGGTAACAGATTGTGTTTATGACAATGGTCAATGGACAGTAACTACTGCTAAGGGCGACATTATTACAGCTGACTTTGTGGTCAATAGTACGGGTATTTTACATCATCCAGTAATGCCTAATATTGACGGCCTAGATACCTTTGAAGGGGTTAAATTTCATACCGCACAATGGAATCATGATGTTGATTTGGCAGGTAAAAAGGTCGGTATTATCGGCACCGGTTCTACCGCTGCTCAAGTCATTCCTGAGGTTGCCAAAGAGGCTGCCAAGCTAACCGTGTTTCAGCGCACCCCTAATTGGTTTTTACCCTTTGGCAATCAAGACTTCAGTGAGAAGTTTCGCGCCAAATTGCGTAAAAATCCTAATTCCGTTAGGCGCTTGCGCGCTGTTTATATTTGGGTGTTTACTCACTTTTTAACTAAGGCAGTAACGGGTCATCCGGTACAAAATTTCTTCTTTCGTAATATTGCCAAGGCATACCATCGCTTTGCCATTAAAGATCCTGAGCTGAGAAAAAAACTCACCCCTGATTTTAAAGTTGGTTGTAAACGGGTTGTTATCAATACAACGTTCTTTCCTGCAATGCAGCGCGATAATGTCGAGCTTGTCACCGATGGTATTAGTGAAATAACGCCAGCAGGGGTGACAACAAAAGATGGCCGTGAGCACGAATTTGACGTGTTGATTTTATCGACTGGTTTTAATCCAACGGCATTTATGCGGCCAATGAATATGACTGGCAAAGATGGGTTGAAAATTGACGACGC
>JBLHWB010000008.1:0-21299 GCA_047628915.1 Porticoccus sp. | reverse complement strand
AAAAGAATATGAATTTGAATCAGAGCTAGGCGGCGCACAAATCTATAAAGAGCCAATAGGTGTTTGTGGCCTTATTACTCCCTGGAATTGGCCGATCAACCAAGTGGCTTGCAAAGTTGCGCCAGCACTTGCTACTGGCTGCACAATGGTATTAAAACCATCAGAAGTAGCACCAATTTCATCAATTATTTGGGCTGAAATTATGGACGCTGCTGGCGTACCTGCTGGTGTTTTCAACCTCATCATGGGTGAAGGCCCGACGGTTGGTGAAGCCATGTCTGCTCATCCTGATATCGACATGATGTCATTCACTGGCTCTACTAGAGGCGGCATTGCAGTTGCTAAAGGCGCTGCCGATACAGTTAAGCGTGTTTCGCAAGAATTAGGCGGTAAGTCTGCCAATATCATCTTAGATGATGCGGATTTAGAAAAAGCTGTTGGTAACGGTGTTGCTCATTGCATGATGAACACTGGCCAATCGTGTAACGCGCCAACGCGTATGTTAGTGCCGCGCGCGCAACACGACAGAGCGGTAGAAATTGCGGTTGCTGCTGCCAACAGCATTGTTATTGGCGACCCAACCAGCACTGATACAGCGATGGGGCCGGTGGTTAATGCCGCGCAATTTTCAAAAATTCAGGGTTTAATTCAAACCGCTATTGATGAAGGCACAACCCTTGCCTGCGGCGGCGCTGGTAGACCTGACGGCATTAGTACCGGCTTCTATGTTAAGCCAACCATATTCGCTAACGTCACCAATGACATGACTATTGCCCGCGAGGAAGTGTTTGGTCCAGTATTGGCGATATTACCTTATGACAGCGACGATGAAGCAGTGAAAATTGCTAATGACACGGTATACGGCTTAGCCGGCTATGTTTCTGGTAGTACCGAAAGAGCGCAAGGTGTTGCTAAGAAAATACGTGCTGGCATGGTACAAATCAATAGCGCTAGCTTCCCAGGCGAAGCGCCGTTTGGTGGTTACAAGCAATCAGGTAATGGCCGCGAATGGGGCGAACATGGCTTTGAAGAGTTTTTAGAAACTAAAGCAATCGCTGGCAGTTAATTTGCTGGCTGCTGATTGGCTGGTGCACCATAAATCTGATGGTACGCCAGCCAAAATATAGCACTGCGAGGTACTTCGTGGCGCATATTATGAACTTCAGTGGTAACTTCAGCCACCGTGGTAAATCGTCCAGAACCCCATACCTGCTGAATTTGCTTACTGATTTCTAAGCCTTTTAATTCCGCGTCGTCATAACGATGCAAGCGCATAAAGTTACTCGCCTTGCCTGGTCTGTTCGCGTCTATCTGCCCCAGAGCGACGCTCTAACTCTGATGGCAGATCAACGTCGAATACTCTTCTATCACTGCTCTCGCCGCGCTCTTCTAGCGCCGCTTCTACTTTGTCTATTATAGTTGGGCTAATTTTCTTTTCATTCGTCATAGCAATCTCCTTTACGCTAAATTCCTATTCATAAGCTCAATCTTAGCTAGCGACAATATCCTAATCTACGCCAAGCTCGCATATAACTGCAACCTTAAATCACTTAATTTAATCCCAAAAAATCAATTCTCTTTGAGCTAAGTAACAATCAGCTTTAATACAGGCATAAAAAAGCCAGAGCATGCTCTGGCTTTTTTAACTACGCTAACAATTACTTATTATTGCGCTCAAGCTCTATCAAATAATCGGCAACCGCCAACATTCCAGCGTCGCCCGCCATGCTGCCGCTAATTCGATATTTACCATTAACCATAAGCTCTGGAGTGCCTTGCAAGCCTGCGCCTTTAGCCCGCGCTGTGGCTTGACGAATTTGACTACTAACCCCAAAAGAATTATATGCTTTGCTAAACTGCTCTTTATCAACGCCGTATTTAGCGAAAAAGTCAGCTAGCGCTGCTTCACTAGATAAAGGATTTCGTTCAACATTCATGGCCGAAAAAATAGCGCCATGCATGGTTTCACTAACACCCAATACTTGCGCTGCATAAAAAGCTCGCGCATGCGCTTCCATCGGATTTGGCCGCCAAATAGCTGGCGAACCTTCTACGACAACATCGTCTGGCAACGTTTTTTTCCACTGCTCCAGCGCTGGTTCAAAGTTATAACAATGAACGCAGCCGTACCAAAAAAACTCTACCACCTCTATTTTACCAGGGTGACGTGATGGCACTGGCTTGGCAATACGCTCAAAATGTGTGCCTTCAACAAACTTAGCATTGTCTTCAGCAGCGCACGCTGCCAACGGAAACATTAAGCATGTAACCAATATCGCTAAACCTTTTTTAAACATTCTTATCTCCAATTATTTAACTGCCACTTAACTGCTAAGGACAACTTTAGCATATTATTGTTCAGTGTTTGAGAGCTCAAACAGCAATAAAAAAGGCGGCCTAAGCCACCTTTTCAACCTACGGCTATAACTTAGTGTAGCCCTTGAATATAACTCGAAACCGCTCTCATTTCTAAATCGCTCATACGACTAACAATGTCTCGCATAATACGCGTTTCACCATCATTGGCGCGGCCTTTCTCAGGCTCTTCAGCACCAGTACGAAATGCTTTTAACTGCGCTTCGATGTACTCGGCATGCTGACCACCCAATTTTGGAAAGCCCGCGGGAGCATTACCTGCGCCGGTCGGCGAGTGGCAAGCAGTACAAGCAGCAATACCAATTTCGCTGTTACCAGCGCGATAAATACGCTCGCCAAGCTCAACTAGGTCTGCTTTCGCTTGACCAATAGTACCCGTTTGCGAAGCATAATAAGCAGCGATGTCAGCTATATCTTGCTGCGACATATTATCTAATACCCCGGCCATTGTTAGCACAACACGGCGTCCTTCATGGATGTCATTCATTTGCTTGATCAAGTATTTCTCGCCTTGACCGGCCAACTTAGGAAAAGAAGGCACCGCACTATTACCATCAGCTCCATGACAAGCGCCACACATC
Organism: Porticoccus sp.; assembly: GCA_047628915.1. GTDB lineage: Bacteria > Pseudomonadota > Gammaproteobacteria > Pseudomonadales > CAWVSB01 > CAWVSB01. Next base: position 18,342 of record JBLHWB010000008.1, on the reverse strand, counting down.
ATCGCTTTATCTTTGCCTGCGCTAGCGTCTCCTTCAGCTTGTACAAATCCAGCCAAGCTTAGCGCCGTTAATGTTACTAATAATATGCTTTTCATCGATGTTCTCTACTAATTAAAAATAAAAATTACTTAGGTATAACCATGTAATCAATAAGTGCTTTAAAGTCATCATTTGAACAGTCAAAACACATACCTTTAGGCGGCATAGCACCCATGCCATTAACCACGCTGGCGACCAATGCATCTGAACCTTTACCAATTCGTGAAGCCCATTCTGCCTCGACACCTGTTTTTGGCGCACCGGCAGCACCAGAAGAATGACAAGCAATACATGACTTATTGTACTTATCAATAACTGCTTGATCAGCCGAGATAGCTGATGCACTGAATAGAGTTGCCGCTAAAACTAATATTGCTTTGTTCATAGTATTGCCTCTAGAAAGTCGAATCTGAGCAGGCGCGTTATTACCATGATAGAATTCGCACCGCTTAACTCGCACATTATATACGACAAAACCGCGAACTTAAACTAACCACTACAGCTAACCACAACTAAGTCTAAATATGATTGAAGAACCAAGAAAGCCGGTATTTAACAATGCTAAATATGCTATCAGCGCCGCTAAAGTAAGCCAGTGTCCGGCAGATACTGGCTTTGAAGTTGCCTTTGCAGGAAGGTCTAATGCAGGCAAATCGAGCGCGCTTAACACACTTACCCGCCAACCACGTCTAGCTAGAACGAGTAAAACCCCTGGCCGCACCCAATTACTCAATTTCTTTAATTTGACAGAAGATCAGCGCTTAGTTGATTTGCCGGGCTATGGCTATGCCAAAGTACCTGAAAGCGTAAAATTAAATTGGGAAAAGGAGATTATGGCTTACTTTATTGAGCGCAAATCTCTGCAAGGGCTAGTATTAGTGATGGATTCACGTAGGCCGCTTACCCCATTCGATAGCAATATGGTGCAATGGTGCCAACAACAACAGTTACCGCTTCATCTACTGTTAACTAAATCTGACAAACTAAAAAAAGGCCCTGCCAATGCAGCCTTATTACAGGTAGAAAAGGCCATTGCCGGCAGTACTTCGCCCATTAGCGCTCAACTATTTTCATCACTAAAACGACAAGGTGTAGATACTTTAGAGACTAAATTGAACCAATGGCTAATCGGTAGGTAAAAAAAACCCTGGCTGCTTAGGGGAAAACAGTCAGGGTAGATGCCAGCGTTAACTTGGGGAAATCCGCTGGATAAGACGACAATGTCGCGCTTACAGTAATAAGAACACCCGCACTCGATTAAGTTCAAAAGAACACTCTATTTGTACTAATTATTTAACGAAATTTATTTTCGCGTTAAAATTAGTTAGTTAGCTCATATAAATATTAGTGCGCCTCGTCCCAGTTGGCTCCCTGGCCCACATCAACCACCAGCGGCACCGCTAATTTAGCAGCGGATTCCATAATTACAGCAGCGGTTTGGATAAATCTATCAACAATTGGCGTCGCTACTTCAAACACCAATTCATCGTGCACCTGCATAATCATCCGGGCATCAATACTGTCAGCCTCCAGCCATTTATCAACGTCAATCATTGCTTGCTTAATAATATCTGCCGCGGTGCCCTGCATTGGCGCGTTAATGGCGGTGCGCTCAGCGCCTTGGCGTAACATACCATTGCTGGCATTGATATTTGGCAAATACAATCTTCTACCGCGCAAGGTTTCAACATAGCCTTTGTCTTTTGCCTGTACTTTTATGTCATCCATAAAATGAGCGACACCAGGATAGCGATCAAAATATAAATCCATATATTCTTGGGCTTGATGACGGCCGACATCTAACTGCTTGGCTAAGCCAAACGCCGACATCCCATATATAAGACCGAAATTTATCGCTTTAGCACTGCGGCGCTGCTCAGTGCTAACCTCTTCTAAGCTAACGCCAAATACCTCTGCAGCGGTTGCACGGTGAATGTCTAAACCTTGTGCAAAGGCATTGCGCAAGCCCTGATCGCCTGACAAATGCGCCATTATGCGCAATTCAATTTGCGAGTAATCAGCGGCCACCATGGTATAGCCTTGCGGCGGAATAAACGCCTGGCGAATACGCCGTCCTTCGGCATTTCTAATCGGTATGTTTTGTAAATTAGGATTAGTTGACGACAGCCTGCCAGTCGCGGTTACCGCCTGTTGATAAGACGTATGAACCCTGTTCGAGTTATCAACCATTAATGGCAAGGTGTCAGTATAGGTCGACTTTAATTTTGCTAAACCTCGGTACTCCATTAGCACCTTCGGCAAGGGATAATCTAAAGCCAACTCTTGCAGCACTTCTTCGGCTGTAGAAGGCGCGCCCTTTTTAGTTTTTTTCAATACTGGTAGCTTTAATTTTTCAAATAATATCTCGCCTAACTGCTTAGGCGATGCCAAGTTAAATGGCTGATCGGCCAGCTCATAAGCCTGTTTTTCTAGCTCCTCTAAACGTTTACCGAGCTCTATACTATGCTGTTGTAGTAAAGCAACATCTAGCAAAGCGCCGTTTTGCTCAACCTTCGCTAACACTGGCAGCAAAGGCATTTCTAGCTCATTAAAAACATTAAGTAATTTTTTTTCACGCTTTAATTGGCTATAAATTTCTTCATGCAAGCGCAGCGTAATGTCTGCATCTTCAGCCGCGTATGGCGCAGCAATATCTAGACTTACCTGATTAAACGTTAGCTGTTTAGCGCCCTTGCCTGCCACCTCTTCAAAACTAACGGTTTTTAAATCCAGATAATGTTGCGCCAAGGAGTCCATATTATGACGACTGGCAGTAGAATTATTAACATAAGATTCCAGCATGGTGTCGTATTTCATTCCACGCATGGCAATACCATGATTCTTTAATACATGGGCGTCATACTTTAAGTTCTGGCCTATCTTTGCCTTGCCAGCATCTTCCAACAATGGCTTTAACTGGCCTAGTACAAACTCTTCACTGAGCTGTTCTGGTGCGTCTATATAGTCATGCGCAAATGGCACATACGCCGCACTCCCCGCCGCCACCGCAAACGACACACCAACTACTTTGGCTGCCATATATTCCACGCTAGTGGTTTCAGTATCAAAGGCAAACTGCTCAGCTTGGGCAAGCTTAATAAGCCATGAAGTAAACGCTTCACTGGTTAGCACTAACTCATAATCACCAGCCACATTGGCGCCGACAGTTTTATCATCAGCGCTGCCTTTATCGGTGCCACCTTTTTTCTGCCAAGACTTAAATTCCATTTCAGCAAAGATTGTTTGCAGCGCTTCATCATCCTGTTCAGTTTGCTTCAACTCTTCTATGCCAGCATCTAACTCTACATCCAGCTTTATTGTTGCCAGCTGGTAGGAGAGGTAAGCGTTAGCTTTTTCAGCCGCAAGCTTGTCGCCTAATTTTTTAGCACCTCTAACGGGAACATCTGCTACCGCATCTAAGTTGGCATAAATTGCATCTATGCCACCCAAGCTTTGTAGCAAACCCAATGCTGTTTTCTCGCCCACACCTGGCACCCCAGGAATGTTGTCAACCTTGTCTCCCATTAACGCCAACATGTCGATAATTAACTCTGGGCCAACCCCAAATTTTTCCACAACTCCCGCCGGGTCCATTACCACGTTTGTCATGGTATTAATCAACGTCACATGCTTGTTAACTAACTGTGCTAAATCCTTATCACCGGTGGATACAATCACCGACACTTGCTGCTCAGTCGCTTGCTGGCAATAAGTACCGATAACATCGTCAGCCTCAACGCCTGGCACCACCACTAGCGGCAAACCCATGGCTGCAATCATCTTGTGAATAGGTTCAATTTGGCTGCGCAGTTCATCCGGCATAGAAGGTCGGTTGGCTTTATATGCTGGATAAATATCGTCTCGAAAGGTTTTACCTTTGGCATCGAAAATAACCGCAACCGTAGAGCCTGGGTAATCTTTTATTAACCGGCGAATCATATTGATTACACCTTTAGCGGCGCCCGTCGGCAAACCTTTAGAGTTAACTAACTCTGGAAGGGCGTGAAATGCTCTATATAAGTAAGAAGATCCGTCTACGAGAATAATCGGGGCCGTATTTGTGTCTGCCATGGGTCTATTTGTGCCTGCATAAAGTTTGTGGTTCGCAGCCATGATTAAACGTCATCACCATCAAAAAGACCACCGCAGGACAACATTATCTAGCGTCTTTCTCCACAGGCTAGCAAACATAATATTAAAAAATGTTACCTAGGCAACAAAAAGTAACACTTAAAGTGATCTATTTTGATGAAAATAGTGTAAACAAGCCCGTAATTGTAAAGTAATTGATCTTTTTTTAACCAAAAGCTTGAATTATACAAATTAAGTGATACCTTAGGTAACACTCGCGTAATGCGCCATGCACATGCAGTACTAAATCAGGCGCCCGCAACTTTGAGGGGAATGTTATGAACAAATTACCAATGTTAGTTCCACTACTGATCGCTCTGAGCGGAGCAATAAGCAGCAATGTCTATGCCTTCGAACAGACAGACTTGGAACCGGCTTTTGCCACCGCTGCGCCGCACAATATTGTGCGCGACATAGATGTAACCAGCATGGCTAGTGAGATGGAAGCTGAGAAATTGCTAACCAAACAGCTAGCAACAATGGAAGAAAGACTGTCGGCAGATATTAACAACCGGCTTAGCTCTTCATTTCAACTGCGTTATTAAAACCTAGAGGCGGCTAGCCCGCCTCATACTACCCCTTATTTTCTAACCTTAAGCATGTCGCTAAACTCTCTGCGGTCTCCATGCTATAACGAATAAACTCGCCGTTGGCGACAGCATAACCGCTGGCCGCAGGATCAATCTCTACAATAACTAGCTCAACCACTTTGCCAACCGAAGCCAAATAGCGCTGACTAAATTGAGGCTGGACCAAAATGCATACCGCAGTGCGCTTGCTTAACTGCTTTTCAAGCTGCCATAAATGCTGCGCACCAGGCTTTTCGCCGCCACCACCAACTATCGAACCGAGAGAATTTAGGTCATAAAACGCTGCTAAATGTCCATACGCATCATGTAAAGCTAAAAAATCTCTATTGTCGTTTTTTTCCAGATATTCATTACTGATGGCGTCTATTTTAATACTCAATTGGCGAAGATTTCTATCGACTTCATTTTGATATTGCGGCCATTTGGCTATTAATTGAACGGAGATCTCCGCCGCTAGAGTTTGCGCATTGCTAGGATTCAGCCAAACATGCACATCTCCCTGCTGATGATCCTTATCACCGCCAACAAAGGACAGGGGTTTGCGCAAGCTAACTAAGGCCCCTAAGTCTTTTATCGCTTGTGGATCAGCTTGCGCCACAACCTTGATAAACCCTGCATCCATTTCGGCACCTAACCACAATACCAAGTCAGCATCATTAACCCGCTTTATCTGTGACGGTTTAAAGCCTTGATGATGAAGGCTGTGATTGCTACCGCCAATAGACTCAATAGTTAATGCTGTAGGCGCCAGTTCTGCCGCTATCATTGCCAGAGGATGGCTACTGGTAATCACTGTCGCAGCCTTGGCCCCAGACACTTGCCCCATTAAGACAAACAGCAAAATATAAACCCAACTATTACTCTTTAGCAAAACTACTTAACCTTCTCATGAAAACAGTATGTTATATTATAACAAAATGGCTATAGACAGAATCACAATGGCAGCAAATAGTGCATTTACTTCACATAATCATCAGCACTGTATCGAAGATGCACTGAATACAGCGGCCCGATTATGCAGTGACAACGGTGCACGCTTAACGCCATTGCGCGCTCAAGTTTTACAATTAGTATGGCGCAGTCATAAACCACTTGGTGCTTACGCCTTAATGGATTTACTAAAACAAGCGCAAGCAGAGCAGGGCGGCAACACCAAATCGGTAGCCCCACCAACTGTCTACCGAGCATTAGATTTTTTGTTAGAACAAGGCCTTGTGCATCGCCTCAATTCGCTTAACGCATTTATCGGTTGTTGCGAGCCAAACCAAAAACATAGCGGGCAATTTTTCATTTGCTCAAGCTGTGACAACACTGAAGAAATTTTATCACCACCGCTAACCAAAGCTATTAACTACACGGCCAAATCAGCGGGTTTTACGGTAGAACATGAAGTCATCGAAATTGTTGGCTTATGCCCAGCATGTCAGGAATAAACCATGTTAATTGACGCTAAAAAACTAAGTTTTGCTCGTGGCGGAAAAACTATTTTGCAGGATATTTCGATGCAGGTTAGTCGCGGAGAAATCGTCACCATTATTGGTCCTAACGGTGCTGGTAAAAGCAGCTTGTTGAAAATTTTGTTAGGCCTAGAAAAACATGACAGCGGCACCTTACAAACCAACGCTAAGTTACGCGTTGGCTACATGCCGCAGCAATTACAACTAAGCCCGCACTTGCCGCTGACGGTTGAGCGCTTTTTGGCCTTAGCCAAGGCCAGCAAAGATGAGATTAAAATTGCCGCACAAACTGTGAGTATCACCGGGTTGCTAGGGCAAGCTATGCAAAACCTAAGCGGCGGCGAGCAACAGCGAGTATTGCTGGCAAGAGCCATTTTACGTAAGCCCAATCTGTTGGTTTTAGACGAACCCGTGCAGGGTGTAGACATTGCCGGCCAAGCCGCACTTTATCGGTTAATAGGGCAACTGCGTGACCAATTAAACTGCGGCGTACTCATGGTTTCCCATGACTTGCATTTAGTAATGGCCGAAACAGATACCGTGGTCTGCCTGAACCAACATATATGTTGTGAAGGTCACCCAGACATAGTAAGTGCTCACCCCGCATATTTGGAGCTGTTCGGTAAACCCTTAGATTCGGCATTAGCGTTATACACTCATCATCACGACCATACTCATGAACACGGCGAAAGTTGCAGCCATAATGCCAACGAAAAATAGGGCAGACTCATGCCAGATTTTATGATTTATGCCCTAGTAGCAGGACTCTGTTTAACCCTGATGACCGGCCCGATGGGATCAATGGTGGTATGGCGACGGATGGCATATTTTGGCGAAACTTTAGCTCATGCCGCCTTACTTGGTTTTGGCTTAGCGCTACTATTTTCTCTGCCTACGACGCTTGGAGTGATCATTGCCAGCGTCATTATTGCAGTTTTACTATCAATATTAAGCCGCAACTCTAATCTTAGTAGCGACACAATTTTAGGTATTTTGTCTCATGGCAGCCTAGCTATTGGCTTAGTACTACTTAGCCTGCTGCCAGGCGTTATCGTCGATTTAGAGAGCATTCTATTTGGTGATGTCCTCGCCGTGACAACTAAGGAATTAATATTAATCGGCGTGGTTATGCTCATTGTTATGCCGCTGTTATTAATAAACTGGCACAGCTTTATTGCCATTTGCGTGCAAGAGCAATTGGCAGAGGTTGAAGGCAGGCGAGTAAAGCTTCTAAATAATTTATTTATGATAATGATGGCTTTAGTGATTGCTGTCGGCATGAAGGTTGTCGGGGTGATTTTGGTCACTGCCCTATTAATTATTCCCGCTGCGACTAGCCGAAGGCTTGCCCGCTCGCCCGAACAAATGGCGCTATTTGCTGTTGCCGTTGGCATGCTTGCAGTTATTGGCGGCATCCTTATGTCGCTGCAATGGGACACTCCGGCGGGGCCATCAATCGTAACTGTATGCGCAGGCCTTTTTGCAGCCTCAATGTTGTTGCAGCAAAAAACATAGCGCTAAAAACTATATTGCCATCAACAATAGGTCACAAAAAAGGCGACCCACGGCCGCCTATAATTAGTCGCAATATTTATTAATCGAAAGTACGCCTCACTGACTGATAGGTAATTTTTACTTTAGTGGCATCTATCGGCGATTTAAAAAACGCGTGATAATGGCCATAAGGGTTAATCAGCACCACATTAGCCGTATGATCAATTGTATAGTCGCCGTTTTTTAAAGGTACTTTGGTAAAGGCCGCATTTAGATTGGTGGCAAAACTTTGCAAAGCCATAAAGTCACCTGTGACCCCTTTAAACTCAGAGTCAAAAAACTCCAAATATTCGTTTAGCTTGTCTGGAGTATCACGAGCAGGATCGGTGGTAACTAGCAAAACTTGAGTATCGTCCATATATTTGGAATCGCCCATGAAGTCCTTAAATCTTTTCAGCGTCGCCAGTGTAGTAGGGCAGATGTCTGGGCAATAAGTAAAACCAAAAAACGCCAATGTCCACTTGCCTTCCAGTTGTTGCAAGGTAAACGGCTGATTGTCTTCATCAACTAACTCGAACGGCTTAATAATGCGTGGCGTTTTAAGAAGATACAGACCGTTAACCTTCATTTCACCTTCGTGCATGATGCGCGGCGTCAGCATGCGGTTTACGAAGCCTGCAACCAAAATCACCATAAAAACAATAATCAGAATTATGGTTACTCGAATATTGCGTTGCGTTTGATCAACCATAGCTAGCTACCCATAACTTGAGGAAATAAATAATGATCGACCAGCATTACCAAAAATAAGGTCATCAAATAAATCGAGGAATACTTAAAGGTCTCCATCGGCGCCTGCGTATTATTGCCGCGAACCAGAATGATTGCCCAATATAAAAAACCTCCACCTAAGACTAGTGCACCAAATAGATAGAGGACGCCCATCATGCCGACAACAAACGGCAGTAACGACACAATAATCAGTAACACGGTATACAACAGAATATTCAGGCGAGTGAACTTAATACCATGGGTTACCGGTAACATGGGTATATCTGCCTTGGCATAATCGTCACGGCGATGAATAGCTAATGCCCAAAAGTGTGGCGGCGTCCAAACAAAAATAATAAGTGCTAATAATAAGCCGTGTGGATCTAGCGAGTTGGTGACTGCTGTCCATCCTAGTAGCGGCGGGGCAGCACCCGCTAGGCCACCAATAACAATATTTTGTGGCGTCGCACGCTTTAAATACATAGTGTAGACAAACGCATAACCAAACAGAGACGCCAAGGTTAACCAAACCGTTAGCTGATTAGTCCATATCGACAAAATTGCTGTACCGGCGACACCAAGTACCAAGGCAAAAATAATCGCATCACGGGTAGTTAGCCGTCCTTGTGCGATTGGACGATTTTTCGTCCGCGCCATAACAATGTCAATGCGTCGATCAACTAGGTGATTAACAGCAGCAGCTGAGCCAGCACATAGGGCAATACCCAAATTGCCAAAAATCAATACCTCCCACGGCACCATTCCCGGCACTGACAAAAACATCCCAATGACTGACGTTAGAATCATCAACGCCACCACCACCGGCTTCGTTAATTCTAGGTAGTCGCGCCAGCTAACCGGACTATTTTCTTGCTGTATAACCGAGTCGTTCATTTGGAATCTCTTTGCTCTGTCGCCATATTTAAATCTTTCACTGTATACAGTCTATACAGCACAGTTACCATAGTAATAAGCAACGTGGCACCGACGATGTTATGTGCTACTGCCACCGATATGGGGAAATTAAAGTACACATTGCTGAGGCCCAAAACAACCTGCAAGCACAGCACCGCAACCAAAACTTTACCTAAATTTGCTATGCGACTACTTTGTTGCCGCAGCAATGAAAATGACAATAATAATACGGCGATCGTGGTAATAATCGCGCCAATGCGGTGACTGAAGTGAATTGCTACCCGCGCCTCATTGTCTAGAACCCCTCCAAGATAATTTGGCCCAATATGCTGAGTTAAATTAAAACCGGTTGTAAAGTCCATCGGCGGTAGCCATTCGTTTTGACAAGTTGGTAAATCTGGGCAGGCAACGTCAGCGTAATTAGCAGTCAGCCAACCGCCCAGCGCTATTTGCAATATGACAATAATAAAGCTCGCTATTGCCAAGGGGCGAATGGATTTAGCCCAGACTCGCTCAGCTGAATTTAGTTGCCAAGGGTCGTTGGATAATCGCAGCCGCAGCAGCCAAAGCAATGAAAACGTGGTGAAACCTCCCATCAAATGTGCGGTAACGATTTGTGGCCATAACTTTAACGTCACCGTCCACATGCCAAACATGCCTTGCAAAATAATAAAAGCCAACAGAAAAATAGGTAGTTTAATCGGATGACCTTGCTTACGATTTCTAATCGCAACGCCAGCCAGAACAATAGTAAACAGCCCTAAGCCAGTCGCTAAATATCGATGCACCATTTCAGGCCACGTTTTATCTAACTCTACCGGAGCATCCGGAAAGGCTTCGTTCGCGGTGGTAATTTCATCATGAGAATTTGGCCATAGCGCATGGCCGTAACAGCCTGGCCAATCTGGACAACCCAAGCCTGCGTCTACTAAACGGGTAAACGCACCTAATACTATCACCGTAACTGCGAATGCAACTGCTGCAGTCACAATAGTGTGAGAAGTTTTAAATTTGATACTCATTAGCTTTCACCCGATTGCTTAAGTAAAAATTTCAAATCAGATAGCAAATCTTTGAGCCCATTCTGATCGGTATAACTCATCATCACAAATCCCATTGGATCAATAAGAAAATAGGTTTTGCCATCGCGGTAATCAACGCCCTCTACATCGCCCAGTAACTGTTCCATTTGTTTATTGTTAACAAAAAAACGTTCTACCTTAGGGTAGTCCGCTAATAGCAGTGCTGCGGTTATTGGTGCAATATTTTTTTGATCGGTGAGGTAAAACCGGCGCAAACCATTCATCTGTTTACCCAATGCAGTGTGCATCTGACGGGTAAAGTATAAAGTGCTCTCACAGCTAGTATTACAGCCGCCTGCAGCTGGAATTAAAATTGTCCACTTGTGGACACCATCGTTATAAATAAATTCGTTATTGCCTGCGTCATAAACCGTTACAGTTTCAATGCTGCGTGGTGGCTGAACCAGATCACCTTTATTTGTTGTTGTCTCAGGAATACCAAAGCCAGAGAAATACATAAAGGTAAAAATAAGCAAACCAACAATTGGAATAAGCAGTATTAACCACATTTCTAATTTACTGTTATTTACCTTTGTGCTTTCGTTACTCATTACACTATTAATCCTGTTCTTTATCTTTGTGGCCAAATTTGCCTAAACCGGTAGCTACATAAAGCCCCACTAAAACTATCGCCATCAAAAACCACTGCACGGCGTAACCGGTATGTTTATGTACCGGCACATTAACAACCTGCCAATGACGCTCATAAACACCAGGGTTGTCCTCTTTTAGCCTGAGCACATAGGGGAACACGTCACTGCTTAAGCTCGCTGCCATTTTATCAACTTCAATAGCCTGAATAACTTTAGGCCAAGCCTGTCCCATTATTTGCTCTGCCAACAAAAATGGCTTGCCCAGGGGGACATAAATCTCTGCTTCTAAACTTTGTAAACCGGTGACTTTTTTAAGCACAGGCAGCTCACTCCGATCCAAACTACCCTGCACCCAACCTCTGCTAATTAATACGGTTTGATTTGAGTTCAGATCAAAAAACGGGGTGATTATCTCATAACCAAAACGGGCTCGATACTGCTGGTTATCTAATAAAAATAGCGTCTCGTTATCGTACTCACCCGTTAACAAAACTGAGATATAGGATGCTGCAGACGCCTCATCTAGCTGATCGAGAGTCACTGGAAGTTGGGCCCGCCTATATTGCTCGTTGGCGATAATCTGGCGCTTTTCTTCGGCCCTATCAAGCTGCCAAAATGCTAGCGTCACCAAAATAGGCAAAAAAAACAGCACGAAGGCGGTTAATTTCCAACCGGGATTCCATTTAACTGCTGCCTGAGATTGATTATTCGCCATATTCAGTTAAAACTCTCGCTGTTTACATTTATACTGCGGGCCATTATTACTAGGAGTAACACAATGATATTAAAAATCGCCATCATCGTTCTATTTGTCCTACTGCTAATTAGTCTCTTTAGTAGTTTTTACTTTTTGGCGCAGGACCAAGGTACGACAAAGAGGACTTTGCATTCACTGGGAGTTAGAGTAACTCTGGCTGGAGCAATGATGCTGTTGATAGGGTATGGAGTTTTCACTGGAGAGATTACATCTAAAGCTCCTTGGGATGCGAAACTAGCTGCATCCCAAGAAGTAAATGACTAGTCGTTTAGATAATATAAACGAACAAAAATAGACCTACCCATACTACGTCAACAAAGTGCCAGTACCAGCTAGAAGCTTCAAACCCGAACTGGTCGGTAGAACTGAAGTGACCTTTTCGAACGGAACGCAGCCATTGCACAGACAGCATGATCGCGCCCAAACAAACGTGAAACCCATGAAAGCCCGTTAGAATGAAGAACGTTGACCCGTAGATACCTGACTCGAGAGTCAACCCAAGATGAACATAAGCTTCATAGTACTCATAAGCTTGCACTGCAACGAAAGTAAAACCTAAAACTAAAGTAAGACCCAAAAATGCATTGAATTTACCTCGTGCATTATTCTTCATTGCAGTATGGGCAAAGTGACAAGTCACACTAGACGTTAATAGCAATAGTGTATTCACCAAAGCTAGCACTAATGGCACTTGCTCTTCTGACGAGTTAAACGTACCCGTATTTGCTTGAATTTGATTAGCCACGCCACCAATAGCCTGCTGTGGAGTTGCCTCTGGCGGCCAGCTATATACAAAGCCGTCCCATAACTGCTTGCCAGTTTCAAAATTAGAGCCTTCTCCAGCCAGCCAAGGGCCCGACAAGTTCCGCACATAAAACAGTACGCCAAAGAAACAGGCAAAAAACATCACTTCTGAAAAGATGAACCAGTACATACCAATTACATAAGAGTGTTTTAGTTGTGCGCTGTTTAGGCCCGCACGATTCTCTTTAATTGCGGTACTAAACCACACAAACAATACCGAACAAAAACCTATAAAGCCGGCAATACACAAGTACCAAGACAAGCTGCCATTGCCGCTCTCAAAGGTAGCGGCATTAAATCCGCCTGCAGCTCCAACAATCATTATCGCAACAGTTGTCGCTAACAGCAGTGGAAGCTTGCTTTGTTCTGGCACGTAATAGCTTTGATGCTCTGCCATGTTATTTCTCCGTATTCAATTTTCTAACAAGAAAGTTTTTTAGTTTGCTGCAACGCGCTCAGTTACATCAAACAAGCTGTATGACAAAGTGATGGTTTTCACATCTTTCGGCAAATCTTGATCCACAATAAACTTCAGCGGCATTTCTACCGCTTCACCAGCTTGGAGCATTTGCTGGTTAAAGCAAAAGCATTCCGTTTTGTGAAAGTATTCTGCTGCCTTTAATGGCATAACACTGGGAATAGCCTGACCAATCATAAAAGCGTCAGTTGGGTTTTTAGCTAAAAATACTGTCTCTTCTAAAGCCCCAGGATGCACCCGCACAGTACTTTTACTGGGGCCAAATTCCCATGTCATGCCGTCATTATTGGTGGCAATAAATTGCACCTTAATGGTTCTAGTTTCGTCAACCACCACGTCAACTGCGGTATATGCCTTGGTTTGGGTCTTGCCGTTTAAACCAGTTATTTCGCAGAACACGTCATATAAAGGCACTAGCGCAAAGGCAAAACCAAACATCCCAACCGCTAATAGCGAAAGCTTGCCAACGAGGCGCCCAACAGATTGCTCCTGGATATCTTCTGACATATTAATATCTCCGCTTTACAATATTGTTTACTTAACTTCTGGCGGCACACTAAATGTGTGGTATGGCGCTGGCGTGGCAACCGTCCACTCCAAACCTTCAGCACCTTCCCAAACTTGAGGGTCGTCCACTTTTTTACCAGATATGATTGTGCGGATAACAATGAAGATAAATAGTATTTGCGATGCACCATAAATGAAGGCACCGATACTAGACATCATGTTGAAATCAGCAAACTGCAATGCGTAATCAGGAATTCGGCGAGGCATACCAGCCAAACCGACAAAGTGTTGTGGGAAGAAAGTTAAGTTGAAACCAATGAATGAAATCCAGAAGTTTGCTTTACCCATTTTCTCGTCGTACATACGACCACACCACTTAGGCAACCAGTAGTACACCGCAGCTGTCATCGAGAATACCGCGCCTGCCACCATTACATAGTGAAAGTGAGCTACTACAAAATAGGTGTCATGGTATTGCTGGTCAGCTGGCGCAATTGCCAGCATCAAGCCGGTAAAGCCACCAATAGTGAACAAGAATACGAAACCGATACAGAACAACATTGGCGTCTCGAGGGTAATCGAGCCGCGGAACATTGTGGTAATCCAGTTAAATACCTTAACCGCGGTTGGCACCGCAATCAGCATAGTGGCATACATAAAGTACAACTCACCCGCTAATGGCATACCTACTGTGTACATATGGTGAGCCCATACGATGAACGATAGGAACGCAATCGACGCTGTGGCGTAAACCATAGAGTCGTAACCAAACAATGGCTTGCGCGAGAATGTTGGGATGATTTGAGAAACCACACCAAACGCTGGCAAGATAATGATATATACCTCTGGATGACCGAAGAACCAGAATACATGCTGGAACAACACAGGATCACCACCACCGGCCGCGCTAAAGAACGACGTACCGAAGTGAATATCGAGCAGCATCATGGTTACCGCACCTGCCAACACTGGCATTACAGCAATCAAGAGGAATGCAGTGATCACCCAAGTCCATACAAACATTGGCATCTTCATGTAAGTCATGCCAGGCGCGCGCATATTCATTACAGTCGCAATAATGTTAATCGAGCCCATTATTGACGAAGCACCCATTACGTGAACACCAAATATAAAGAAGGTGACACTTGGGGGGGCATAAGTAGTTGATAGTGGCGCATAGAACGTCCAACCAAAGTTTGGCGCACCACCCTCAACAAACAACGAAGAAAGAAGTACAGCAAAAGCAAATGGTAGCAACCAGAAGCTAAGGTTATTCATGCGTGGTAGCGCCATATCCGGCGCGCCAATCATCATTGGAATTAGCCAGTTAGCCAAGCCAACGAATGACGGCATAATCGCCCCAAAAACCATAATCAAACCATGCATAGTCGTCATTTGGTTAAAGAAATTTGGTTCAATTAACTGCATACCCGGCTGAAATAACTCAGCACGAATAATCATAGCGAATGCGCCGCCAGTGATAAACATAAGGGCACTAAACCAAAGGTAGAGTGTGCCAATGTCTTTATGATTGGTGGTAAAAAACCACCGGCTTAAGCCCTTAGCAGGGCCATGATGAACGTCACCCATTACTATTGGCCTTTCTTGTAGTTGAATACGTCGATAGCTTGTACGCTGTCGCCCATGTTGTTACCAAACGCATTGCGCTGGTAAGTAATTACTGCGGCTAAATCTAAATCATTAAGTTGTGCGCCAAAAGCTGCCATTGCAGACCCCGGCACACCATTAACCATCAGTGCAATATTAGTCGCCTGATCACCTAATGGATAAGAAGAACCGGCAAGTACTTTACCAATGCCGCCTTCTCCGTTAGCACCATGACAAGCTAAACAGTTCTTTTGATAAACCCCTTCACCGCGCTCTACCAGCTCTGGCAAAGACAATGTCAAAGCCATCAAGTCTTTCAGCTCCGCTGCGCCAGCTCGTTTTTCAGCCAGCCAAGCGTTGAACTCTTCTTCGCTGGTGACGTTAACAACGATTGGCATAAAGCCATGGCTTTTGCCACAAAGCTCTGCACATTGGCCGCGATAGGTTCCCTCTACTAGAGGCGTCGCATGCATCTCGTTAACAAAGCCAGGAATAGCATCTTTTTTAACCGCTAGATCAGGCACCCACCACGAGTGGATAACATCATTAGCTGTAACCAAGAAACGTGCTTTTTTACCTACCGGTAAGTACATTGGCTCATCTACTTCTAACAAGTAGTTTTCGCCTCTGGGCGCACGGCCATAAATTTCGTCTTGGCTGGTCGCCAAATTACTAAAGAAAGCGACATTCTCGCCATCTTCAGTAAGGTATTCATATTTCCACTTCCACTGATAACCGGTGATTAAAATATCTAGGTCAGCATCTTCAGTATCGTAAATGTCGATCATTGTCTTAGTGGCGGGGAAAGCCATAATGATCAAAATAATCGCAGGAACAACAGTCCAGCTGATTTCTGCCGTCAAATTTTCATGAAAATTTGCCGACACAGCGCCATTAGATTTCCGATACGCATAAATAGAGTAAAATAAGTAAGCAAACGTAAATATACCTGTCACTACGCAGATATAAAATATCAGCATATGTAGGTCATAAATGTCTTTGCCTATGGCGGTGATACTCTCTGGCATATTTGTTTGCCAGCGTTCCGCTTCTGCGTAAGCTGCACTACTCATACCCACCATTGCCGAAAGGCCAAGGAAGGGTAAAAGCACTAGCTGCCTAAGCCGCTTTGCTCGTAAGGACATACTCACAGATCTCCAAGTTACGTTTTCTAACACTCAAACCTGCACTTTGTTCAGTTATTTTAGCCCCAACTCAGGCCGCAATAGATTTGAGCTAATGTTTAATTGTTCTGATCTTTTATCAGAAACACCAAAAACTCTACCCCCCACAATATATGGTGGGTAAAGCCTATACTAGACACTATTTGTTGTGTTTGGCTAGTCACGCTCCCTTTTGAGGTGCGACAATGGGACGTAAGTATAGCAAACCCTTATGTAGTAACGCCATATAACTTATAAGTATAAGCACTATTAAATGTAGGTAGCCCACCAAACCATGCGCACAAGTAAAACGCTACACCAAGATATTTGGTCGTTTACCTGGCCAATGGTACTCACTAATTTATCGATTCCATTGCTGGGCTTGGTCGATACCGCAATTTTGGGGCACTTGGGCGACGCCCGCTACCTAGGTGCCGTCGCTATTGGTGGATCGGTTATTGGCCTTGTTTATTGGGCTTTTAGCTTTTTGCGCATGGGCACCACTAGCTTGTCAGCTCAAGCATTTGGGGCAGGGCAGCAAGACAAAGCTATCAACATCCTACTGCGCGCCATTAGTATTGGCTTAATGATTGGCCTTGCCATTACGGTGTTATTCCCACCATTCGTGCCGCATATGGTGAATTTGGTGGGTTATAACCCTGAATCAATGGCCTTGGCCAGCTCATACATCAATATCCGCCTATTGAGCGCACCTGCTGCCCTCATCACCTACGCCATTGTTGGTTGGTTTTTAGGCCAACAAAAACCCAAAATACCGCTAATTATATTAGTCGGAACCAATTTCACCAACATAATACTAGATTGGTTGTTTATTATCGTTCTAGAACTGCACAGCGATGGCGCCGCCATTGCCAGCGTAATCGCAGAGTACCTTGGTCTAGTTTTAGGTATTGGCTGCCTGCTTTACTTTAACCCCAAAATATTTAGTTTTTGGAGAGACGCCGGACTAAATAAGTTTGCCGCCTACCAAGAACTGATTAACGTCAACCGCCACCTATTTGTGCGCACTGTTGTGCTACTTCTCGCCTTTATGTTCTTTACCGCCCAAGGGGCAAGGCAAGGTGACGATGTCCTCGCTGCCAATGCTATTTTAATGAATTTACTGTTGGCGGTGGCCTTTGGATTAGACGGTGTAGCGCATGCAGCCGAAGCACTCATTGGCAAGGCGGTAGGGGGTAGAAAACTCGACGTGTTTTACGCCACCTGCCAAGGCTGCTTTCAATGGTCGTTGGTAATTGCCTGCTTTATCACTGCTTTGTTTTTAATTGGTGAGACTGCATTACAAAATTTATTTACCGACATAGCTGCGGTTAAGAATATTGTTGGGGAATATTATATTTGGCTGCTTATGTTGCCGCTGGTTTCGGTGTGGAGTTATTTGTTGGATGGGATATTTGTAGGGGCAGGGAAATCTAAAGCCATGCGGGATTCTATGCTGCTGGCGAGTATTTTTGTTTATGCGCCGGTTTGGTATTTTACTCGTGAACTGGGCAATCATGGATTGTGGTTGGCGTTTGTGGCTTGGAATTTGGCTAGGAGTGTTTCTATGGGGTGGTTGTTTTATAGGTTTTCTCGTAATCGAGAATGGATTGGTGCTTCGTAGCTTTAAGATCAAAGACTAACGGGAAACCGGAAAAACTCTCCCTTCAAAAACAGTCCCCCAAACCCCAATATCCTTAAGACGCTCTGGCACAACCTCATAAGGATTCTCATCAAGAACCGTAAAGTTAGCCACTTTACCAGCTGCAATACTGCCAATCTCATCTTCCATCCGCCATGAATAAGCCGCATCAATAGTAATTGCTCTAAGTGCTTTATCAACCGACAAACCTAGCTCTGGCCTTACCCTACCGCCGTCAAGCGTGTCACGCGTAACCGCCGCCCATGCTAAGTACAAAGGATCAGCTGGGGCCATCGGTAAATCTGAATGCA
>JBLHWB010000007.1:0-22792 GCA_047628915.1 Porticoccus sp. | reverse complement strand
ATTTTGTATTTGGTACCAGTGGGCGGACTGACTCGGGCTTTGCCCTCGGTCTTCGACCGCCGTCGCTCCGCTCCGTCGCCTGAACAGCGTTGCTGTTGATCGAACCGAAGGCGGTTCTCGTCGACCAAAGGCACAAATAAAAAATGCCCACCTAAAAAGGTGAGCATTTTGTATTTGGTACCAGTGGGCGGACTCGAACCGCCACGCTTTTAAAGGCAACGGATTTTGAATCCGTCGTGTCTACCAATTCCACCACACTGGCATTGCGGACGGCATTATAGCAATCATCAATACAGTTGCAACAAAACTAATGCCTCTGGCCAATTTAGTTGTTTTCAGCTACTCTGCGCGCAAATTTTGATACCGACAATCGCTGGTAATATAGTCAATTACTTATGAAACGTACTGATTTTCAATTTGAGCTCCCTGATGAGCTAATCGCCCGCTATCCGACAGAGTCTCGGGTGGGTAGTCGCCTGTTGTGTCTGAACGGACACGATGGCCAGTTACAGGACAAGAGATTCCCTGATGTATTAGGTCAGCTAAACGCCGGCGACCTGTTAGTTTTCAACAACACTAAGGTTATTGCTGCGCGTCTGTTTGGCCAAAAAGACACCGGAGGTAAGTTAGAGATACTAATTGAGCGTATTGTCGATGAGCGCAATGCTCTGGCTCACGTGCGTGCCAGTAAGTCGCCTAAGGCCGGCAGTAATATTAGTTTATTTAACCGAGACGATGAACTGTCTGGCGAGCGGGTCGTGGTCACTGGTAGACAAGATACTCTGTTCGAACTGTGTTTTGATTCGCCGGTGTTAAAAGTATTGGAAGATATAGGGCATATACCATTACCTCCCTATATCGACCGGCCCGATGAGTCTACGGACTTAGATCGCTATCAAACAGTTTATGCTAAAACGCCGGGTGCGGTTGCAGCGCCTACCGCTGGCCTTCATTTTGATGAAAATTTGATGCAGGCAATTACTGCTAAAGGCGTTAATACCGCGTTTGTGACTTTGCACGTTGGCGCTGGTACATTTCAGCCAGTGCGTGCTGACGACCTAGAAGACCACATAATGCACAGCGAAACTATCGAAGTGTCCCAAGAAGTATGTGATGTTGTGGAGCATACGGTAGCTAATGGTGGCAAAGTCGTAGCGGTGGGTACAACGAGTGTGCGCTGTTTAGAGTCGGCGACAAAAAACGGGAAAATAAAGCCAATAAGTGATGATACTGATATCTTTATCTATCCCGGTTATCAGTTTAACTGCGTAGACGCCTTGATCACCAACTTTCATTTGTCAGAATCCACCTTGATCATGTTGGTTAGCGCATTTGCGGGTAAAGACAATATTCTGCACGCATACAGCCATGCGGTTGAAAATAAGTATCGATTTTTTAGTTATGGAGACGCAATGTTTATCACCCCAAATCATACTTCGTTAATGCGCCAGCGCTTGGTAGAAAACGCATGAGCAGCGAATGTAGAATGAATTTCACTCTCGCTAAGAAAGAGGGTTTGGCGCGTCGAGGTTGTATGAGTTTTCCGCGCGGTGATGTGCAAACTCCAGCATTTATGCCAGTGGGAACATATGGCACGGTAAAAGGGATGACGCCAAAAGATGTGCAAGCTACCGGTGCGCAAATTTTATTAGGTAATACCTTTCACTTATGGCTGCGCCCAGGCACAGACATTATTAAGGCTCATGGTGACCTGCATGACTTTATGGGCTGGGACGGCCCGATACTGACTGATTCTGGTGGTTTTCAGGTATTCAGTTTAGGCGATATGCGCAAAATTACCGAACAGGGTGTGCATTTTAGGTCGCCAGTTAATGGCGATAAAGTGTTTATGGGGCCAGAAGAGTCAATGCAAGTTCAGCGTGACTTAGGCGCTGATGTGGTGATGATTTTTGACGAGTGCACACCGTTCCCTGCGACTGAAAAAGAAGCTGAAGACTCAATGGAGCTGTCATTGCGTTGGGCTAAGCGCAGTAAAGCGGCTCATGGTGATAACAGCGCTGCATTGTTTGGCATTATTCAAGGCGGTATGTATGAGCATTTACGTGACCGCTCGCGCGATGGTTTAACTGATATTGGTTTTGATGGTTACGCTATAGGCGGTTTGTCGGTGGGTGAGCCCAAAGATGAAATGTACCGCATGTTAGACGTAGTCGCGTATAAAATGCCAAGCGATAAACCGCGGTATTTAATGGGTGTGGGTACGCCGCTTGATTTAGTGGAAGGTGTTGCCCGCGGTATTGATATGTTTGACTGTGTAATGCCAACCCGCAATGCACGTAACTCACATTTATTTACATCTACTGGTGTGGTGAAGCTACGCAACGCTAGTAATAAAATGAATTTAGACCCATTAGATAAAAATTGTGACTGCTACACTTGTCAAAATTTCACTCGGAGTTATTTACACCACTTAGATAAGTGTAAAGAAATTTTAGGTGCTCAACTTAATACGATTCACAATCTGCGTTATTATCAAACGGTGATGGAAAATATTAGAACGGCCTTGGATAATGGTCGCTTTATGGAGTTTAGGGAACAATTTTACCAACAGTTTGAGCAACCAATACCTGACTTAGTTGATCATGTATAAGCTATGCTTCTATGTGCCTGAAAGTCATTTAGAGCTTGTTAAAACAGTGCTGTTTAATGCTGGGGCTGGAAGTATCGGAGATTATCAAAAATGCTGTTGGCAGGTGTTAGGTGAAGGGCAGTTTCAGCCTAACGACTATGCCAAACCATTTATTGGCGATTTAAATAAATTGGCTATAGTTGATGAGTATCGAGTAGAAATGGTTTGCGCAGATATTTATATTGAAACGGCGATAGCTGCATTAAAGTCGGCACACCCCTACGAAGAAATAGCTTTTGACGCATTAAAAGTAGAGCAGTTTTAAACGGAGATAACGATGATATATAAATTAAAAGACAAGCAGTTAACACTAAAAGGTGACGGGCATTTTATTGCACCTAACGCGACGATAGTAGGCGATGTCACATTAGAGGCTAACACCAGCGTTTGGTTTAATGTGGTTATTCGTGCTGAAAATGACAGTGTCGTTATCGGTGAAGGATCTAATATTCAAGATGGCAGCGTATTACACGTAGATCCGGGCTCGCCGATTACTATAGGTAAAAACGTTACTGTTGGGCATAAGGCGATGATCCATGGTGCGACCATAGGTGATGGCAGTTTGGTCGGAATAAATGCGGTAGTACTTAATGGCGCAAAAATCGGTAAGGGTTGTTTAATTGGCGCTAATGCGTTGGTGCCAGAAGGTATGGAAATACCAGACGGTTCTATGGTCTTAGGTAGCCCTGCTAAAATTAAGAAAGAGCTAAACCCTGAAATGCAGGAATTATTATTGCTTGGAGCGGCTAGTTATGTCGATAACAGCGCATTATTTAATGCCGAAATGGAAAAGGACAAGCGTTTTGACTGAGAAAGAAAAAATGGTTGAGTCGCCTTGCGTGGCAATCTGCTATTTAGATGAAAATGATATTTGCGCTGGCTGCTTTCGCAGTGGTGATGAAATAACGGCGTGGGGCTCGTATAGAAATGACCAGCGCCGTGAAGTATTGAAACTAGTTAACCAGCGCCGCGCAGACAGTGGCTTTGTGCTGTAAGGCCAAGTGTATTATTAAAGCTTAGTCGTTGGTGGTGCCTTGGTCTTTTAAGGTTGCTCTTACTACTTCAATTTTCTTGTCTGCAGCATCGATAATTTCAAATTGATAGTTGCCTATTTCTACTCCGCAACTAGCATCCGGAAATGACTCTAAATGCTCTATCAATAGACCATTCAACGTTCTCGGCCCTTCGGTAGGTAGATCCCAGTCTAGGGCTTTATTGATATCTCGAACGCCAGCAGTTCCTTCAATCATAAAGCTGCCGTCATTTTGTGGCAAAATTTCTTCGATAGTCTCGGCAATGTTTGAGGTAAAGTCGCCAACAATTTCTTCTAGTATATCTTCAAGAGCAACTAGGCCCATAACATCGCCATATTCATCGACAACAATGCCAACACGATTTTTTTCTTTTTGAAAGTTGGCGAGCTGTACGTTGAGGGGAGTGTTTTCCGGAATAAAATACGGCTCTGATAGTAGCTCGATCAAAGTCTCTCTATCCAAAGTACCATCTTTAAATGCCAAGACTGAATGGCGTAAATGAAAAATCCCTTCGATTGAGTTTATATGCTCTCTGAACACTGGCAGACGGGTGTAGTCGCTGGAGGTGATTTGCTCGGCAATTTCTTCGTCACTGCTATTTAGATCGATGCCAACTATTTCATTGCGCGGCACTAATATATCGTCAACGTCCATATGTTCTAAGTCGAGAATATTTAGCAACATCCCTTGGTGTTGTTGCGGAATTCTACTGCCAGCATCGCCAACAATACTGCGTAACTCTTCACCGCTTAATGATTGCTCGTCATGCTTGGCAGGATTGATGCCAAATAATCTGACTAGTGCGTTAGACATGTGGTTCACGACCCACACAAAAGGATAGAGTAAAGTCATTAACGGCAGCAGGATAACGCTGGCGGGGAAGGCGACCCGCTCTGGGTGATAAGCAGCGATTGTTTTAGGGGTGACTTCAGCGAAAATCAGAATCACGAAAGTAAGAATGAAGGTCGCGATAACAACGCCCGCTTCGCCATAAAGCTTTAGCGCAAGCATTGTGGCAAGTGCAGTAGCGGCAATGTTGATTAGGTTATTACCAATAAGAATTAGGCCAATTAAGCGGTCAGGGCGTTTTAATAGTTTAGTTGCTCGGATCGCTCCTTTATGACCTTTTTTCTTCATGTGCTTAAGCCGATATCGATTTAGCGACATCATGGCTGTTTCAGAGCTTGAGAAAAAACCTGAGAGTAAAACGAGTAAAGCTAAAATGGAGAATAAAATCTCCGGAGACACGCTGTTCAACGAGGGGAACTCTTTTTGCTAATTGGTTAGACATGTTGAAGAAAACGTAGGGCTAGCGCAAGAGAAATAGTGCTTTGCTAGAGATTATTTTTGCAGTATTAGTTCTAGCACAAATTTACTGCCAAAGTACCCCAGCATAAGGGCTGCAAAGCCAATCAGCGTCCAGCGAATAGCCACTGTTCCACGCCAGCCGTTTTGGTGTCTGCCCCACAGTAGTACGCTAAAGATGGCCAGTGCCGCAATAGAAAACGTTGTTTTATGTACAAGTTGTTGAGCAAATATGTCATCTAGGAATATTGCGCCAGTAATAATTGAGCCCGCGAGTAAAACGGTACCGCTGGTAATCATTTGAAACAGCATTTCTTCCATGGTCTGCAGTGGCGGTAGTACTTTAATAATACCGCTAACTTGATGTGATTTAAGTGCATGATTTTGCAGCCATAGAGCGATAGCTTGGCAGGCGGCTATAGTGAGAATGCTATAAGCAAGAATAGAAATAATGATATGTGCGCTAATGCCTGGGCTAACTTTGGTGGGTGTGCCATCTACCTGTGGAAATAGCAGCATAGCCAGCAGCGTCAGTGCCGCCAGTGCATACAGCGGGATTAATAGCTTGTCGATTGCGATACGTAAGCTGCCGACTAGGGTAGTGGCCGCAACAAACCAGCCAATCAAGGCGGCAATAGGGAAAAAGTCGAGTACTAAGCCACTGGGGCTATAAATAGCATTAAAGCAAACATAGCCGTGTGCGCTTAAGGCGGCGATGCCTAGCACCAAGGTTTTGTCTATGCTGTTGCGCGCGCTATTGCCGGTTGCCTGTTGGGTTAACAGTACAATCAGTAGGCTATACAAAGCGAGAGCTATTAAGAGTATCAAGGTTTATTCCACAAAGAATTAACGGTGTTGTGAATATTACTGCCCCTAGTGTGTCATATCAGCTGCAGCGGGTGAACCCCGTTTTGCTAAGTCTTGCGAAGTAATTGGTATCAATTTTTGCCTTCATTAAGGGCGCACAGGTATACTCCGCCCCTGAATTTAATACCACTGACTGAAATAGAGATAGACCATGTTTGACAGTTTGCAAGATCGCCTTTCCTTAAGCCTGAAAAAAATCACTGGCAATGCGCGAATTAGTGAAGAAAATGTAAAAGAAACCTTGCGTGAAGTGCGTATGGCGCTGCTTGAAGCTGACGTTGCGCTACCGGTTGTAAAAGACTTTGTTGAGCAGGTAAAGACACGCGCTTTAGGCATTGATGTATCTGAAAGTCTTAATCCCGGCCAAATGTTCCTCAAAGTTGTGCAAGAAGAGTTGCAAGCGACCATGGGTGAGGCTAATGAGTCGTTAAACCTAAGCACTACGCCGCCAGCAATCATTTTAATGGCGGGCTTACAGGGTGCTGGTAAAACCACCTCAACAGCTAAATTAGCCAAGTTACTAAAAGAGCGCGACAAGAAAAAAGTCATGGTAGTGAGTGTGGATGTCTATCGTCCTGCTGCTATCAAGCAGCTTGAAACTTTAGCGGCAGAGTTAGAGGTAGGCTTTTTTCCATCGAATGATCAACAAAAGCCAATTGATATCGCTACTGCGGCTATTGATGAAGCCAAAAAGCGTTTTTATGATGTGTTAATCGTTGATACCGCCGGCCGTTTGGCGGTAGATGAAGCAATGATGGCTGAAATATCGGGCCTGCAAAAGGCGATTAAGCCAGTTGAAACCTTGTTTGTGGTTGATGCCATGACTGGGCAAGATGCCGCCAATACTGCCAAAGCCTTTGACGATAATATGCCGTTAACCGGCGTTATTCTGACTAAAGCTGATGCTGACACCCGTGGTGGTGCTGCACTGTCAGTAAGAGCCATAACAGGCAAGCCGATTAAGTTTATTGGCATGGGCGAAAAAGTCGATGCGCTAGAGCCTTTTCATCCCGATCGTATTGCCTCACGTATTTTGGGCATGGGTGACGTACTGTCACTAATTGAAGAAGCTGAGCAAAAGCTTGATAAGAAAAAAGCCGAGAAACTTGCCAACAAAATTAAGAAAGGCAAAGGCTTTGATTTAGAAGATTTTCGTGACCAACTGCAACAAATGCAAAATATGGGCGGTGTGTCTGGCATGTTAGAAAAGTTGCCAGGTATGGGTAATTTGGCTCAGGCGGCGGCTACAGCCAATGTTGATACTAAAATGTTTAAGCGTATGGAAGTCATTATCGATTCAATGACTCCGTTTGAGCGCCGTAAGCCTGATTTACTGAATGGCTCGCGTAAACGTCGTATTACTGATGGCTCGGGTACGCAAATTCAGGATTTGAACCGTTTGCTTAAGCAGCACAAGCAAATGTCTAAAATGATGAAAAAAATGGGTAAAAAAGGTGGTATGGCTAATTTAATGCGGGGTATGGGCGGAATGATGCCACCTGGCGGCATGCCTCCTGGTGGTTTTCCACGCTAAGCTATTGATAGTTAATTAATTTATTTTTTTTAACACAATTGCGTTTTTATCATCGTCAGACACTTTAAAATTGCAAAATCACTAGTGGTGACGTAGAATGCGCGCGCTTCACAGTTCGTAATTGTTTGATTACAGGCTGTCTTATTAATTTTTATTGAAATCTCATAGGATTTTAAGTTTATGGTAACTATTCGTTTGTCTCGTGGCGGTTCTAAAAAGCGTCCATTTTATCACATTACAGTAACTGACAGCCGCAATTCTCGCGACGGTCGTTTTATTGAGCGTGTTGGCTTTTTTAACCCTGTAGCTCGTGGTGCTGAAGAGCGTCTACGTGTTGAAAGTGATCGTATTGCTCATTGGGTTTCTCTAGGTGCTCAAGTTTCAGATCGTGTAACTTCTTTATTGAAGCAGGCTGAAGTACAAGCTGCATAAGCAGCTGTAGCTAATGCAGGCCTCGGCTGAAGAGTTGCTGGTAGTTGGTAAAATTACTGCAGCGTACGGAATTAAGGGCTGGGTGAAAATTCATTCCTATACCGATGAGCTAGGGCAATTATTTAGTTATAAGTCTCTGTTAATAGATCGTGGTGGAAAGTTAGAGCCTATTACTATTAGTAATTGGCGACAGCACGGCAAGGGGACGGTGGCCCATATTAAGGGCGTTGACAGTAGAAACTTAGCCGAAACTTACCTTAAGTGCACATTGCATGTAGGTAAA
Source organism: Porticoccus sp. (assembly GCA_047628915.1). Classification (GTDB taxonomy): domain Bacteria; phylum Pseudomonadota; class Gammaproteobacteria; order Pseudomonadales; family CAWVSB01; genus CAWVSB01. Next base: position 14,687 of record JBLHWB010000007.1, on the reverse strand, counting down.
GATCAGCTGCCCGATTTACCAGTAGGTGATTATTACTGGAATCAGCTAATTGGCTTGACGGTATATACCCAAGTTGATGGCAGTGAGGTTGAATTGGGTGACGTTGCTAGCATGATGGAAACCGGTGCTAACGACGTGGTGGTACTAAAAGCTACTGCCGGCAGTATTGATGATCAAGAGCGTCTAATTCCTTATTTAGTCGATCAGTATGTGTTGAAGATTGATCTTGAGGGAAACAGAATGGACGTTGATTGGGATCCTGAGTTTTAAACAGGGTTTTAACGGGGAGGTAAGGCAATGCAGATAGCAATTGTAAGCCTGTTTCCAGAAATGTTCGCAGCGATAAGCGAATACGGTGTGACTAGCAGGGCGATTAAGAATGGTCTTGCGACACTAAAATTTTATAATCCTCGGGATTACACCACAGATAAACACCGAACTGTGGATGATCGCCCTTACGGTGGTGGTCCGGGGATGTTGATGAAAGTAGCGCCGCTTAGATTGGCGATACAAGCTGCTAAAGCAGAGTTAGGTGAAGCTAAAGTGGTGTATTTATCACCCCAAGGCCAAGCAATTACTCAGCAAGTTATGGCAGAAAATAGTAACGCTAAGCCATTAGTCTTAGTGTGCGGGCGTTACGAAGGAATAGATGAGCGGGTAATTACCGCAGAGGTCGATGAGGAGTGGTCGCTAGGCGATTTTGTCCTTAGCGGTGGTGAGATAGCAGCAATGGCTGTGATTGATGCCATGATTAGATTGATACCAGGGGCTTTAGGCCATGCTGATTCAGCTGATCAGGACTCATTTTCACAGGGTTTATTAGACTGCCCACACTACACCAGGCCCGAAATATTAGATGGAAGCCAAGTGCCTGAGATATTGCTCAGTGGTGACCATGAAAAGATTCGACGTTGGCGTCTTGAGCAGTCACTGGGTAGAACCTGGCAGCGCAGGCCTGACATCATCGAAGACTTGAAGCTCGATAGCGAGCAACAAGGTTTACTGGCGGATTATACCCGCAAGCTGGCAGACGAAGGCTAAGGTCCTCCTCTCTGTACAGCGCTTCTACAAAGAGGGCATATGGTCACTCTATATAGACTGAGGAGCAAGAAAATGAGTAGTAAAAACGCCATCATTCAGGCAGTTGAAGCTGAACAAATGACTAAAGAAATCCCTGTGTTCGGCGCCGGTGATACACTTATCATTCAAGTAAAAGTAAAAGAAGGAACCCGTGAGCGTCTACAGGCATACGAAGGTGTATGTATTGCTAAGCGTAACAAAGGTCTAAATTCTTCTTTCATCGTCCGTAAAATTTCTAACGGTATCGGTGTAGAGCGTACATTCCAAACATACAGTCCTTTAGTCGACAGCATTACTGTGAAAACTCGCGGTGACGTGCGTCGTGCTAAACTTTACTACTTGCGTGAGCGTAGTGGTCGTAGTGCTCGTATTAAAGAGAAGTTGGGCTAAATATTATTCACTGTACTTATTGTTATGGGTACTGTGTGTAGTAAATAAAAAGGTGGCTGAGGCCACCTTTTTTTATGCCTGACTATTTTGTTTAAAGCATTGATTGACGGTGCTTAACTAACTGCGAATAATCACTGAATGACAGATGTTCATTGGCAACAGCAAATAGATACCTACCTAGACGCACTGTGGATGGAAAAGGGTTTTTCACAAAATACCTTATCTTCTTATCGCAGTGACTTGCTAGGTTTTACCCGCTGGTTAAGTGATAGCGACATTTGTTCTAAGTTAGCCGCGGTTCAACAATATGATATTGAACGCTATTTAGGGGTTAAGTTGGCCGCAGGATGTACTGCTAGATCTTGCGCACGTCTAGTTAGTTGCCTGCGAGGGTACTATCGCTGGTTATATCGGGAAGGTGTTATTCAGTTTGACCCGACCATAGATGTAGAAAGCCCCAAACTTGGTAAGCCATTACCTAAAACATTGACTGAAAAAGATGTAGAGTCGCTGCTAGCAGCGCCGGACATTGAAGAAACTTTAGGACTGCGTGACAGGGCTATGTTAGAACTACTTTATGCCTGTGGTCTTAGGGTGACGGAATTAGTTAGCTTAACCATTAGCCAAGTAGGATTTAATCAAGGCGTATTACGAATTATGGGTAAGGGTTCGAAAGAGCGGCTGATACCAATGGGCGAAGAGGCGCAGTATTGGTTGCGCCACTATATGCAGCATGCCCGACCAGAGCTGATGGGTGAAAAGCAAGATGATGTCGTGTTTCCCTCTAAGCGTGGACAGGTGATGACTAGACAAACCTTTTGGCACCGAATTAAACACCATGCGTTAACTGCGGGTATATCAAAGCCAATATCACCGCATACTGTGCGCCATGCTTTTGCCACTCATCTGTTAAATCATGGCGCTGATCTGCGAGTGGTACAACTTTTGCTGGGACATAGTGATTTGTCGACCACACAAATATATACTCACGTTGCGCAGGCACGCATGCAAGAGCTACATTCTGCTCATCATCCGCGGGGTTGAACCAAACCCAAGCATGATGTTCTAAGTGTTAATTATTCACCCTGTTATGAGAATTTTATTGTAATGAATAAGTTATCTATATTGTCGTTAATTGCCACTGTTATTTTTTCGGGTTCTGTTGCTGCTCTAGCCCCTGGGATTGAAGCAACCGTTAAAAAACAAATGCTAATGGCTAGGCCCGATTTAATTATCGAGTCAGTGAAACAGTCGCCTATGAAAGGTGTTTATGAAGCGACATTAGCAGGTGGTGGTCCGGTATTTTATGTCTCTGCTGACGGTAAGCACATGATGGTGGGCGATTTATACGAAATCGCACCAGGCGGTTTAGTAAACCTTAGTGAGCAAGCGCAAGATCTCGAGCGTAAAAAGATGCTGGCTAGTGTTAATAAAGATGACATGATTATTTTTAGCCCTAAAGGACAAATTAAGGCCTCTGTGTCTGTTTTTACTGATGTTGATTGCGGTTATTGCCAAAAATTACACGCTGAGGTACCAGCGCTTAATGCCAAAGGTATTGAAGTGCGCTACTTGGCTTATCCGCGCGCAGGTATAGGTTCTTCTGCTTACAATAAAATTGTTTCTGCATGGTGTGCTGTCGACCAGCAGGATGCTATGACTAAGCTTAAGCAGCGTCAGCCTATACCCACTAATATTTGTGCGGGCAATCCGGTTGCGGCGCAGTTTGCACTGGGTGGTAAAATGGGGGTGCGTGGCACGCCGGCCTTGGTATTAGAGAGTGGCCGCATGTTGCCTGGCTATATGCCTGCTGACCGGTTGGCAGCTGAGTTAGGTGTTAATTAAACCATTGCTTTAATCTATATTAAGTGGCTGATTTAAAAAGTAAATTCACTCCTACTTGCTAAGCCATTGACACAGCAGAGGCGCACTATTATTGTGGCGCCTTTTGTTTTATTAGACGTTTTATTTACAGATGAGGAAGGGCCTTGAAACCCGTTAAAATAGGAATATGTGGGCTGGGTACAGTCGCCACAGGAACCATTGATGTATTACGTCGTAATGCTGCCGAAATTTCAGCTCGTGCTGGTCGCGAAGTTGTTATTGAGCACATTGGCGCAAGACGTGATAACCCCAATTGTGATACCCAAGACATTCGCGTCAGTCGCGATATTTTTGCTGTAGCTGAAGATCCATCAGTAGATATTGTGATAGAACTGATTGGTGGCTATGAGCCGGCTAAAGAGTTGGTATTAAAAGCGATAGCCAATGGCAAACATGTGGTTACGGCTAACAAGGCTTTAATTGCAGTACATGGCAATGAGATTTTCGCCGCGGCTAAAGAAGCAGGTGTAACCGTTTCTTATGAAGCAGCAGTTGCTGGCGGCATTCCCATTATTAAAGCTTTGCGAGAAGGTTTAACTGCTAATAAAGTTAAGTGGCTAGCGGGTATTATTAACGGCACGGGCAATTTTATTTTGACCGAGATGCGCGACAAAGGTCGGGCCTTTGATGACGTATTGAAAGAGGCGCAAGCGCTAGGTTATGCCGAGGCCGACCCTACCTTTGATGTAGAAGGTATTGATGCAGCGCATAAATTAGTTATTTTGGCGTCTATCGCTTTTGGTATTCCGCTGCAGTTTGATAAAGCGTTTACCGAAGGTATTAGTGCTATTAATTTACAAGACGTTGCTTATGCTGAAGAGCTTGGTTATCGCATCAAGCATTTAGGTATAGCACGCCGCGCCAAAGACGGTATTGAAATGCGGGTACATCCCACGCTTATCCCAGCTACGCGTCTACTAGCTAATGTAAACGGTGTTAAGAATGCTGTATTGGTAGAAGGCGATGCAGTGGGCCCAACCCTATACTATGGTGCAGGCGCTGGGGCGGAACCCACAGCCTCTGCAGTAATAGCCGATATAGTCGATGTGGCTAGAAGCTTTGAAGCAGGCAGTGAGAATAAAGTGGCGCCCTTAGGTGTCGCTAGCGATGCATTAACCAACGATGAAATTCTGCCAATTGAAAAAGTCTCTACAGAGTTTTATTTGCGTATTCAGGTACAAGACAAACCAGGCGTTTTGGCTAAAGTTACCCAGATATTAAGCGATAGTGGAATTAGTATTGAAGCGGTTATTCAAAAAGAGCCTAAAGGTGGCGAGCCGAGCGTGCCATTAATCTTGCTGACTAATAAAATAGTAGAGCAATGTTTATTAGACGCTATCAACGCGATTGAAGCCTTAGCGGCAGTGGAAGGCAATGTAGTGAAATTGCGGGTTGAAAATTTAGACGGCTAGGCTGTTGGATGGATATGTCGCCAGTCATTAGTGACAAATTAAACAGGAAAAGAACGTGAAATATATTAGTACCCGTGGCAAAGCGCCAAAGCTTAATTTTGAAGAAGTATTGCTAACCGGTTTAGCATCTGACGGCGGTTTATATGTGCCTGAAGTATTGCCCACTTTTAGTAAAGAAGAAATTGCGAGCTGGGCAGGGTTATCTTATGCCGACTTGGCGCTAAAAATCATTAGTCCTTTTGTTGATGACACCATTCCTGAAGATGATTTAGTTGCGATCGTGCATGAAACATACGATGCATTTAGACATGATGGGGTTGCACCGCTGGTACAGCTTGGCCATAACGAATGGATTTTAGAATTGTTTCAAGGCCCGACTTTAGCGTTTAAAGATTTTGCCCTACAGCTTTTAGGCCGCTTGTTTGATTATGTATTAGAAAAGCGCCAGCAACGTGTAGTGGTATTGGGAGCTACCTCTGGTGATACCGGCAGCGCTGCCATAGAAGGCTGCAAGCGTTGTAAGCAGTTAGACATTTTTATTCTTCACCCGCATAACCGAGTGTCAGATGTACAGCGCAAACAAATGACCACAGTGTTTGAAGACAATATTCATAATATCGCCATTGAAGGTAATTTTGACGATTGCCAGGCGATGGTGAAAAGCAGTTTTTCCGATCAGTCATTTTTGCCAGATGGACGCCAACTAGTTGCGGTTAATTCCATTAACTGGGCGCGCATTATGGCGCAAATTGTTTATTATTTTTATGCGGGTATTGCTTTGGGCGCGCCACATAAAGAAATCGCTTTCTCTGTGCCCACCGGTAATTTTGGTGATATTTATGCAGGCTGGTTAGCCAAAAGAATGGGCTTGCCAATTGATCAGCTAGTTGTGGCTACCAACAAAAATGATATTTTACATCGCTTTATCAGCGGTAATTTGTATGAAAAGCATGAGCTAGAACATACGCTGTCGCCAAGTATGGATATTATGATTTCTAGTAATTTCGAACGTGCCTTATTTGATCTATATGGTCGTGACGGCGCTGCGATTGATCACTTTATGACAAGCTTTAATGAAGGTTCTGTTTCTGTACCTGAAAATGTATTTGAAGAAGCACGTAACACCTTTGATAGCCATGCCGTTAGCGACGAAGAAACAGTAGCGATAATTAGTGAAGTGTTTGAGCGTAATGAATACTTGCTAGATCCGCATTCAGCAATAGGTGTTGGTGCCGCGCGCGCTTGCCGTCGTCGCCAAGATATTCCGATGGTGACATTGGCTACTGCCCATCCCGCAAAATTTCCAGAGGCGGCACTCAAAGCAGGCCAGCCTACTGAGCCTAAACTGCCGCATCATATGGCCGACTTATTTGAGCGTGAAGAACGTTTTACGGTATTGCCGAAAGATTTGGCTGCCGTGCACGATTTTATAGCAGAAAATATTACTTAATTTTTGTCGGCCTCACTTTTTGGCGTATAGAGGGTGTTAACTAGCTATGCCAAGAATAATTAAACAGCGTGATTCTACTGTAGCTCAGCTCTCTTCAGTCCATCCCTTGCTTGGAAAAATCTATAGTGCTCGGTCTGTCGTCAGCGAAGACGAGCTTGATTGTAGCGCTTCTCAGTTACTATCTCCTAAAACTCTAAAAGGCATTGATGCCGGTGCTAGCTTGTTAGCCGCGGCCGTGTCTGAACAAAAAAAAGTAGTAATCGTTGCCGACTTTGATGCCGACGGTGCCACTAGTTGCGCCTTATCTATTTTGGCACTTAGAGCGATGGGGTTAGTGGATATTGATTTTTTGGTGCCTAATCGGTTTGAGTATGGTTATGGTCTTACCCCAGAAATTGTTGAAGTTGCCAAAGCGCTTAAGCCTGATTTGATTATGACAGTGGACAACGGTATATCCAGTGTCGATGGAGTGCAGGTCGCGCAAGATGCAGGTATAGACGTATTAGTTACCGACCATCATTTACCCGGCAATACATTGCCAAACGCCACTGCAATAGTGAATCCAAATCAGCCCGGTTGTGAATTTGAGTCGAAAAACTTAGCTGGGGTAGGCGTTGCCTTTTATGTTTTAAGCCAAGTTCGAGCGCAGCTCAGAGAAATGGGTTGGTTTACCCAACAAAATATTGCCGAGCCAAATTTGGCGCAGTTTTTAGATATTGTCGCCTTGGGTACAGTTGCCGATGTGGTGCCGTTAGATGCCAATAATCGTCGCCTTGTACATCAAGGCATTCAACGTATTCGCAAAGGCGTGGCTAGGCCTGGTATTTTAGCGTTGCTAGAAGTTGCCAAGCGGTCTCATCAAAGTGTGGTGGCATCAGATTTAGGTTTTGCTGTTGGCCCTCGTTTAAACGCGGCTGGGCGCTTAGATGATATGTCAGTCGGGATTCGCTGTTTATTGACTGATGACCCTTTTGAGGCGAAAGAAATTGCCGAAGAACTTGATGGGTTAAATCAAGACCGTCGCCTAATAGAGCGAGGTATGCAAGGCGAAGCCGAGCAGGTTCTAGCGGGCATGAGTCTTAATGAAAAAGAAATTCCGTATGGTTTGTGCTTGTATGAAGCTCAGTGGCATCAAGGTGTTATTGGTATTTTGGCCTCGCGCATTAAAGATAAATTTCACCGCCCAGTGATCGCTTTTGCCAATAGTGACCAGGGCGAGGTGAAAGGCTCTGCGCGCTCGGTGTCGGGTGTACATATCCGCGATGTATTAGATGCAGTTGCCAGTCAGCGCCCCGATATTTTGCATAAATTTGGCGGTCATGCCATGGCTGCAGGTTTAAGTTTACAACTAGAGCATCTAGACGACTTTAAAGCGTTGTTTGATTTGGAAGTGCGCAAGCATTTATCAGCAGAGGATTTAACCCAGGTATTGTGGAGTGATGGCGAACTAGAGCCAGACGATTTTAATTTAGCCACTGCGGGCATTTTACGCGACGGCGGCCCTTGGGGGCAGCGTTTTCCAGAGCCTGCTTTTAACGGTGTATTCAATTTAGTGCAGCAACGCATTGTTGGCCAAAATCATTTGAAAATGGTAGTTGCGCCAATTGATAACCCGCAGCAGGTAATTGATGCAATTGCGTTCAATGTTGATACCGCGCTGTGGCCTAACTTGGATGCGCAAGCAGTGGAACTTGTTTATAAGCTTGATATTAATGAGTTTAGAGGAATTCATAGCGTTCAGTTGTTGGTGGATAGCGTCGAAGCGGTATAAAACGTTAATTAGTCGCTTATAAGCCGGTCCGACGCTAGTGTCCTGCTTGGTGCTGGGGTAAAATTGCGGCCTTTTAAAGCATCGGCAAAAATTACTTTATGTTGGAAATCAATCCCTTAGTTGTAATGATTAAAGACCTCACTGAGCGCACCGAAGTGCTTAGGGGGTATCTTTGACTATGACACCAAGAAAGAGCGTTTAACTGAGGTCGAGTTAGAACTTGGCGAAGCTGCCGTTTGGGAAAAACCTGAGCGTGCTCAAGCCTTAGGTAAAGAGCGTTCTAGTCTAGAAGCTATTGTTTCAACTATTGATAATTTAACTGCCGGCGTTGAAGACAATAGCGAACTTTTGCAAATGGCAAAAGAGGAAGAAGACCAAGAGTCTTTTGACGCAGTGGATCAAGACCTTGCTGACTTGGAAGCGCAATTAGCCGTACTAGAATTTCGGCGTATGTTTTCCGGTGAAATGGATGCCAATAGCGCGTACTTGGATATTCAATCTGGCTCGGGTGGTACTGAGGCGCAAGACTGGGCAGAAATGCTATTGCGGATGTATTTGCGCTGGGGTGATGCCAAGGGCTTTAAAACTACCTTGGAAGAAGCGTCTAGCGGTGACGTAGCCGGAATTAAATCAGCAACGATTCGATTCGAAGGTGAATACGCTTTTGGTTGGTTACGTACAGAGACAGGCGTGCATCGCCTAGTAAGAAAGTCACCGTTTGATTCAGGCAGTCGCCGTCATACCTCCTTCAGTTCTGTTTTTGTATCCCCAGAAATTTCAGAAGATATCGAAATTGATATTAACCCTGCTGATTTACGAATAGACACCTATCGTGCCTCTGGTGCAGGTGGTCAGCATGTTAATAAAACCGATTCTGCCGTGCGTATAACTCACGAACCTACCGGTGTGGTGGTGCAGTGTCAAAGTGAGCGTTCTCAGCATCAGAATAAAGACAACTGTTTCAAAATGTTGCGAGCGCGCCTATACGAGCGTGAAATGTTAAAACGCAGTGAAGATAAGCAAGCCATGGAAGATGGCAAGTCTGACATCGGCTGGGGCAGTCAAATACGATCATACGTGTTGGATGACTCCCGCATTAAAGATTTGCGTACCGGTATTGAAACCCATAATACCCAAGCGATGTTAGACGGTGACTTAGATAAGTTTATTGTAGCTAGCTTAAAAAGCGGTCTTTGATTTTTTAACGAATAACTTAGTTTAAAACGAGAGTAATAATGAGCGAAGAAGTGAATACTGAAAACCAAGCGGAAGAAAATAAGCTAGTTGCTGAACGCCGCGCTAAGTTAGATAAGGCTCGGGAAAAAGGCAATGCCTTTCCTAATAGTTTTCGTCGCACAGCCTATGCTAACGAACTTCAAAAGCAATACGGCGAAGCTGAAAAACAGCAGCTTGAAGAAAAAGGTGAAGTGTTCAGTGTCGCTGGCCGTATTATGGCAATGCGTGGTCCATTTATTGTGATACAAGAAGTGTCTGGCCGCATTCAAGCTTACGTTGATAAAAAGAAGTTGCCGGAAGCGTTAGCTGCAGATATTAAAACGTGGGATATTGGCGACATTATCGGTGTGACAGGTGCGTTAAACAAGTCAGGCAAAGGTGATTTGTATATCTATATTGATAGCGCAGAGCTGCTAACTAAATCGTTGCGCCCGCTGCCGGATAAACACAAAGGCTTGGTGGATACCGAATCGCGTTATCGCCAGCGTTATGTCGATCTGATTGTTAACGAAGACTCGCGCAATGTATTCATTATGCGCTCAAAAATTATTGAAGCGATTCGCCAGTTTATGATTAAGCGTGACTTCTTGGAAGTTGAAACACCAATGATGCAAGTTATTCCTGGTGGCGCTGCGGCAAAGCCGTTTGAGACTTATCATAATGCTTTAGATTTACCCATGTACTTGCGTATTGCACCAGAGCTTTATTTAAAGCGGCTGACAGTTGGTGGCATGGAGCGTGTATTTGAAATCAACCGTAACTTTCGTAATGAAGGTTTGAGTACTCGTCACAACCCTGAATTCACTATGCTTGAATTCTATTGGGCTTATGCTGATTATCGTGATTTGATGGATTTAACTGAAGAAATGTTTCGTCATGTGGCAAGTAGTGTACTGGGGAGTACGACTATTACCTATCAACAGCAGGAGTTTGATTTAGCCAAACCGTTCGATCGCATTAGTGTATTTGATTCAATTTTGCATTATAACCCGAAGCTTAAGGCTAGCGATTTAGATACCTTGGAAGCGGCTACTAAAGTAGCAGAAGATTTAGGTATTCCACTAAAAGACAGCTATGGTCTAGGGAAAGTACAAATTGAGATATTTGAAAAAACGGTAGAGGATCAGTTAGAGAAACCAACGTTTATAACTCAGTATCCAGCAGAGGTTTCTCCATTAGCTCGTCGTAATGATGACGACTCATTTGTGACAGACCGGTTTGAGTTTTTTGTTGGTGGTCGTGAAGTGGCAAACGGTTTTTCTGAGCTTAATGATTCTGAGGATCAAGCCGAGCGTTTTATGGCGCAGGTTGCTGATAAAGATGCCGGTGATGACGAAGCGATGCATTATGACGCTGACTATGTCACTGCCTTAGAATATGGCTTGCCGCCAACAGCGGGTGAGGGTATTGGTATCGATCGCTTAGTTATGTTTTTAACCGATCAATCGTCAATTAAAGATGTGTTGTTGTTTCCACACATGAGGCCGCAGGCCTGATTTTAACGGGATAGAAAATATGGATTTAGGTGAGCTGCGACGCGAATATACCTATGGTGGGGTGTCTAAAAGTGATTTAGATGCCGACCCTATAGCGCAGTTTACTCAATGGTTTGATATTGCTAAAAATGCTGGCGTGCGCGATCCCAGCGCTATGGTTGTGGCCACTGTAAATGGCGACGGCCGTCCAAGCCAACGCACTGTATTATTGAAGTACTTTGATAAAACTGGCTTTGTGTTCTTTACCAATATGGGTAGTACTAAAGCACAAGAAATAGCGATTAACGCACAAGTATCATTGTTGTTCCCTTGGTATCAATTAGATCGCCAAATTATTATTCGTGGCGATGCTGAAAAAGTATCTGCCGTTGATGCGGCTAAGTATTTTTTGAGTAGACCTAAAGACAGCCAAATTGCTGCGTGGATAAGTGAGCAGAGCAGGCCAGTTGTCTCTAGAAAAATTCTTGCAGCGAAGTTTTCTGAGATGAAAAATAAACTTGCCGATGGCGAAATGTCGGTGCCATCTTCTTGGGGCGGCTATCGTATAAAGCCAGTTACCATGGAGTTTTGGCAGGGGCGAGAAAGCCGCTTACATGACCGGTTTCTATATAGTCAGTCAATTACCAGCGAATGGTCAGTTGAACGCCTAGAGCCCTAGGCTCTTCTTGTTTATATTTTATTATTTAAGATCTGGTTTAGGCTAATAAATTAGCTTTAACGCTGGTGTTAGCGTGATTAAAACGCTAAAGTAAACGATATTGATTCTCATTTACTTAAACTGGCTGTTAGACAATGACATTAGCTGAATTACCCATAAGTTTTGCAGGGCTTATCACCGGCTTTACTAAGCAGGGCGAGACCTTGAACAGGCTTCATTCTATGGGGGTTATTCCTGGTGCTAAAGCGATGGTGTTACGTTCAGCTCCGTTTGGCGACCCTATTCAAGTTAGAATTGATGGCGGCCTATTCAGTATTCGCAAGCAGGATGCATTACAGATTGAAGTAGAGACGATTTGAGTAAGCTAACCTTTGCCTTAGCGGGCAATCCAAATTGCGGTAAAACAACTGTTTTTAATACCTTAACCGGTTCTCAGCAAAAAGTTGGCAACTGGGCTGGTGTGACAGTTGAGAAAAAAACCGGCATTTTGAATTTTGAGCAACAAGATGTAGAGCTAATTGATTTGCCCGGTGTTTATTCTTTGACCGAGCAAGATCAGGGCATAGACGAGCAGATCGCTCGGAAATTTATTACTGACGAATCGCCCGATCTGATTATCAACGTTGTTGATGCCTCGAATTTAAATCGACATTTGCTACTTACCCATGAATTGCTCGATTTTGGCTTGCCTACAATCATCGTATTAAACATGACTGATGTGGCAGAACGCCATGGCATTCATATTGATGTTGAAGAATTAGAGCGCCGCTTAGGTGTGCCGATATTGTCAATGGTTGCTAGCCGCAACGTAGGCATTACCCAGCTAAAAGATAAGCTTGCTGAAATTGCCGGTGACATTGATCACGCCGTTCGCCCCAAAGAAGATTTACTGTGCGCGGAAGAGTCGTTAACCCATCGCTACCATTGGATTAACCAGCAAACCAATGGCGTTGTTATAATGGATTTAGGCCGCGATTCATTGACCGAAAAAATTGATCAGTTTGTGTTAAATCGTTGGCTAGGCGTTCCGATATTCCTATTCATGATGTACCTAATGTTTTTGATCGCGATTAATTTGGGTGCGGTATTTATCGATTTTTTCGATATTTTATTAGGCGCTATATTCGTTGATGGTTTTGGCGATGTACTACGCTTTATCGGCTTGCCTGATTGGCTTATTACTATCTTGGCCGACGGTATAGGCGGTGGCATACAATTGGTCGGCACCTTTATTCCGGTTATCGGTTTTTTATATTTATGTTTAAGCCTGTTGGAAGATTCAGGCTATATGGCTAGAGCCGCGTTTGTGGTCGATAGGCTAATGGCGATGATCGGTTTGCCTGGGAACTCATTCGTACCGTTAATTGTCGGCTTTGGCTGTAATGTGCCCTCGGTTATGGCAACTCGTACATTGTCGCGCGAACAAGATCGGCTGCTAACTATTTCAATGTCGCCGTTTATGTCATGTGGTGCACGGCTTACTGTTTATGCTTTATTTACCGCAGCATTCTTTTCTGAAAACAGCTCGATAGTCGTTTTTGCTTTGTACTTGTTTGGCATTGTGATGGCAGTCTTTACTGGTTGGCTATTTCGTAAGACTTTGTTTTCTGGTGAGTCGTCGCCGTCTTTTCAAGAAATGCCCACATATAATATGCCAACGGTTAACAATGTGTTAATGACCACCTGGCATCGCCTATATGGTTTTGTAAAACGCGCGGGGGTAACCATTATTAAGGTAGTGACTGTTCTCACGGTGATCAATTCCGCTGGTATGGATGGCTCATTTGGTAATCAAAACTCAAAAGACTCTGTGTTGAGTTATGTAGGCAAAACTTTAACGCCGATTTTATATCCCATCGGAATTCAGAAAGATAACTGGCCAGCTACGGTTGGCGTGTTTACCGGTATTTTTGCAAAAGAGGCGGTAGTCGGCACGCTAGATACCTTGTACCAAGATATTGCTGGGGTAAATCTTGATGAAAAGCCTTTGCCATTGGTTGAGAGCGTGCAGCAGGCATTCACCTCAATTGGAGACAATGCTATGGGCTTAGCTGATGCGATTGGAGATCCATTAGGCTTGTCTTCAGTTAGCGACTCGTTGGAAGATCAGGGCGTTTCCAATACCGGTTTGAATGCCATGCGGAATTTGTTTGGCAATAGCTACTCTGCATTTTGTTATTTGGTGCTAATTCTATTGTACACACCCTGTGTGGCGGTAATTGGTGCAATGAACCGTGAAGCCGGGCCAATGTTTGCGAGCTTAGTCGTCGCGTGGTCTAGTTTTTTAGCCTACTGGGCGGCCAGCTGTTTGTATCAAATTGCTAATATTGTTAGTAATCCATCGTTTGCCTTGCCATGGTTGGCTGGTGCAATGGTGTCGATGTATATTGCTGTGCTCGGTTTGCGGCGTCTAGGGCAGAGCGCAAGCTATCGCGATGACAATATTATCGCCAGTAGTATAGATTAATTTTTATTAGCTATTGCTCGTATTGTTGCTGTAAATATCGTTTATAGAGTTTGCCATTTTCTAGTCTCGGTAGTTCTTTTATAAAATCTATACTGCGAGGCGTTTTAATTGATGAAAGCTGTTCTAGAGTCCATTTTTTAATTTTACGTTCTAGAGCTTCTTCGTCTACTGGCCAAACGAGAGGCTGTATAACTGCTTTTACTTCTTGGCCAAACTCTGCATTGTTAATGCCAAATACAGCAACATCGGCGACTTCTTCGTGCATGATCATTTTGTTTTCAACTTCTAGCGGGTAAATATTTACACCGCCCGAAATAATCATAAAATCTTTTCTGTCAGACAAGTATAGAAAGCCATCCTTATCTAAATAACCTGTATCTCCCAATGTTCCCCAGCCTTCGGGCGTTAGTGATTTGGCTGTCTTTTCTGGTGCATTGTAGTAGCAGAACTTTTCGCTAGCGCCGACAAAGTATATGTCTCCTATTTCACCTTGTGGTACTTCGTTACCGTCATCATCTAACAGCTTTAACTCGCTGTTTAGCGGATAGCCTACAGACCCCGGGTGTGCCAACCATTGCTGTGAGTTTAAGGCCGTAAATCCAATGCCTTCGGTGCCACCGTAGTATTCAAAAATTATCTCTCCCCACCAATCAATCATTTGGTGTTTGATTTCTTCTGGACATGGAGCGGCGGCATGAATGGCGAGTTTATGAGAGCTAAGATCATATTGGTTGCGTACTTCTTCCGGTAGACGCAGCATCCGCACAAACATAATAGGCACCCATTGGCTTTGAGTAACCTTGTATTGCTCTATTAATTGTAGGCTGCGTTCTGGATCAAACT
>JBLHWB010000006.1:0-24231 GCA_047628915.1 Porticoccus sp. | reverse complement strand
GGCGTCTGCTGCGGCCGGCAAAGCTAATAATGTTTTAGCTGACCGCGATGGTAACGTGGTCCGTAAAGACAACGATAAATGGCAGTCGATGAGCGGCGGGAAATGGCAGGACATTAAAAATACTGATGCCTCTAGAGATCAAATTAAAGATCGCGCAACTGACTTTAGCAGAGATAATCAAAATAGCCGCGACAGGATTAACAACAACAGTGTCGATCGTGCAAGCATTCAGAATAGAGCGAGCAGCATTGATCGCTCAAAAGTCCAGAATAGAGCTAACAGCATTGATCGCTCAAAAGTCCAGAATAGAGCTAACAGCGTCAACCGCAGCAACTTTAATCACAACAGCATGAACAGACAGTTTAACGCTCGAAGTCGCGGCAACTTCAGTGGCGGCGGCGCACGTGGACGGCGTTAAGCCCTAGTTATCAGCTATAAAATGGAATGATAATAAAAAGCCTCGCTAAGCGAGGCTTTTTATTGCTGCAGCTTTAAACTAGCCCCACACGTCTTTTTCACTTTCACCCTGTATTTCACAGTCACCAGCTTTATATTCCATATCTTCACCAGCTTCATGCTTATTAAAGTAATCACTACTAATGGCAACAATGGTTGGCGTTAACCAAATGATGGCGACAATGTTGATCAGTGTCATCAAGCCCAGTGCCATATCGGCCATTGCCCAAGCGCTTTTAAGTGACGCCACACTGCCCCACATCACCATTGCCAAATAAACTACCATATAACAACCACGACCAATTTTATGATCTAACTTAAACATATGTAGATTATTCTCACCGTAAGCATAGTTAGCAACTACGGAGGTAAAGGCGAATAAAGTTACCGCCACTGTAACAAAATGAGTGCCGGCTACTCCCAAATGCGAAGTCATGGCATCTTGCGTTAGACGAATACCTTCCATCTCTTCACCGCCGCCAACACCCGCCAGTAAAATAACAGTGGCGGTACAGGTGCATAGCACAATGGTATCTACAAATACTCCCAGCATTTGCACATAACCCTGACTAACTGGGTGATTAGGTTGTGGGGCTGCACATGCAGCGGCATGTGGCGCGCTACCTGAACCAGCCTCATTAGAATAAAGGCCTCGCTGGATACCATGCTTGATTGCGGCGCCCATGGCACCTGCGCCAGCCTCGCCTAAGCCAAAAGCTGAATTGACAATATCAGCTAGCACTCCAGGCACAGCAGTAATATTCATCAAGGTAATTACTACAACGACGAGTAAGTAAGCACCGGCCATAATTGGCACAACCCACTCGGCAAAATTTGCAATAGCACGAATGCCGCCAACAATAACCATGGCAGCTAGAACAACAATGACAATGCCGGTGTAATTAGTAGGGATAGCATAAGCATGGTTTATAGCATCGGTAATGGTATTGGCCTGCACTGAGCCAAACATTAAGCCATAGCCCAAAAACAAGCTTAACGAGAATAAAACGGCCAACCAATGCTGGCCCAAGCCCTGCTTAATATAATAAGCTGGCCCACCACGAAATTCCTTATTGTCGTCACGTACCTTATATAGCTGTCCTAAAACACTTTCGGCAAACCCCGTAGCCATGCCCAAAAAGGCGATAACCCACATCCAAAAAACCGCACCAGCACCACCAAGGGATATAGCAACGGCTACCCCAGCCAAATTGCCGGTGCCAACCCGAGCCGATAAGCTGGTACATAAGGCCTGAAAAGAACTAATACCCGATTCGTTACTCTGCGTGCTGCCCCGCATAATCGAGAACATATGGGTAAAGTGACGAAATTGAACGAAACGCAGCTTTACCGAAAACCATATACCGGCAATTACCAGCAGATAGATTAAAACTCGCCCCTCACCCCAAAGAATATTATTTACTACGTCGACCATTGTATTAATCAAAATAAATCTCGCTTACCAAGTGTTCGCCACTATTATTATGTCACTACCCTACCATTTCTTGGCAGACTTACACATATTTGCTACTGACATTAATCCCCTTGAATGCGATAATCGACGCCTTAAAATTCTCTACCTATTAACCAGAGCCATTTCCATGAGCAATTTGAACACCGTATTAAGTGATAGCAACACCGATCTAGCATTAGTTACCACACTTAATACCATCAGCAATGCTTGCCAAAGTATCTGCGCTCAATTACATAATGGTGCCCTAGCCGGTATTTTAGGTTCTGCAGAACATACCAATGTACAAGGTGAAACCCAGAAAAAACTTGATGTTATTTCTAACGACATCCTCAAAGAAAAACTCTTAGCCACGGTGTCTGTGCGCGCATTAACTTCAGAAGAAGAGGATGAGTTTGTCGATGGCAACCCTGATGGACAGCATATCGTGCATTTTGACCCATTAGATGGCTCATCGAATATCGACATCAATGCTCCAGTGGGAACAATATTTTCTATTTATCAAGCCCCGTCAATAAACAACTTGACTGAGGCAGACTTACTTATGCCCGGCACCCAACAAATCGCTGCGGGCTATGTGCTCTACGGTCCTTCTGCAATACTGGTATTAACCACTGGCAACGGCGTTAACATGTTTACTTTAGAGCCAGCCAGCTCAGAGTTTGTGTTAACCGATGCTGAGGTAAAAATTGATCCAGCCACTAGTGAATTTTCGATTAACATGTCAAACCAACGCCACTGGGCAGAGCCAATGCAACGCTATATAGCCGATTTATTGGCCGGCAGTAGCGGCAGCAGAGAGAAGAATTTCAATATGCGCTGGCTAGCCGCCATGGTGGGTGATGTGCATCGCGTATTATGTCGTGGCGGCATATTCACTTACCCATGGGATCAACGCGAACCAGAAAAAGCCGGTAAACTGCGTCTAATGTACGAAGCTAACCCGATGGCCTTTTTAGTTGAACAGGCTGAAGGCCTAGCGTGGACTGACCACGAACGCATTATGGACATTGTGCCGACCGCAATCCACCAACGCGTGCCCGTCATCCTTGGCTCAACCGATGAAGTAAAAGCTTGCCTTAAATACCATGGTGTTAGTCCATAAACTCCAAACTGTGACATTAATTAGCTACTTAAGCTGTCACTTCTGACTAGCAGTAATCAACGCTAGTGATCCAAGCGCTCTGCTGCCTCCGTATAAGTTCCCACATACCATAAATTCATATTAAATGACTTAGTGAAGGCGATGGCTGAAACCGCTGAAAATCCGTTACAATTGGGCGCACACAATATTACCTGCATAACGAAAGCACCCAACTATATGGAAAAAATTACAGCTAGAGATAAGGATCAGTGGACAATTCTATTGAAGGCAGTGGCCAGCGATAGCGACCGCCAAGCCTTTGAAAAACTGTTTAGCCATTTTGCACCGCAACTTAAAGCTTACGGGCTATCAACGGTTACCTCTGGTGTCAGTTTGCAGCAATTCTCTGACGACCTAGTACAAGAGGTAATGATCAAAGTGTGGAACCGCGCGCATCAGTTTGATTCAAGCAAAGCTGGCGTGTCTACCTGGATATTCACTATTGCTCGTAATGCACGCATCGATTTATTGCGCCGTAACAATCGTCATGCCAATCAGTTGGATGCAGATGATGTATGGCTAGAAGATGAAAATGCAGATTTAAACAAAGAATTTGAACAAAAAAGAACGCAGCAGCTGGTAAGAGAAGCGATTAGTCAACTTCCCGTCGATCAAGCTCAAGTACTAGCAAAAGTTTATCTGGAAGGAAAATCTCACAGTGAGGTTTCGGCAGAGCTTGACCTACCACTTGGTACAGTCAAATCAAGAGTCAGACTTGCTATGGGCAAGTTAAAATTAGTTTTAGAAAGGTAATAGCAATGACAAGTTTTCACCCTGACACGCAGTACTTAGTAGAATATGCCGCTGGTAGTTTATCGATTGGCCTGTCTATTTGTGTAGCTGCACATATTGAACATTGCGCCGAATGCAAGCAACAGGTGCATGGTTTAAATAGCTATGGCGCGGCAATGATCGAAGGTTTAGAACCTGCTAATGTAAGCGCTAGATTGTTTGAAAAAGTATTAGCTAATCTAGATACCGAACAAAAAGCGGCGCCTCGAGTACTACCTTATTCCAGCGAAATTCCTAAGGCAATCAGCAAGCTTGTGCCTAACGGCTTTGAAGATCTGCCATGGAAAAAATATGGTAAGGATTTAGAAACCTGCCGTCTAAGCGTTGGCGAAGACAAATACGAAGTATCGTTAATTAGAATGCAAGCCGGTGGCACAATAAATCAGCACACTCATAAAGGTTTAGAAATGACAGTAGTACTTAAAGGTGTTTTGTCTGACAAATATGGTGTCTATAAAGCTGGTGATTTTTCTGTATGTAATATAGACGATGAGCATCAGCCAATGGCCACCCAAGATATGGAATGCATTTGCTTAACTGCAGTAGAAGCGCCTATACACTTTAAGGGTTGGCGTGGCATAGTAAACCCGTTCTTGAATTTTCAACCAGCATAATTATTATAGGTAGATGGTATTATTTAGCTTGTAGCAATGCTTTGCTGCACTAAACTTCTACTAACAAGCTGAATTATCAGTAAGCTCTACAGCTCAGCTGCCTTCTGCCTTTGTCATTGCTCTAAAGACTTAAATAGATATTTTCCCGAACTCGTAAGTGCTAACTAGATGTCAGGTCAGTGAAATTGCTATTGATACTGGCAGCTAGAAAAAATCTCCACGACAAGTATCAAAGTAAGCCGGAAGACCAAAGACAGACATAACTTCTAAGCAGATCAAATACCCTTTCCTGTTAGCATCTAACTAAAAACCAACACTAAGATTTTATTGTTGGCGTCGCTAAAGTGGCTGAAGTTATACATCCCTTTATTCCGCAGATGCGCATCAATAGCCTCCAGGCCATTAGCAAACCGTGCTAGACCTAACTGATGAAGCCACTATTGTGTTCGACAACACCTAGCAAACTAGATTGACCTAATTCGCGCATAAAGTTTTAACAACTATTAACTAAACATTTGACAAAAACAGCATCCCATTAGACACTAAAGCTTGTTCGAGCTTAAACACGCAACCCACTTTTTAAAGGCGGTAAATTGCACAACCTAGTTTACGCACTAATCGAAACCCAAACCCTCCTCTCGGCGAGAACAAACTCTCGCACAAGCTTTACCCGCACCAGCAATCTGTATTTAACCTTTATATCAGTTAGTCATTTTCTGTCTTTTAAAGAGGCCAATACCTATGTATGACGTTACCCGCAAGTCAGATACTCTCGCTTCAGCAATCCCAACTGATAATAGTTATATGGAGAAAATTTACGTAATAGACACCAATGTATTGCTCCACGACCCAAATGCCGTGATGGTATTTAACGAGCATAAGATAGTTATTCCAATGACAGTACTGGAAGAACTAGACAATATAAAAGATCGTAAAGACAAAGATGTAAGCCGCGAGGCACGTATTGCCATCGGTGTAATAGATAAAATTCTCGCCAATGCTAGCAGCATAGACATTCAAAATGGCGTCGACATACCCAGCGCTCGAGAGAATCAACCTAGGCTAGGCAAGCTGGCAATTTATCCTGACCAACAGCTGGTTGTTGACAACGCAGACATTCCGTTTCTAAGCACCAGCACTCAACACGATAACGATAATCGCATTATTAATGTGGCGCTGACTTTACAAAAACAAAACCCTAGCGCTTATGTTTGCCTAGTCACCAAAGATATCAATATGCGGCTTAAAGCCAAGGGCTCTGGCTTGGTGAATGTTGAAGACTATCGCCGCGACAGAGTACTTGAGGATATTGCCCTACTTGCCAGCGGCTTTACCAAAATTGAAGGCAGCTTATGGAGTAATGTTGAAAGAGTGCAAACACGGATGGTGGACTCAACCACTGTACATGTCACTAGCCGCGACATTTTACCTAACGCTTACGTCAATATGTTTGTCGCTGACGACGACGGGTTTTTGGGTTATGTAAAACATGTCGATGAAGAAGATATTTATATTGCCGATTTAAACACTGACTCATTGATGAAGAAAACTGTGTGGGGCTTAACGCCGCGTAATTTAGAGCAAGCCATAGCACTTAATATACTTGCTAATGATGATATCGACATGACCATACTGACTGGCCCAGCAGGCTCTGGCAAAACCTTAATGGCACTTGCTCATGGCCTGCATGCAATATTAGAAGATCATCGCTACGACAAATTGATTGTCGCCCGCAATACACCTCCTATTGCTGAAGACATTGGTTTTTTACCCGGCACCGAAGAAGAAAAAATGGCACCGTGGTTAGCTGCCTTTGATGACAATTTAGAGATACTTCATGGCCGCGACGAATCGCCTTTTGGCAGTATGGAATATGTAAAAGAACGCGCCAATATTCAGTTTAAATCGCTTAACTTTATGCGCGGGCGCTCATTCAACAATGCTTATATTATTATTGACGAGTGCCAAGGTTTAACCCAGTTTCAATTAAAATCAATTATTAGCCGCGTCGGTGAGAACTCCAAAATAGTGGTGTTAGGTAACCTTGCGCAGATAGACAATAAATATATTACACCGCTTACATCAGGGTTAACTTATTTGGTTGAGCAAAGTAAAAACTTTAAGCATTCTGGTGTTATTCATATCAGCGGCATCGAACGCTCACGCTTAGCCGCGTTTGCAGAAGAAAACTTATAACTATTTATTATAAGGCCTAGCTATAAATGGCCGTTACTAGCGTTTTGCTAGTAACTCGGCTAAACCATCGACCTCCGCTATCTCGGCGGTAGCTGGCACCATAAACACTTCTTCGCAGCCCAGTTCTTCCATTATATCTAAGGCTTGATTTACGCCACTGGGAGTAAATCGAGTCATCGAGTCAGCCACTATTTTGGCAATATCATCACCCATAATTTTTAGATAGCTATAGACATAGTCAGTCATTTTTTGCTGTGCATTTTCTGGCGCCAAGGTGTACCAACACCCGCCCAATTTGTAGGGCGCCTTTTCTCTACCTGCATTGTTCCAAGCACTATCGGCTAACGACAACAGCCGCTGCATTTCTTCGCGCTCACCGTTCATTGAAAATGCATAAACGCCGTCGGCCCATTGGGCACATCGCGCCATACTTTTTGGCCCCATTGCTCCCGCTAAAATAGGTGGACCGCCAATTTGTAATGGCGCGGGACCGACCGGGTCGATACCCTCAAACGGAGGATTGCCAGCCCAAATACTTTTCATTACCGCTATTTGTTCATCCATTCGCTGATGACGCTTGCCAAAGCTAGCGCCAACAGCTTTATAGTCCAGCTCTCTACCGCCTACCCCAACGGTGATATCCATCCTACCGCCGGACAACACATCTAAGGTGGCTATCTCCTTTGCTGCCCACACCGCATCATGCATCGGCAAAACATAGAGTGATGCGTTAATCCTCACGCGCTCTGTTAGCGCCGCTGCCATGGCTAACACTGCACGCATTTCTAGCGTTGGCCCGGTAATTCGCTCGCCGCAAGACAAACTATGAAATGGTCCCTCGTCAATCCGCTGGCACCATTGCATCATCGTAGCCCTATCCAAATTTTCTTTCATGTAGGGCAGACAAATACCAACTTTCATAACAACTCCAACAATTAAACAGGCAATGATTAAAACACTACATTAAACCAATTCATGAGGTGATTAACTTTCTGTAGTATTCAGCGCACTAGCGCCAAGCTAAGTTTCAGTTCATATCATAGTCAACGTAGAGCTGAACGGTATTACAGAGAGACTGTTCGAGATACTTAAAGAAGCACAGTCATGGCAAACAACTTAGCGCAATACGTTGAAAGAAACCCAAACTAAGCAGTCGCTATAATTCCTATCTTGATTCCAATTACTCATAAGCATCAGATCCAATACCTTTCTTTACCAATAACCCGGGTAGTAGTTACTCACCCTAGCGGCGACCAGCACTCTTACATAGCTAAACTGTATTTATAAAATTTGCTCATTGATTTAATCAAGTGATCGAATAGAATATTAGCTAGCGACGTTACAATTATGAAAGGCAGATTGCATGACTGACAGGATTGAAGATTGGAGTACTAGAGATCGACTGCTTGATGTTGCCGAGCAGCTGTTTGCCGAGAAAGGGGTCGATAGCGTATCTATTCGGTCTATTAATGCGGCCGCACAATTGAGCCCCGGTATTCTGCACTATCATTTTGGCAACAAAGACACCTTGCTCGAAGCTATAGTTGCCCGGCGCATGGATGAAATTATGGAGCATCGATACGCCATGATTAATAATCTAAGCACGAACACTACCCCGACAACAAACGATATGGCAGCCATATTAGTCACTCCATTGGCCCACTTTGTCATTAATAACAAACAAAACGGTTTATCGTATGTAAGGCTTATAGCCAGATTACACAGTGATAACTCTCAAATCCTTACTGCCGTCACTCAGCGCTATCATGATCATGTACTTAACCCTTTGCATCACCTGCTAAAAAGCAGCTGTGAGCAGTTATCCGCCGAACAATTATCGCTGCGCATCAATTTTGCCAACCACACACTTCTGCAAAGCGCCTGTGACTGGCCAATTGATGAAACAGCATTAACCTCCCAGGCAAGGCAGCTGATGGCTTTTATTGGCGCCGGTCTCGACGCCAAATAATCGCCATGTGCTGATAAGTAATTTATAACCCAAATGGGTGAACGCAATCTTCTTGCCAAGCGGTACCTTGTTATTAGTAGCGATAGAGCTACTATTAACCAGTAACAACAACTAGACGAAAATAAAAATAGTAATAGCTCGCTAGTTTTAACTCAATACTCGCCTGTATCTATTAAGGCAAACCTAGCGAATTTATAGACTGTGCTAACCTTCTCTTACTATAAGTAATAGGGCGTAAGTAACAATTATAAAAATGAGGTTTGCTATGAATAAACGGCTGCACACTAATTTTTCTGGAAAAATTATCCCTCAACTAGCGGTAATCCCGCTGGCGATCGCTTCAACTATATCCATCCCAGTTCTGGCTCAATCCCAACTAGTACTAGAAGAAGTGATTGTTACCGCAAGAAAGCGAGCTGAAAGTCTACAAGAATCACCAGTAGCGGTTAGTGCGTTTTCAGCAGCCAAACTCGCTGCGGCGGGGGCATCCACTCTTGCAGATTTAAACCAACTTGTCCCTAATATTGAGGTGCAAAACGGTAATGGCACTGGCGGCGTTGCTAATATTTATATTCGTGGCGTTGGCCAGCGTAACACCGAACCAAACTTAGACTCTGGGGTAGGTATTTATATTGACGGCGTATATCTCTCTCGCGCCGACGGTGCCCTATTAGATGTAAACGATTTACAAAGCGTGCAGGTATTACGAGGCCCACAAGGAACATTATTTGGTAAGAACACTACTGGAGGCGCGCTAGTATTTAACACCAACCGACCTTCTGAAGTATTTGAGGGCAGCGCAGGCGTCAAGGTGGGCAACTACGGTACACAAGACGCCAACCTAGCAGTTAACATCCCCATCAATGACCAATGGATGACACGTTTATCTATGGTGTCTAAGAAAAGTGACGGCTATATTGAAAATGAAATAGACGGCGACGACTATGTAGATGCCGATCGACTAAGTGCTATCTGGCAGCTGCGCTGGCTACCCTCTGACGAGTTAACGCTAGACTTAAATGCCAACTGGTCGAAGACAGCTCAAAAAGCGCGTCCGCAAAAGTGTAAAGTGCTAAATCCAGCTGGCGGCTGGCAATCGCAACTTTTTGACATTCTATATATAGAACCTGATACAAATAGAACTTATGTCGACTTCTGCCGCGATAGCGAAAATGCCGGCGGCGGCGACCCGCGTAGCGTACAAAGTGATATTGGCGGTGACTATAACGCTGAAACTAAAGGGCTAAGCTTTACTGCAGATTGGGAGCTCAATGATGAGCTATCATTGAAAAGCATAAGCGCCTGGCGTAATACTGATGCAGCACAAGATGATGAACTTGATCACACCGCAGTGCCATTTTTGCATCGCACCCAAAATGTACACCCCAGTCGCGGCGGCCGCGACACTGACCAGCTTAGCCAAGAGTTTCAATTAACCGGCGAAGCACTCGATGGCAGCGTGCAATATGTTAGTGGCCTATATTATTTTGAAGAGCAAACTAATGCCTCGAGCACAGTGACTAACATTGGCCCTTACGATACCGCCATAGTTGGTTTTGGGTTTCGCGGCGACTCAAATATAGCATCAACCGACAACAAGTCAGCAGCTGCCTATACCGAAATAGATTGGGAGTTTGCCGAATCATGGCGCTTAACACTAGGTGGTAGATACACCTGGGAAACCAGAGAATATAAAGAGATAGAGCTTTTAGTGGACGGCGCTAGTCTATCCACCGGATCTGATTTAGTTACAGAAGTTAGCCCTGGCGCAGGACTATGGTTTGTCGGATCTGATTTCTCTTTCAACCCTAATTATGGTTTCACCCAAGGCGGTACCATTGAAGGCGATGTATCCAACACCGACTTCAGTCCTAAAGCTAGCATTCAATATATTTTTGACGGCGAAGGTTTTATCAATAGCGGCAGTACCTATTTTACCTACAGTGAAGGTTTCCGCTCTGGTGGTTTGTCTGAAGCGGCTACTGGTGATATTGAAGAGTTTGATCCCGAGACTGTAACCAACCTTGAATTAGGTTTGAAATTGGATTTACTGGACAATCGCTTACGGGTAAATATCGCCGCCTTTCATATGGCTTATGAAGACCAACAATTTACTACTGTTGTTATCAATCCCAACACCAACAATCCATCAGGTGCCACTATCAATGTTGATGAATCAACGATTCAAGGTATTGAATTAGAAACTACATTTTTACCTATCGAAAATTTAGAACTTACCTTAAACGCTAGTTTTAATGATGGGAAATTTGATGAGTTTACCGACACTCAATTGACTTCGGGCGTATTGGGTGTGATCCCTACGGGCTGTACACAGAGTGATTTAACCGCAGTAGTGGTAGATGCATGCGAAATAGATAGAAGTGATGAAAACATGGTTAGGCTGCCGGATAAAAGTGTGTTTTTGGCCGCACAGTATCAATTTATCACTCCTATCGGCGCAATCATTCCTAGACTCCAAGCCAGCTGGAAATACGGCGTTGAATATTGTTTTGATGCCAGCAGCTGTGCCAGCGACTTATGGTATGCAGACAAACAATATAATGTTGATGCACGCCTAACGTGGATTCCAGACGAGCAGTGGATGGTTGCTTTTTATGGTACTAACCTGACTAATGAAGACTACATCATTGGCGGCACGGCACTTGCGGACACATCAGGTGTTGGTGGTATAGTTTTCAATCCGCCAAAGATGTATGGCGCTGAATTGATCTTTAACTGGTAAAACAAAAGCACTGAGAAAAGGCCCGCAATGCGGGCCTTTTTTATGCTTAGCTTAAAACTTTAAATAAAGGCTAAACTCAACCAAGGAATATAAGTAATTAATAACAAGGCAATTATCAGTACAGCCATAAACGGTAAAGTCGCTCTGTATAGTTCGGTTATCGGTTTATTGAAACGATAGCTAGCAATAAATAAGTTCATTCCCACCGGCGGCGTAAAATAACCTATTTGCATATTGGCTAAAAAGATTATGCCCAAATGAACAGGGTGGATACCATAAGCCACCGCGATAGGCAGTAAAATAGGCACCATTATTACAATGGCCGAAAAAATATCTAATATTGCCCCGAGTATCAGTAAAAATATGGTGAGGAAAACCAAAAAAGCCCACTTACTTTCAATTTTTGACTGCACTAACTCAAATACTTTAGTCGGTATTTCTGCATCAATTAACACATTAGTCAACGCTAGCGACACGCCTAAAATCAAAATAATGCCGCCTACCATTGCTACCGCTTTACGTACAACAACCGGCAGCTGCGCCAGACTAATTTCTTTATAGATAAAAACTTCCACAATAAATACATAGAGTAAAATAACTGCTGCGGTTTCTGATACTGCGAAAAAACCGCCATAAATACCTCCTATCACTAGAGAAGGTAGAGGAATTTCCCAACGAGCAGCCCATAGCGCGGACTTTAGTTCCTGAGTAGTGAATTTTTGCATAGCAATTTTTTTGCCGCGATGAATCCACAAACTCCACACTGATAACATAATTAGCATTAATGCAGCTGGCATTAATCCCGCTAAAAATAACTGCTGGATAGTAAATGACGGACCAACGCCTAATTGCTGAGCAATAATTCCATATAGAATTAACGGCAAAGACGGGGCTAACAATAAACCCAAACTGCCAGAGGTTGTCACCAAACCCAAACTATAGCGCTCGCTGTAACCAACCTGTTTCAAGGCTGGATATAACAGGGCACCGACGGCAACAATAGTGACCCCAGACGCGCCAGTAAATGCAGTAAATAATGCGCAGGTTATAAAAGCGATAATTGACAGACCACCTGGTAGCCAGCCAATTAATGCCTGAGTCACATTAACTAACCTAGTCGAACTTTGGCTTTCTGCTAACAGGTAGCCCGCTAAAGTAAATAACGGCAATGCTAACAATAGTGGCGTGTCGCTGATACGGTAAAGCTCTACCGAGACGATCATTAATGGCACATCAGCTATATAAAACCCAAACATAGCTAACGATAGCAGCACTACAAATATCGGCGCGCCCATTACAGCCAATAGTAAGATGACGACTATAGCAAAATAAGTTTCCATCAAGCGTCCTGCTCCGACGCTTGCGAAATAGGTGAGAATATTTGTATTAAGAAACGTAAGCCGATAACAAATAAAGCAACCGGCATAATCGCTTCACACCACCACACCGGGATATTAGCAAAGGCGATATCACCAAATTCACGCTCATCTTTTACGAACTGGTAACTATGCCATGCAGCGGTAAAACATACTGAGGCACTAAAAATACTTGTGCTTGTGGCCGTTATTTTACGCCACAAAGGCGATAAATAACGCGACAAAGCGTCGATAGATATATGCCCAGTTTCGCGGCTAGCGACCATAGCCCCAACCATGGCCAGCCAAAAAACTAGAACCCGCAGCGCAGAATCACCCCAATAGATACCGCTATCATGAACATTGCGTAACCAGATTTGTAATATAGAAATAGAAACTAATCCAGTGACCACACTATAAAGCAGCGCATTTTCAAGCTTGTGAAACAGTACAACTAAGTAATTCACCGGCTTATTCTTGCGCCGAGCTCTGCAGACGATAGTCTTGTAGATGTTGGTCTAACTGATCAGCAATTGCTGGTGTAAAGAACCCACCAACCACAGCTTTTTCTTGCGCCATATCAGCTTTGCTGTACCACACAGCAACTTCATCAGCTGACGGCGTTACTAGCTTAATACCTTGCTTCAACAATGCGTCATAAGCAGACTCGTTATCCTTTCTGTTTTGCGCATCAATATCTTCATACGCCTGAGTCATAATCGTTCGTACGATCTGTTGATCACCATCTGATAGACGCTTAAAAACTTTCTGATCAATCGCTAACAAGGCGTAAAAATACATTATTGGCAAATCAGTCATGTGGCTAATCTGCGTGTGCCATTGCAATGCGATAGCGCCAATCGGTGACGTGGCAGCGGTATCAATAAGCCCTGTTTGTAAGCCTGCTAATACATCAGCCAACGATAACGGTACTGGCGAGACACCAAAAGTTTGCACTGCGTCGAGCGCAGCCTTGTCGCCGCTAGGAATCCAAACCTTACCTTTTTTCAATTCTTTAACGCTAGCAATTGGTCGCTTAGCCATTACATAAGCAAAACCCCCTTCAGCCAAACCAAAGTTCACAAAGCCACCTCTCTCTATACCGGCAACAATCTGACTATCCATGCGCTGACGAACATAGTCGATTTCAGCAAAGCTTTTGAATTTTAATGGCAAAGTATAAATTAGAGAATCTGGCGCGACACCAGCCATCGCGCCACCGGGTACTGCTGCCCCTTGCAATTGACCAATACGTATTTTTCGCATCACCGCTTTGTCATTACCCATAACGCCGCCAGGGTAAAACTTAAACTTAACCCGGCCATCAGTCTGCACAGTAATATCAGCTGCTGCTGAGCGCATCGACTTCATCCAACTAGTTCCGTCTGGCGATACTGTGGCTATCTTAAACACTGCCGCCGATGAGTTCACCGCCAACATCATTAGCGCACCAGCGATAAAACTACCAACAATTGATCTTACTTTCATGCCATGTTCCTTAAAAATAATCGGACGAGCTGGCCAGCAGCTTTTTAGCTTCTCGCTGGGCCAAGGTGTTCATTAATACAAAATTTCTCACATTAGGATCGGCTGACAACACTTCGTTTAATAAGCGGTCATGCAGCTCTTGGTCAAACACTAGACGAGCATACATTTGCGCATAAACAACTTTAGCCATTAAATTATTACCACCAGAATACTCTATGGCCTTGTCAAAGTGCTTTCTGCCTTCTTCAGGCTTGCCGCCTAAAGCTTGTGGTAACAAGGTGGCAATACCGCCTAGATATAAATGAGCACTGCCATCTTCATAACTATCATCTAGCTCCACCACTCGCTTTAATAAGGCTTCAACTTTTGCCAACCCAGTAATTGCCGACCAATCATCGCTATGTGCTTGAATCCAGCTTAGCCAGCTAACACCTAAGGTGTAAATATAGTCGATATTACCTTCGTCACTGGTAGCTAGCTGCTCTAAAAACTCTTGATATGGCAGTTCAGCTAACTCACAAAAATCGTCTTCATTTGCACATAAAGCTGCTTTTGCATAAGCCAGCGATTTGTCTGTCAGTTTCTTTTTACGCTCAACATCACTGACAAATCCGCCAGCATAAGCATCATTAAGTTGTGCACCAGCCCTAAGCATTGTTTCACTATCAGGGCTAGACTCTATTAAACCGTCTATTAAAATCAAAAACGTGGGGATAGCTTGGCCAACTGACTCCAGGTCGTTATTGTTATAAATGGCTGCCGATAGGTTGTTGGCTAGTCCACCCACTTGGGACGAAATCAGACTTGCGCAGCCACTTATGGTGAAAAACCCTAGCAATAAAATACTGCGCGTTAATTTTCCTCTAATGCTTTTTATGAGACTATCGGTCATTGAAAATTCTTACTGTGAATATAAAGGCGATTATTATACCTTCCAGCCCGCGCTGGGGGAAATGAAAGACATTACCAAACAACTAATATCAAAAGAGAGATAGCCAATGACATTGCTACCTAAATATATAGTTTTAGCAGGATTAATGAGTCTAATTAGCGCCTGTGCCACAAAAGTATCTTACGACTACGACACCGAATATGCCTTCGCTCAACTACAGTCATTTACTGTCAGCGCCGCTAAGCCAAGCGAAGATTTAATGGACAAACGACTGGACTCTCTTATAGCTAATGATTTGACAACAAAAAGCTTCAGTCGCGATGATCAGAGCCCGGACTTTCGGGTAACCCATGCCTTATCTGACGGCATGCGCCAAGCGAAAGAAAAGCCCAGCGTATCGGTTGGAGCCTCAACTGGCAGCTGGAAGCCCAGATTAGGCGTTGGAGTCAGCTTGCCCGTCGGCGGCAACAAAATCACTTATGCACTAAAAATATCAATAACAACGCTTACTGGTCAATTAGTTTGGCAAGGACAAGACACTTTTAAGCTTGGTGAGGGTAGTGACCCAGATGAGAAAAGCGCAGCATTGTCATCAGTGGTGACGAAAATTCTTAGCAAATTTCCACCCAGCTAAAAACACCCAAACCCTGTTAAACTTACCATCTAACGCAACAGTAGTTAAAAGAGAACAGTCAATGGTCAAAGCAAAATCTAATGCCAATTTCGAAGATACCTTAAGCGAACTTGAGGCAATTGTGCAGCAGTTAGAAGTAGGTGATTTGTCGCTAGAAGAATCTCTAAAAGCGTTCGAACATGGGGTAAATCTGACTAAGACCTGCCAAGACGCGCTTAATAAAGCCGAGCAAAAAATTCAGACTCTAATAGAAAAACAAGGCAATATTGAATTAAAACCTTTTACCGAATCTGACGAAGACTAAGATATGTCTCAGTCTTTTTCAGACTATCAAGCGCAATGCTCAAATCGTATTGAAACGAAACTACGTTCATTATTTGATAACAGCAGGTCTTTGTATTGCAGCTTAGAAACGCCTGAGTTAACCGTAGCTCTTAACGAGGCCATCAATTACAGTCTGTTGTCAGGCGGTAAAAGAGTACGCCCGCTGTTAGTTTATGCTGCGGCTGAAGCTATTGCAGGCAAAAAGATTATCGATGATATTGATAATATAGCGGCAGCAATTGAATGCATTCACTGCTACTCACTAATCCATGATGACTTACCCGCCATGGACGATGACAACTTACGTCGCGGTCAGCCAACAAATCATATTAAATTTGACGAAGCGACAGCTATTTTAGCCGGCGATGCACTCAATACTGCTGCATTTGAAATACTAGCGAACCTGGAAACCACCACTGCCCACACTAAAATAGAATTAATAAAAATACTGAGTTCTACCGCTGGTGCACGCGGCATGGTGGCAGGCCAGTATATTGATTTACAGGCAGCCGACCAAGTTATCACTAGCGACCATCTTCGCAGCATGCATCAGCTAAAAACAGGCGCACTTATTCGCGCAGCAGTGGCATTGGGAGCTACCGCCGCAGGTGTTAGCGATGCTCAGTTAAAAGCATTAGATGACTATGCTAATGCCATTGGCTTGGCCTTTCAGGTGGTAGACGACATTTTGGATATTGAGTCCTCCACTGAGCAACTGGGCAAGCAACAAGGCGCAGATGTCGAGCAAAATAAATCAACTTTCCCTTCATTAATGGGACTTGAAAAAACCAAAGCAGAAGCGGCATATTTGCATCAACAAGCAATTGCGTCTTTAGCAAGCTTTGGTGCTAGCGCCAATGGGCTGCGACAGTTGGCCGACTATATTATCCAGCGAAATTTTTAGGCGCACTTCACCCATACATGGGGTAAAATTGCACTCTTGCAAGTATTTAGCTGGGTAGCCAGCGCATTTTGAGATCTTATGAGTAAACTGTTTGAAACTATTCCCGCTTCTCGACCAGCAACACCGTTGCTGGACACGGTGAATGATACTAAACAGCTTCGCGAGCTATCAGAAGATCAACTTGATCAAGTATGCGACGAATTACGCGAATATTTACTCTATAGCACCGGCCAAACAGGCGGCCACTTTGGCGCTGGGCTAGGTGTTATTGAACTAACAATCGCACTACA
The DNA here is from genome assembly GCA_047628915.1 of Porticoccus sp. Taxonomy (GTDB): domain Bacteria; phylum Pseudomonadota; class Gammaproteobacteria; order Pseudomonadales; family CAWVSB01; genus CAWVSB01. The sequence goes on along the minus strand of JBLHWB010000006.1, from coordinate 6,959 downwards.
TTATGTGTACAACACACCTGATGATCGCATTGTCTGGGATGTCGGACATCAGACCTACCCTCATAAAATACTAACTGGCCGGCGCGAGGAAATGCTCTCCATTCGCCAAAAAGACGGCCTTTCTGGCTTCCCAAAACGTAGTGAAAGTAAATACGATACTTTTGGCGTTGGCCATTCAAGCACTAGCATAAGTGCCGCATTAGGTATGGCCTTGGCCGCAAAGCATAACCGCAGCGGCAGAAAAGTGACTGCGGTAATTGGCGACGGCGCAATGACCGCTGGTATGGCATTTGAAGCCTTGAATCACGCTGCCCACACCGATGCTGACATGCTTGTCGTGCTGAACGATAATCAGATGTCTATCGGACATAACAAAGGCGGACTTAATACTTACTTTAGCCGTATTTGGGCCAGCAAGCCTTACACTCAGTTTAGAGAAGGTAGTAAGAAAGTTTTAGCCAAAATTCCATCAGCCTTAGATCTAGCCCAAAAAGCGGAAGAACATGTTAAAGGCCTAGTTGCACCGGGGATGATGTTTGAGGAATTGGGCTTTAATTATATTGGCCCAATCGATGGCCATGATATTAACACACTGATTTATACATTAAAAAACATGCGAGACCTTAAAGGCCCGCAGCTACTCCATATTATGACGACTAAAGGCAAGGGCTTTGCGCCGGCAGAAAAAGATCCTGTTGGCTATCATGCAATCAATAAAATTGAAGTAAAGCCTAAAAGCGCCAGTGCTCCAACAAAAAAATATCAAGATATTTTTGGTCAGTGGTTGTGTGATATGGCCGAGCAAGACAGTAAGCTAGTAGGCATTACTCCGGCTATGTGCGAAGGCTCTGGCATGGTGGAGTTTGCCAAGCGCTTCCCTGAACGCTACTTTGACGTAGCAATTGCCGAGCAGCATGCCATAACCTTAGCAGCGGGAATGGCATGCGATGAATTAAAGCCGGTAGTAGCGATATACTCAACATTTTTACAGCGCGGCTATGATCAACTAGTGCATGACGTAGCGCTGCAGAATCTAGATGTACTATTTGCGATAGATAGAGCCGGCCTTGTGGGCGAAGATGGCGCCACCCATGCGGGGGCTTTTGACTTAACCTATTTACGCTGTATTCCTAATATGGTGGTGATTGCACCTAGCGATGAGAATGAATGTCGGCAACTGCTGTACACCGGCTACCTGTATCAAGGGCCAACTGCAGTGCGCTATCCGCGCGGTACCGGCCCAGGCATTGAGACGGTATCTGCAATGGTCGCTCTACCTCTTGGCAAGGGTATTATTCGCCGCAATGGGACACGTATTGCCATCCTTAATTTCGGTAGCCTTCTTAGTGAAAGCATCGCTGCTGGCGACAAATTAAATGCCACCGTTGTCGACATGCGCTTCGTTAAGCCAATTGACGAGGAATTAATTGCGCAACTGGCAGAAAGCCATGACTTGATTGTTACGGTAGAAGAAAACACTACCGCTGGCGGTGCTGGCAGCGGTGTTAACGAATACTTAGCTGCTAAGGAAATCGTATTGCCCACGCTAAATTTAGGCTTACACGATGAATTTTTGAATCATGGCACCCATAAAGAATTACTAGCGCAATCAGGCTTAGACAGCGACGGCATTTACAATTCGATTGCTAAAAGAATGACTTGGTTAGCGAAAAGTAACACTCAAGCACTAGCTAAATAACCTAGAGGCTTACTCGTCATTCATTAAATGACCAAGCTTGCCTGCTTTAGTTTTCAAGTAATCCTCATTATGTGGATTCTGTCCACTTCTCAGCGCTATACGCTCTACTACGTTTATTCCCATTTCTTCCAAAGCGGAAACTTTACGTGGGTTGTTAGTCATTAAGCGAATTTGAGTAATAGACAGATGACTAAGTATTTTTCGACAAATACTATAATCGCGCATGTCTGCGCCAAAACCTAGCTGCTCGTTTGCTTCAACAGTGTCAGCACCGGCATCCTGTAATCTGTAAGCTCTAATTTTATTCAGCAAACCGATGCCACGACCTTCTTGGCGCAAATACAAGATAGCACCACGCCCTTCCTTGGCAACAGCTTGCATAGCCGCCTCTAACTGAGCACCACAATCACAGCGCATACTAAACAGCGCATCGCCGGTTAAACATTCTGAATGAACTCTTGTCAAAACCGGTTCATCAGTCGACACGTCACCTAGCGTTAGCACAATATGTTCCTTGCCACTGCTCTCTTCTTCAAAGCCATGCATAACAAACACCGCCCATGGGGTTGGTAATGCTGCTGACTCTATAAACCGAATTGACACTATTTAATATCCACTTAGTAAAAGCTACTGATGGTACTGAGCTGAAAATTCATGTACCGCTTCAATAAAAACACCTGCGTTTTCTGGCGATACTTCTGGAGTAATACCATGACCCAAATTAAATACATGACCATTACCACTGCCAAAACTTTTCAATATACGTTCAACTTCAGCGCGGATTGCCGCAGGCTTTGCATATAACATGGTTGGATCCATATTGCCTTGTAATGTAACACGGTCGCCAACTCGAGACCGTGCATTACCGATGTCAGTTGTCCAATCTAGCCCCAAAGCGCTGGCACCTGTAGCTGCCATCTGCTCTAGCCATTGCCCACCGTTTTTAGTAAACAAAATCACAGGGACTTCACGACCATCATGCTCGCGAATCAAACCATCAACTATTTTTTGCATATAATCGAGGGAAAACTCTTTATAGGCCCAAGGGCTTAAGGCGCCGCCCCAAGTATCAAAGATCTGTACGACTTGGGCGCCAGCTACAATCTGACCATTTAAATAATCAATAACCGACAAGGCCAACTTCTCTAACAACAAGTGCATAACTTCAGGCTGATCAAAAGCCATCGCTTTAGCGCGCCGAAAATCTTTAGAAGAGCCACCTTCAACCATATAGGTGGCTAAAGTCCATGGGCTGCCAGAAAAACCAATTAGTGGCACACTGCCATTTAGCTCGCGGCGAATAGTGCTAACAGCATCTAGCACATAAGGCAGATCTTTCTTAGCATCAGTTATTGGCAGCGCTTCAACATCAGCAGCAGTACGAACCGTCTTTTTAAAACGAGGCCCTTCACCAGTCTCAAAATATAAACCTAAGCCCATAGCATCTGGAATCGTTAAAATATCCGAAAACAAAATAGCGGCGTCAAGCGGATAGCGCGCAAGTGGTTGCATGGTAACTTCACAGGCTAGCTCTGGGTTACTGCACAACGCCATGAAATCACCAGCTCTACTTCTCGACTCGCGATATTCAGGCAAGTAACGGCCGGCTTGGCGCATCATCCAAACTGGAGTCACATCTACATCTTGGCGTAATAATGCTTTTAAAAATCGGTCGTTCTTTAATTCACTCATTAATCAATCCGCTACAGTTACTTATACCGTTAACATTAAACTTCAAATTGGTTCAAAACACCTTCAGCAGCTTGGCGACCTTCACAGATCGCTGTCACGCACCATGTCGCCAGCTATGCCACCACAATGGGTCATACACATTAACGACTCTATAGCAGTTTTCAATAGTCTATGGCTTGCCTGACAAGTAGCATCGGCGATCAATCCAAAGCCGTCGTTATCCTTAAATTCATCAGGACTGTAAAGGCCTGTTCTCATAAGAAACTCACTAAAAAAACAATTAATATCAAACAGTTAGCGGCTGATTGAAGAACCAAAAAGTTCTCAGCCCGCGAAAAGGATGGCCATTCTACACGTAAGATTCGATGTAAACAAATGGGGCTTTGGGACTAAATGACCAGCCCAAGCTTGACGTTAATTTAGCGCTATTGTTGGCAGGATTTTATGGCTTCAACAACGTATTTCCAGTCAACTTCGCTGGTAACTACCGCCTCACCTAGGCTTTTAAGTAAAACGAAGCGTAATTGACCGTCTACAACTTTTTTATCAACCGACATTAGTGCCAAAAAGCGCTCAGGAGTAATATTTGCTGGCAATGTGGTCGGTAAATTAGCCGCTTTAATAACAGCCTTAACTCTCATTAAATCAGTGCTAGAAATCCAGCCAAGCTGCTCAGACAAAGCGCTAGCCACTATCATGCCTGCTGCCACTGCCTCACCATGAAGCCAATTACCGTAACCTTGGTCAGTCTCAATAGCATGGCCGAAGGTATGGCCAAGGTTAAGAATCGCGCGGATTCCACCTTCATGTTCATCTTGAGCAACAATTACAGCCTTGCACTCGCAAGAGCGCTTAACCGCATAAGTTACTGCCAAGGGGTCAAGTGCTAATAGGGCTGCCATATTATGCTCTAGCCAAACTAAAAACGACTCATCTTGTATCAGCCCATACTTAATGATTTCAGCTATCCCTGCGGAAAGCTCACGACCTGGCAATGTAGATAAAACAGAGAGATCAGCAAAAACTGCTTGTGGCTGATAAAAAGCGCCAATCATATTTTTCCCCAGAGCATGGTTAACCCCGGTTTTGCCGCCAACGGATGAGTCAACTTGCGATAGAACCGTCGTCGGAATCTGAATAAAATTGACGCCTCGCTGATAACTAGCAGCGGCAAACCCAGTCATATCTCCAACCACACCACCGCCGAGCGCTATTAACGTTGCTGTGCGGTCATACTTAGCCTCTAACAACCTGTCAAAAATTTGGTTCAGCACAGTCAGGGTTTTATACTGCTCTCCGTCTGGCAACACACAAGACACGACTGAAAAATCAGCTAACACTGCAATTATCTGATCAAGATATAGCGCAGCAATGGTGGTATTGGTAACAACCATTACCTGCTTGCCTTGTATATGTTTTGCTAGAAGGTCTCCATCTAAAAACACCTTTTCGCCAATATATATAGGGTAACTTCTGTCGCCTAAATCTACGGTTAACGTATCCATATCAACTTACTGAATGCCCCTGATCTGCTCTTCTCTTAACCTTTTAGCGATATCTTTGGCTACATCTTTTGGCGAGCGAGAGTCGGTGTCTATCATCATATCAGCAACTTCGGTATACAGCGGGTCTCGGACCAACATCAACTGCTCCAAAATGTCTCTTGGCTCTCCCGACTGCAGCAGAGGCCGATTTTTATCTTTAGCCGTTCGCGCAGCTTGTTGATCAACACTAGCGCGGAGATAAACAACAAAACCACGACTTCGGAGCATTTTGCGATTCTCTGCTAATAAGATAATTCCGCCGCCGGTGGCCAGCACTAGTCCATTATCCTCAGATAACTCAGCTAACATTAATGATTCTCGAGCTCGAAAGCCATCCTCGCCCTCGACGTCAAAAATCCAAGGAATATCAGCGCCACAGCGATCTTCTATTGCTTTATCAGTATCGCAAAACGGCAAATGCAATTCGGCCGCCAAAAGGCGGCCGATTGTCGATTTACCAGCCCCCATGGGACCAATCAGGAATATATTGTCTGCCTTAGCCATTCACAATCCACTCAATCCAATAAGTCATCGGATAGTATACGTGGCGTAATAAATATCAAGGTTTCAATTTTATCTTTACGCACAGTTGTACGTTTAAACAACCGACCCAAATAAGGAATATCTCCTAAAAATGGCGTCTGAGTTGTCTCAGTTACATCGGAGATTTGAAATACACCGCCTAAAACAATGGTTTCACCATTCTTCACTAGAACTTGGGTGATGAGTTCAGTGGTATCGATAATGGGAATCTGCGAGTTAAATTGACCATTGATAAAATCACCTAGAGAATCTTGATTAATCACAAGATCCATCAAGATTCTATCATCAGGGGTAATATTTGGCGTTACCTCTAACTTGAGCACGGCTTCTTCAAAATTAACTGTAGTGCCTCCATTAGCAGCGGCTTCAAGATAGGGGATTTGCTGCCCAGACTTAATTACCGCTTTCTGCTTATCTCCGGTAATAATCTTAGGCTGGGAGACTACCTCACCCTGACCATTACTCTCTAATGCCGACAATTCCGCCGCCAGAGAAATATCACTGCTCTGATAGCCTAGCGCCAGTCTACTTGCACTGGACCCGGCTACACCTAAGTCAACGGCCAATGAGCCCGGCACATCTATCGCAGTAACTCCGCCATTAGCAATCGCGGTAGTCGCTGACTCCAAATTACCCGCAAGAGCACGAGTTGAAGACCCCAAATCAATTTTTAGACCACCCCAACGAATACCTAGATCTCTAGAAAAATCAGAATTTGCGATGACAATACGCGCTTCAATTAGCACTTGCCTAACCGGAATATCAACCAGTTTAATAACTCTTCTAATTTCTTCTAAAGTTGCAGCAGTTTCGGTAATCAACAACGAGTTAGTGCGCGTATCGACTAACACACTGCCACGCTCAGAAACCAAACCATTGTCATCGCCGCCCTGTAGCAAGCCAACCAAATCTGAAGCTTCTGCATACAGCACTTTTATGTGCTCAGTCTGAAGCGGCAATATCTCACCCAGCTGCTTAGATGACTCTATTTCTTGACGCTCTCTAGCGGCAATTTCTTCAGCTGGAGCAACCATCAACACGTTACCGATTTGACGTTTGTCTAAGCCCTTGGTAGATAGCACTAAATCTAAAGCTTGATCCCAAGGAACATTCTCTAGCCGCAAAGTAATATTACCGGCAACACTATCACTGGCAACAAGGTTCAAATCAGTGAAATCTGCTATTAATTGCAGTACCGCTCTAACCTCTATACTTTGGAAATTAAGCGATAATTTTTCCCCGGAAAATAGAAAGTCTTTTTTCTTGTTTTCAATATCCTGAGCCGATAAAGGCCTAACACTAACAACATAAACATCATCTGTCTGATACGCCAAATAATCAAAATCACCAACAGGATTGATCTCTATTATGCTATTGCCTGAACGATAATCAGCTGAAAACATAGTAACAGGGGTAGCGAAATCGACTACATCGTAGTTCCTTCTCAGCTCTTCTCCCATCCCAACACCGGGCAGTTTAAG
>JBLHWB010000005.1:0-24458 GCA_047628915.1 Porticoccus sp. | reverse complement strand
TTTGGATCGAGTCTATTATCCACTTATGGGTAAGGTAGAAGGCATGTCTTATGGCTTGCTAATTAGTGCGGGTAACGACGGTTCCGGAGCGGCTAGAGAAATAGGCAAATACCTTGATAGTTTGGGAATGAGCAAATCAGTCCCGCCATTAATATTAAAAGGCGAATTCTCATTGGACACTGCTAAGCGGGCTGATGAGTTTGGATTAACATTGGCAGCGGGTTTATCGGTAGGGATGTTTTGATAATGAGTAATGATTTGCAACCACCAGTTGGTTTTGAACTATTTAGTTTTTCAGGCCCATTTAATCAGGTGCTTGGTGATGTTTATCATAAAGAGATTAATGGCCAAACTGTTTGTGGCTTTTATGTCACACAACAACAAACCAATTCACTTGGTATTTGTCACGGCGGCGCATTAATGACTTTTGCCGATATTGCATTAGCTTGTGCAATGGCCAGTAAAATGGATAAGTATGCAGGGCTGCCAACAATGAATTTGAATGTGGACTTTTTAGCCGCAGCTGAGCAAGGTATGTGGTTACAGTCGTCTGTTGATCAGCTAGAGATGGCTTACACTTCCGGGTTTATTACCGCGTCTATTAAGTGTGAGGACAAAATAATTTTACACGCTAACGGCCGCTATAAAATCCCTAAAGCGGCGCGTGTATAGATTCGATTACTTGCAAAAATATAAAATTGGGTGCACAGTTAGAATGTTTTTTTTTAATAATAATAAATATATATCAGTTTAGACGGCGTTTTATTGATATTTGTTCGATTTAGGTTCGGGTTCTGATAATAGCAACCTTTCATTATTTAAGAGAAGGGAGGCTTATTTAATTAGCACCTTTTTTCTTAAAAATACGAGGGAGTGTGAATTATGATTAGATATATCGTACTAGTATTACTCTTAGGTAGTTTCTCTTTTTTATCAGCTTGTGATGGCGGTAGCTCTAATTCTTCTGCAGCTACTAGTAATAGTGGAGGTTCCGGCGCAGGTAGCGCTGATGACGCCGCTACTACTGATTTTGCTGTTTCTGTTGCACTGCCTGAAGGCTCGGCAGTTGTTGACAATAGCATCGATCTTAATCCATTTAATTGGCTTATTAGCAAAGCAATTGCTGTGGATGAGGCTCAGACAGGTCTGGATTTAAGTAACTTTCAAGTGCGCCTTTATAGTCAAGACGGTACAAGCTTTGAAACTGTTGAAATAGCTGAGTTTGTCGATAACGGTGATGGTACTTACTTTATAAGTGTACCTGGTGATCCGCGAGTAGATTGTATCCTTGTTTCAGTGCTTCAGGTAAATGGTGAAAGCGTTGAGCTTCAGATTCCGGCTACCAATGCAGGCAGTCAGGCGGCACCTTTAGAGATTAGTTATGCTTCTACAGCCGCTACACAGAAATATATCGAGCAGATTGTTGAGAGTGGTGGTTTCGATGAAAACTTATCTGTAGAAGAAGTGACTAGTCTGGTTGAGGCAGTGGTTAAGCAAGTAGCCAGTATTATCTTGCCGGCCGATGTTAACCCAACTGACCCTAACGCTGTAATTGCGGCTTTAGCGGCTAATGCAGCTGATATTGTAGAGGCACAGCTTGAGATAGCGCTAGCGCCTGAGCCTGAAGCGGGATCTTTGTTAGCGTTTCAGGGTAATTATCATGGTGGACTTTTGGCCCGTTTTGTCTTTGGGTCTGATGTAGTTGAGGGCGGTAATTTAGACGCGGAAGTTACTTATGAGGACTTCACGTTTGCACCAGCTGATACTGCGTCTGGAAAAGAGGCTAGCCTAGCTGGAATTCCAGTAATTGTTGATGAAGATACTCAGATGGCGACAGTAACGCTTGGATCTCGTATCGAGACAATTTTTGGGACAATATTTAAAGTAGGGCAAGAGTCAGAGCAATATACTGAACAGGAAGCTGTCGCAGACGATAGTGAACAGTTAGTGGCAGCTATTCTTCCTAGTGGGAAGATGATTATTAATCCTGGTAGTGGCTTAGTCTCTGAGGGCTTTACTTTTAATGATGGGCAAGACGACTATTATTTTGCCGAGATTAATAACAGTTCAAACCTTAATTTAATCCCTTGGGGTGAGGCTTACGTAAGTAGCGGCTTTTTTAAGTATACGGAATACAGGCTCAATGATTGCTTTGGTTCTTTAGGTATTACCAACGCAGACTTAAGTGATATTCAGCAGCAGGAGGATCCAAGTGAAGCGTTTGAAGAATTCGTAATTGGGCTTAATGACTCTTTGTCAAATGCAGGCGCAATTATGGCAGATGAATGCGAGCCTAGTGGTACATCGCATGAAGTTATTGCGATCACAATGGCGAAAGAGAGTGAGAGCGTAAGCAATGCTGATTTGGCCGGTGATTGGGGTGTTGTTGGCTTGCTGATCGGAAATGGAAGTACGAGAGGCGTGTTTTCTTCTGTGTTAACACTTGATGAAGCGGGTGGATTGTCCGAAAGTAACTTCATTGGTGTAGATGGTGAGATTGATTTTGACAGTGGTTCCGTAGGGCTGGGAGCGGATGTGTTTTCAATTGAAGATGCTAGTTATTCTGTTGAAAGCGACGGTATTTTAGAAATCAACTGGGAGCCAGGCGAAATAGACTCCGGTTATGTAAGTGCAGACCAAGGTTTACTTCATGTTAGTGGCGCTATTATCGATCAGGGTGATAATGAAGGCTATGCAATGTTTGGTGTGCCTTTAGGCGCTAACGTAACGCCAGCAGACTTAGATGGTAAAACCTTTGAGGCGGTAGGTTTGTCGATGAGTGTAGAAACTAGTGGGCTACCTGGGGGTTCGGGTGATATCTCTAGCAATCAAGATTCTAATGCTGGCTTTACTCTAACATTTGCATTAAATGGCGATAACTTGGAGGTTACTTTGGGCGGTAGTACTGACTTAGGTACTGTAGACATTACTCTCTCCAGTTCTCTGGTATCTGAGTGGACTGTCGGTCTTAGAATCAATGATCCAGTTGCTGGTACTTTGCCTGTCGCTTTAAGTAGCAATGGTGAAATCACTATAGAAGTTGCAGGTGAGTCTGCCGGTGATGAAGACCTATTGCTTAGAGGGTTCTACGGAGCAAATGGTCGCTTGATTGTCTCAATATTCGGTGCCGATATGGGGGCGTTTGATGTAATAGATGCTGCCGCGCAAGATCAAAATAAGGAAGCTTATCAATCAGGTTTTTCATTTGCTAACTTCGGCTATTTGTTAGCAATTTGTTCTGCCGGTTGCGATGGATAAATAATGTACAGGTAGTGCTACCGGGCGTCAGTTACATTATATGTTCTGGCGCCTTTTTAATTGCTTTGCTGCAAAATTGCCACAAATGCCTTAGCCGCAGCCGACTGATTATGCTGTTGGTGGCTAATAAACCCAAGCTCTCTGCTTAGGCCAATATTGTCTACGTGAAGTTCGACTAGCGTGTCCTCAAACATCGATTTTGGCAATACTGTCCATCCCATGCCCACACTGACCATCATTTTAATAGTTTCTAAGTAGTTAGTTGCCATAGATGCATCTAAGAGTAATTTTTGTTTATCAAATAGCGCTTTTACTATTTGCCCGGTATAGGTGTCTAACCCTGGCAGCACACAATAATGTTCGCTTAGATCTATAAGGCTTAGCCCTTTTTTATCTGCAAGTTTATGCCCATGAGCCGCCATAAATATTAGCGGGTCTTCCCACAGCTTGGTTGAATTTATATGACTTTGTTCATCTAGCGCGAGAGTGATTACTGCCAGCTCTACTTCGCCGCTGTTAACCATTGCGTAAGCTTTTTCTGAATCGGTAAATTCTATTTTGATTTTCACGGCAGGATAGCTATCACTAAAACGTTTTAAAATAGGTGGCAGTCTATGTAGCCCGATGTGGTGGCTAGTAGCTATATGTAAAGTGCCGGTCACTTCGCTAGATATTTCGCGCACGGCGCGTTCAGCTTGACTAATATCTGCAAAAATCTTTTTGGCATGGACTAGCAGGGTTAAGCCCGCCTCGGTGGGCTTAACTTGCTTACCAATGCGGTCTAGCAAGGGTGTGTTCATTTCTTGCTCTAATTTAGCTATGCGTTTACTTATTGCAGGCTGTGTAATGTGTAGATTATTGGCGGCAGCAGAGAATGAGCCAGTATTGGCTATTTCGATTAACGCTTTTAGTGCGGCTATGTCCATCGGTTCCGCCCTAGGAATCATGATAACTAAAAGTTATCAATATCATGAAAAATATGAATTTGTTTTATTCTACCTAAAGTCATAAGATTGCCAACTATTAATTATAGTAAGCGGCGCTTATGAGCGCCACAGGAGATGGTAATGGCTGGTAAAACCTTATATGACAAACTATGGGATGACCATTTGGTTACGCAGCGTGATGACGGATCGGCGCTGATTTATATCGATAGGCACCTATTACATGAGGTGACATCACCACAGGCTTTTGAAGGGCTTCGACTAGCAGGTCGCAAGCCGTGGCGCATCGATGCTAATTTGGCAACGCCTGACCATAATGTGCCATCTTTAGGTAGCGAACGTGCTGGTGGTGTGGGCGGTATTCTAGATGAGGTCTCTCGTATTCAGGTTGAAACCTTAGATGACAACTGCGAAGAATTTGGTATCAAAGAATATGAGATCAATGATATTCGCCAGGGTATTGTTCATGTTATCGGTCCTGAGTTAGGGGCTACATTGCCCGGTATGACAGTGGTTTGTGGTGACTCTCACACTGCAACTCATGGCGCGTTAGGCGCTTTGGCTCATGGCATTGGTACGTCCGAAGTTGAGCATGTGTTAGCGACTCAGTGCTTAGTTCAGCAAAAGACTAAGAACTTGTTGATCAAAGTCGATGGCAAGCTAGGTGCAGGTGTTACGCCAAAAGATGTTGTATTAGCAGTGATTGGTGAGATTGGCACCGCTGGCGGCAATGGCTATGCCATAGAGTTTGGTGGCCAAGTATTGCGTGATATGTCAATGGAAGGCCGGATGACTGTATGTAATATGGCAATTGAAGCCGGTGCTCGTGTGGGCATGGTGGCGGTTGATCAAACGACGATTGACTATGTCGACGGTCGTGAATTTGCGCCGCAAGGCGAGACTTGGGATTTAGCAGTTAAACACTGGCAGACATTGCACAGCGATGACGATGCGGTATTCGATAAAGTTGTTGAGTTAGATGGCGCCAGTATTGAGCCGCAAGTGACCTGGGGTACGTCGCCAGAGATGGTGGTACCGGTTGGCGCTAATATACCCGCCCCTACTGATTTTACTGATTCCGCTAAGCAAGAAGGCGCTAAGCGCGCGCTTGAATATATGGGCTTAACAGCAGGCCAGGCGATTACCGATATTCAGTTAGATAAAGTTTTTATTGGCTCTTGTACTAACTCTCGCATTGAAGATTTACGCGCCGCAGCCGAAGTTGTCAAAGGCCGTAAAGTGGCTAGCACTATTGCTTTAGCATTAGTGGTGCCCGGTTCTGGTTTAGTCAAACAGCAAGCTGAGGCGGAAGGTCTCGATAAAATATTTATTGCCGCCGGTCTTGAGTGGCGCGAGCCAAGCTGTTCAATGTGTTTGGCAATGAATTCAGATAAGTTGGGTGAAGGTGAGCATTGCGCTTCCACTTCAAATCGCAACTTTGAAGGCCGCCAAGGGTTTGGTGGACGTACTCATTTAGTTAGCCCTGCAATGGCAGCGGCGGCGGCTATCGCGGGGCATTTTGTTGATGTTCGCGAATTTGTGAAATCATAAGGAGACAGTAATGAAAGCTTTTACAAAAATTACCGGTGTTGTAGCTCCTATGGATAGGGCCAATGTGGATACCGATATGATTATTCCCAAGCAGTTTTTGAAGTCGATTAAGCGCAGTGGCTTTGGTCCCAATTTGTTTGACCAGATTCGATATTTAGATGAAGGCCAGCCTGGGGTTGATTGTAGTAATCGACCACTAAATCCTGACTTTCCGTTAAATTTTGCTCGCTATCAAGGTGCAAAAATTTTGTTAGCACGAGAAAATTTCGGTTGTGGTTCTAGCCGCGAGCATGCGCCGTGGGCACTTGAGGATTACGGTTTTACCGCTGTTATTGCCTCTAGTTTTGCTGATATATTTTTTAACAATTGTTTTAAAAATGGCATGTTGCCGATTGTGATGGATGCCGATGTTGTAGAGAGTTTGTTTGCAGAGATGTACGCAGACGAAGGCTATCAGTTAACAGTTGATTTAGCCTCGCAGCAAGTGACAAAGCCTAATGGTGACACGATTGCGTTTGATGTGGAGCCGTTTCGTAAGCACTGCTTGTTAAATGGCTTGGATGATATTGGCCTTACTTTGCAAGACGCGGATACGATAAAAACATATGAGCAAGGGCGGAGACAGCAGTCACCGTGGTTGTTTGACGTAATTAGCAAATAGTTATTAAGTCATTGGAGTAGTTTGTGAGTAAAAAAGTTTTAGTTATTGGTGGTGATGGTATTGGACCTGAAGTTGCTGACGAGGCAGTCAAAGTTTTAAAGGCGATTGACGGTTTAGATTTAGTTTTTGATCAGGCTTTACTCGGTGGTGCTGCATTTGATGTGACTGGCAACCCTTGCCCAGATGAAACGCTGGCAAAAGCAAAAGCTTCTGATGGCATTTTGTTTGGCGCTATAGGTGGCCCCCAGTGGGATAACTTAGAGCGTCACTTGCGACCTGAAAAAGGCCTGCTTAACTTTCGCTCGAGCTTGGGCTTGTTCGCGAATTTACGTCCAGCAATCTTATATCCTCAATTAGCAGCGGCATCTTCTTTAAAAGAAGAAATTGTAGCTGGTCTGGATATATTAATTGTGCGCGAGTTAACCGGTGGCATTTATTTTGGTGAGCCCCGCGGTATTAGAACTTTAGACAATGGTGATCGAGAAGGTTTCAATACCTACAAATATAATGAAAGCGAAATTAAGCGTATCGCCAAAGTGGCCTTTGAAATGGCAATGAAACGCGATAAACGCGTGTGCTCGGTTGATAAAGCCAATGTGCTAGAAGCAACTGTGTTGTGGCGTGAAGTGCTAACAGAAATGGCGCCGCAATATCCAGAGATTGAATTAACCCATATGTATGTTGATAACGCCGCTATGCAGCTAGTGCGTGCGCCGAAGCAGTTTGATGTATTGGTTACTGGCAATTTATTTGGCGATATTTTGTCTGATGCTGCAGCCATGCTCACCGGCTCAATAGGGATGTTGCCATCCGCCTCTTTGAACGAGGGCGGTGTTGGTATGTATGAACCTTGTCATGGCAGTGCGCCTGATATCGCAGGCCAAGGTAAAGCTAATCCACTTGCCACTATTTTATCAGCGGCAATGATGTTGCGTTATTCACTTAATGCGCCAGCTGCAGCTGATCGAATAGAAGCGGCGGTAGGAGTGGTATTGGATCAAGGCTTTCGTACTGGTGATATTGCAACCAGTGAAGATAAAGTGGTTTCAACCGTTGCCATGGGCGATGCGGTGGTTGCTGCACTAAAAGCCTAATAATTTTAGTAAGTTAAAGACTGTAAAGAGAAGGTTTAAAGAAATGATGCGTGTAGGTTTTATAGGTTGGCGTGGCATGGTCGGTTCGGTGTTAATGGGCCGTATGCTGGAAGAAAATGATTTTGAGGGTATTGATCCGGTTTTTTTCACTACCTCAAATGTTGGTGGCAAAGGGCCTGTAATCGCGGGCACATCCTCGTTATTGCAGGATGCAACTGACATTGCCGTGCTAAGCGAGATGGATACCATTATTTCTTGCCAAGGCGGCGACTATACCACGCAAGTTTTTCAACCACTGCGCGATAGTGGCTGGAATGGCTATTGGATCGATGCTGCATCATCACTACGAATGAGTGATGATGCGGTGATTATTTTGGATCCGGTGAACAGATCGGTTATCGACGGTGCATTAAACGATGGGGTGAAAAACTTTATTGGCGGTAACTGTACGGTTAGCCTTATGTTAATGGCGGTTGGCGGTTTGTTTAACGAAGGCTTGATCGATTGGGTTTCGGCCATGACTTATCAAGCAGCTAGCGGCAGCGGAGCCAACAATATGCGCGAGCTACTTAGCCAAATGGGTGCGTTACAAAGCAGTGTGGCGGCAGATCTCGCTAATCCTGCAAGCGCTATTTTAGATATTGATAGGCGCATAACAGCAACCATGAATAATGATGATTTCCCGACTCAGTATTTTGGTGCGCCATTGGCTGGTAGTTTGCTGCCATGGATCGATACTGAGTTAGAAAATGGCCAAAGCCGTGAAGAGTGGAAAGGGCAGGCTGAAACCAACAAGATTTTGGGTCGCAGTGCTAAGCCAACGCCAGTAGACGGTTTGTGCGTGAGAATTGGCGCAATGCGTTGTCATAGCCAAGCTTTGACTATTAAGCTGTCTAACGATGTACCGATGGCAGATATTGAGTCAATATTGGCTGAAGCCAATGATTGGTCGCAAGTGGTTCCTAATCATAGAGATAACACCCTTAGCGATTTAACCCCCGCGAGAGTGACTGGCGGTTTGGATGTCCCTGTAGGTCGTCTGCGCAAAATGAATATGGGACCTGAGTATTTGTCAGCTTTTACTGTGGGCGATCAGTTATTATGGGGTGCAGCAGAGCCTTTGCGACGCATGCTAAGCATTATTCGGGCTAGTTAGTTGCAAATATTGTAGTAGAAGGATCTGTGAGCCAGTTCAGAAATTCACTATCTGGCTCAGCTAAACATTACTAACAACCCCCTTATAGTTGATAAAATCCTATAACTATTCGATACTTAGCCCACTAAGTGGAAGACTTTTCTCAAGTCATTGGGTTAATTGGGGATTGTATAGAGTCTCCACGCTAACAAAATTAATAATATTGGAACGGATCTATGTCCTTACATTCCGAAAATCGTCAGCGAAAAACGACCATGTATGTCTTTGTTTTGGCCGCATCCTTAGTGTTTCCAGCTGGTTTGGTAAATGCATTAGGTCTTGGTGAGATCAAAGTGGACTCTGAATTAAATCAGCCGATGGATGGTAAAATTAAGCTCACCAATCTCGGTGATTATGTTGCTGAAGATATCAGGGTGAGAATGGCCTCATTGGCCGATTTTGATAGATCTGGCGTAGAGATGACGGCATTTTTACTTAATCTGAAATTTGAAACTATTCAAGACACTAATAATGGTGCTGCCATTATTAGTGTGTCCAGTAAAGAGCTAGTGCAAGAGCCATACCTGAACTTTGTTGTTGAAGCCTACTGGCCTGACGGACGCGTATTGCGTGAATATACCGTACTGCTGGACTTACCTTTATATGCAGCTGAAGAAGTTGACACTGAAGCGTTTAGGCAAGCTAAATCAGCCCCTGTAGTTACTGAAACGGCGTCAAGCCCTCGCCGCTTTAATCCCGGTTTGTCGGGCAACCGTTATACCGTCGGTACAGAAGATACTTTATGGGGTATCGCTCGGCAGGTAACGCCAGATGGAGCAACTATCCAGCAAACCATGATCGCTATTCAGCGAGATAACCCCAGCGCATTTAGAAATGACAATATTAACCAATTGCGTCATGGCGCTGTATTAGATTTACCCTCGGCGCAAGAAGTTGCTGCGTTTGACGGTCAAATGGCTATTCAAGAAGTTAGGCAGCAAAATCAGAGTTGGAGAGATCAAAGCCTGACCAACGTACCGTTAGATGCGTCAAAATCTGCAAACTATAATACTGACGCTGGTTCAAACACTGGTGGCAAGCTAAGTTTGGCTTCCGGCGGGACTAGTCGTGCATCATCAATAGGCGACAGGCCCAATAGTAAGGCAAGTGCCGACTTAGTTGTAACCAAAGAGAGATTGGACGAACAGAGTAGAGAAAACCAGCAGCTAGAAATTCGTATGGTTGAGTTGCAGGAACAGATGGGCACACTGCAAACCCTCATTGAATTGAAAGATGATCAAATTTCCCGCCTACAAAGTAGTGAGTTAAACGATCAAGCTAGCATTGGAGAAACAGTTTCTGGCGAACCTTTGGTCAGCGCTTTGGATACGGTAATGCCAGAGCCTGTCGAAACAGAAAAATTAGCAGAGTCCAAACCGACTAAAAAACAACCAGTGATGCCTGAAGAACCTTCGCTTATAGATACATTAATGGCGAATCTCTCTTATATTCTGGCTGCTTTACTGGTTATAGTCTTAGGCGTGTATTTCTTTATTAAACTTCGCGGTGGTGCTAAAGCAGGCGACAGTGACGATGATAAAGAAGAATATACTGACGACGAAGATGACGATGAAGAGTGGGATGATTTTGATGCTCAAGTTGATCAAGCCGCCGTAGTCGATGAAAGCCCCGTAATTGCTGAGGCGCAAGCGTTAGTCGAGGCTGGTAATACAGTTAAAGCGATGAGCACGCTAGAAACTGCAGTAGGGAAAGAGCCTCATCGCAGTGACATTAGGCTTAAACTTTTAGCAGTGTTAGCTGACAATAATAAGGCCAAGCAGTTTAAAATCCACTATCTTGGGCTTAAAGCGATAGGTAGCGACGATGACATTGCTGAGGCCAGCAATATTTTAGCTAACACTGATGGCGCTGAAGATTGGCTTGCCGAAGCTAAAGATTCAAAAATTTCAGCGGCAGAAAAATTCCCTGAAATGGATTATGGCGCTGTTGGTGAAGATGAGGGTGAAGTAGGCTTTGATAGCACCGGTGATTTAGGTATTGATGATATTGAAGATCTTGATATGGCAAGTATTTCTGCCGATGGTGCTGAGCTAGACGATGATTTAGGTCTAGACGACTTTGATTCTGAAATCGATGAAATGTCTAATGAAGTAGCGGGTTTGGCTGAAGATTTAGATGATGACTTCTCTGCTGATTTACTGGCGACCAAAGAGGGTGGCGAAGGCGTTAATGACCTACCTGATTTAGAAGATTTATTAGGCCTTGATGACCTGGATGAGTCTGATGTCGAACTTGATCGAACCTCTGACGCTGAATTAAGTCTCGATGATGATGATGATGATGATGATGATGATTTTGATTTAGATGAAGAGATCGATTTAGGCGACGACTTTGACTTCGATCTAGATGACGATGATAATTTTGGCGACGAAGTAGAAGATGATATTGGTACTCGATTAGAATTAGCCAAAGCTTATGTGGAGCTTGGTGATGAAGATGGCGCCAAAGAAATTTTAAGCGAAGTTGTGAATCAAGGTTCTGATGAGCAAAAGACTGAAGCTAAAACTTTACTTGAAAGTCTATAAGCTGGGGCAATGTCAGATAATATCGATGACCAGTTAAACCGTGTTGCGCTAGGCATTGAATATAATGGTAGCGCTTATCATGGTTGGCAAATCCAGCTAAGCCCCGATGTACTAACTATTCAAGGTTGTCTCGAAAAAGCACTTTCCTTTGTAGCGAACCAACCTGTGCGAGTTAACTGTGCCGGGCGAACAGACGCGCGTGTTCACGGCACTGCGCAAGTTGCTCATATTGAAACGACAGTGAGTCGCCCGATGAAAGCATGGGTGCAGGGAGTGAACGCTAAGCTACCTGATGACATTGTAGTGACATGGGCGGTTCCTGTTAGCAATGACTTTCATGCTCGGTTTTCTGCAACCGCGAGGCATTATCAATATTTTATTGCTAATACGGCGGTCAGGCCTGCTATTCATGCTGGTGCAGTGACTTGGATTAGAGAGCCATTGAGCGAGCAAGCAATGAATGAGGCTGCTCAGTGTCTAGTTGGCCGCCATGATTTTAGTTCTTTCAGGGCGTCTAGTTGCCAGTCTCATACTGGTATTCGAACTATGCATTCGATTACAGTATCAAGACGAAAAGATTTAATAATCATCGATGTATGTGCCAATGCGTTTTTACATCATATGGTACGTAACATAGCTGGTGCTTTACTTGTGATAGGAAAGGGGCAGCAATCTGCGGCTTGGTTCCGTCAGATTTTCGAAGCGAAAGACAGAACCAAGGCGCCACCAACGGCTGCGCCACACGGTTTGTATTTAGTAGATGTGAGCTACCCCGAGTCGTTCGGCCTGCCGCAGCAATTTAAATCACCGATTTGGCTTGTTTAAGGTCAGTATTTGCAAGAATTATTATAGTTGATCTGCTAATATCAGCGCCTTAATTTTAAGTTACTAACTCTCTGTAATCTCATGACAAAACGAACCAGAATTAAAATTTGCGGCATTACCCGTTTAGAGGATGCACTGCTCGCTATTGAGCAGGGCGCGGATGCACTTGGCTTCGTGTTTTATGAGCAAAGCCCACGTTATATAAGTCCAGCAGATGCTGCTAGCATCTGTAGTCAGCTGCCCGTATTTGTCGAAAAGGTTGGTTTATTTGTTGATGAGGCAGCGACGACAGTCAAGACTATTAGTCAAACGGTTGGGCTAACTTTATTGCAGTTTCACGGTAGCGAAGATGAGGCTTACTGCGCTAGTTTTACTACCCCCTATATGAAAGCAATTCGGGTAAAAAATCAGCAGGATGTGATAGCCGCATTTGAACAATATCCTTCTAGTGGTAGCATTTTACTTGATACCTACGTTGCCGGTGTGCAGGGCGGAACAGGTCAGGCATTTGATTGGGGCGTAATTCCCCTCGATAAAGCATCGCAGATCGTATTGGCCGGTGGTTTAAATACTGACAATGTAAAAGATGCCATAGTCCAATTAAGTCCCTACGGCGTAGATATTAGCGGTGGTGTTGAATCCGGCCCTGGTATTAAATCTTTCGATAAAATGAAGTCTTTCATTGCGGCGGTCAGCGCTGGCGATGCGATTAAGTAAGGTGTAAATAAAACATGTTAGATAAACAGTATTTGAATCAACCTGATGCAAGCGGACACTACGGGCCATACGGTGGTAAGTATGTATCAGAAACCTTGATGCATGCTTTGTCAGAGCTTGAGGCCAATTATGCTAAGTTGAAAAGCGATCCTAGTTTTCAACAAGAATTTGATTACGACTTAGCGCATTATGTCGGACGTCCGTCACCGCTATATTTTGCTGAACGCTGGACTAAAAAATTAGGTGGCGCGAAGATATATCTTAAGCGTGAAGATCTAAATCATACTGGGGCCCACAAAATCAATAACACTGTTGGTCAGGCGTTACTGGCTAAGTATTCTGGTAAAACGCGTATTATCGCTGAAACGGGAGCCGGGCAGCATGGGGTGGCGTCAGCGACCGTAGCCGCGCGTTTAGGTATGGAGTGTCAAGTATATATGGGCGCTGAAGATGTTGAACGCCAAGCCTTGAATGTCTATCGAATGAAATTGATGGGGGCAAAAGTGCACCCGGTAACATCAGGTACTAAGACGCTAAAAGACGCCATGAATGAAGCCATGCGTGACTGGGTCACTAATGTTGATGATACCTTTTACATTATTGGCACAGTAGCAGGCCCTCATCCATATCCGATGCTGGTACGTGACTTTCAATCGGTGATTGGTCGTGAAGCGCGGGCCCAGTGCCTGCAAATGACTGGTCGTTTGCCTGATGCTCTAGTTGCCTGTGTTGGTGGCGGCTCTAATGCGATTGGCTTATTTCATCCGTTTTTAGCCGACGAGTCAGTCAAGTTGTACGGCGTTGAAGCTGGCGGTGACGGTATCGAAACAGGTCGTCATGCGGCGCCGCTATCAGCTGGTCGCCCAGGCATTTTACATGGCAATAAAACGTATTTGATGGAAGATGATAACGGCCAGATTAGTCATACCCATTCGGTATCTGCAGGCCTTGATTATCCTGGTGTGGGCCCCGAGCACGCGTGGTTGAAGGATACCGGGCGAGCCGAATATGTTGGCATCAACGACGATGAAGCCTTAGCAGCATTTAGAGAGTTAAACTTGGTAGAAGGTATTATGCCGGCGTTGGAAACCAGTCATGCTGTGGCCTATGCAGCTAAACTAGCTAAAACAATGAGTAGCGATCAAACTATCATTATTAACTTGTCTGGTCGTGGTGATAAGGATATTAATACTATTGCCAAGTTAGATGGCTTGTCATTGGGTATTGGTTAGAAATTAGTTTAACGATATAACTTTAAGGAGATGGCATTGAGCCGGATTCAGCAATGTTTCAAAAAGTTAAGTGAAGGTAATCGCAAAGCGCTAATACCTTATATTGTCGCAGGTGACCCACAACCAAATGTAACTGTGCCCGTAATGCATGCATTGGTTGACGCAGGCGCAGATATCTTGGAAATCGGTGTGCCATTTTCAGATCCGATGGCTGAAGGGCTGACCATTCAGCTTGCCCATGAAAGGTCTCTGGAGTACAACACATCTGTTCATGATATTTTTGCGGCGGTTAGCGAGTTTCGTCAAACAGACAGCGATACTCCAGTAGTGCTGATGGGCTACGCTAACCCTGTCGTTGTTACTGGTTATGAGCGCTTTGCACAATTAGCTAGCGATGCCGGTGTTGATGGTTTGTTAACGGTTGATATGCCGCCAGAAGAAGCCGGTGAATTGAGTGCGGCGCTGACAGCAAAGTCTATTGATATTATTTATTTGATAGCGCCAACCACTACGCCTGAGCGAATGAAAAAGATTTGTGCCAATGCTAGCGGGTACGTTTATTACGTGTCGTTAAAAGGCGTTACCGGCGCGTCAAATATTGATATTGATTCTGTCAGCGCTAAAGTTGGTGAAATTCGCCAATATACAGACCTGCCAGTAGCCGTCGGATTTGGTATCAAAGATAACGAATCTGCAAAGGCGGTTAGCAAAGTGGCTGATGGAGTGGTAGTTGGCAGTGCCTTGGTGAATAATATGGCAGAGCTGGGCAAGGGTGGTATCGATGATGTCGACCAATACGCTAAGCAAGCGGTACAATTAATAGCAGGAATGCGCAAAGCGATAGATTAAGCACTTTACCCATAGGCGGAGAAAACTATGAGTTGGCTAGATAAAATAACGGCAGTTCGCAATAAAGAATTTACTTTAGCGAAGCGTGAGCAAAGTAGCTCTGTTCCGCAAGGCTTATGGAAAAAATGCGTTAAATGTGAGGCGGTACTGTATCGTCCAGAACTAGAGCGTAATCTTCATGTTTGTCCTAAGTGTGATCACCATATGCGCATCGGTGGCAGAGTGAGGTTGAATAGCTTTTTAGATGAAGATGGTCGGATTGAGATTGCCGCGGATGTTGAATCTATTGACCGACTCAAATTCAAAGATATTAAAAAATATAAGGATCGCTTAATAGCGGCACAAAAAGCTACTGGTGAAAAAGACGCGCTAGTTGCTATGCAAGGTAAAGTTGAAGGCTTTGATCTGGTTGCTTGTGCGTTTGAGTTTAAATTTCATGGCGGCTCCATGGGTTATGCAGTTGGTGAGCGCTTTACTCGCGCGGCAAATAAAGCCATTGAAGAAAATATCCCATTAGTCTGCTTTTCAGCAACGGGTGGTGCGCGGATGCAGGAGGCGTTGATATCGCTGATGCAAATGTCAAAAACAAGTGCGGTAATAGAGCGCATGAGCCAAAAAGGTATTCCTTTCATTTCTGTAATTACTGATCCAACTTATGGTGGTGTGTCAGCTAGTTTGGCAATGTTAGGTGATCTCAATATTGCAGAACCCGGTGCCAGAGCAGGCTTTGCTGGTCCTAATATTATTGAGCAAACAATTCGTCAAAAATTGCCAGCAGGTTTTCAGCGTAGCGAGTTCTTATTAGAGCACGGTGCTATTGATCTGATTGTGCACCGCGGTGAGTTGCGCGCTAAAATTGGCAACGTATTAAGAATATTAACTAAAGCAGAGGTAGCTAAGCCAGACGATGAAGCTGCATAGTCTTCAGCAGTGGTTGAACTGGTTAGAAACTCTTCATCCTAGTGAAATTGAGTTAGGCCTGGGTCGCGTAAGCGTTGTCGCTAAAAAACTCAATATTCAATCCTTACAGTGTCCGGTTATTACCGTGGCAGGAACCAATGGCAAAGGCTCCACTGTTGCAGCCTTAAGTACTTTTATTGCCGCTCAAGGTCACTCTGTTGGCGTTTACTCATCACCTCATCTACTGCGCTTTAACGAACGTATCTGTATTAATCAGCAGCAGGTTGCTGATGACCAGCTGTGTGAAGCGTTTAGCGTCATCGAGAAAATTAGAGAACACATAACGCTTACTTATTTTGAATACACCACATTGGCTGCGTTATATTGTTTTACTCAAGCTAAAGTAGATTATGTAGTGCTTGAAGTGGGCCTTGGTGGCCGTCTTGATGCCGTCAATATAGTTGACCCAGATATTTCTATTATTACCAATATTGCCTTAGATCATCAGCAGTGGTTGGGTGACAATCGTGAAGATATTGGCCGCGAGAAAGCCGGTATAGCGCGCTATAAAACACCGTTACTCTATGGCGAGGCCGATATTCCCAATTCTATTTTGGCAGTGGCTGAAGCGTTAGAAACTGAGCTGCTGCGCGCGGGAGATGATTTTGTATTTGAATGCGCTAAAGATGCTGTTACTTGGCGGTTTAAAGGCAGCGACGGCAGCGACACAGAGATAACCACTGCTATTCCGCAATTACCTCTGCCTAGTGTCGCTCTAGCATTGCAGGCTTTGGCCTTGTTAAAGCTTGATGTTGATCGACAACAATTGATTAACGTCATCGGACAGTTAGCGCTGCCAGGTCGGTTTCAGATGATTAACTATGCTGATCGACAATGGATATTGGATGTGGCGCATAATCCGGCGGCAGCAATTAGCTTAGCTGATAAACTGGCAGCCGATAAACACGCTGGCGACACTCATATAGTCCTAGCAATGTTGGCAGATAAAGATGAGACCGGCGTTGTTGCTCAGTTAGCCGCTAGTATTACTGGAAATTGGATGCTGGCAGGCTTAGACACTAACAGAGCCTTGTCGGCTGCTAAGTTAAATTCCATAGTCGAGTTATTTGATGTGAGCTGTATCGAGCAAACTAAGGATGTTGCTGCAGCCTTATCAAAGGTACTATTAAGCTCTAAGACAGGCGATAGAGTTGTTGTTACTGGTTCGTTTTATACGGTTGCAGCTGCCTTAGAGTGGTTTATAGACAAAGGTGAATTAAGTGAATGACGGTTTAAAACAGCGACTTGTGGGCGCAACGGTGTTGATTGCTCTTAGTATTATCTTTTGGCCTATTTTTATGGGCACGGAACAAAGTCGGCATGTTGTGATTGAAGCGTCTATTCCTGATGCACCGAAGTTTGAACGTTTTGAAATAAAACCTGCGAACCCCAATCCAAATATTAAGCCAGTTGGTTCATATCAACAAAAGTTAGCCGCGGAGCAAGCCGAAAAGGCGCCGTTAAATGATTCCAAAGTGTTAGATAATAGCGGCTTGCCGACTAGCTGGGTGATTCAGTTAGGTGCATTTTCAGATCAGGCCAACATCGACAAATTAGTAGCCAATCTTCGGGTTAGTAAGTACAAAGTGTTTACTGATAAGTTTGCCAAAGATGGTGAAGCTCTCACCAAGATATTCGTCGGGCCTTTTGTTGAATTAAAAGAGGCTGACAGTAAAAAACAAGCGATTGATAAGCAATACAAATTAAATTCCACGGTTGAAAAATTTATACCGTAAATTTTGGCTTTCGAGCTATGGACGCAGGAATCTCTTTGATAGAATGCTGCCAATATTTAATGCTAGGGGATAACCATCGCAATGAACTGGGCTGATTGGGCAATTTTCATCATCATTGTGTTGTCTGCATTGATTAGTTTGCAGCGCGGTTTTGTCAAAGAGGCCTTGTCCTTAGCTGTTTGGTTTGCCGCCATTGTTGTCTCTATGCTATTTCATCAAAATCTTCAGGTTTTATTAGCCGACTATATTCAGACCAGTTCGCTGCAGCAGATAGCTGCCTTTGGTATTTTGTTTTTTATCACATTAATTGTCGGTTCAATGGTAAACCATTTAGTTGCTGCTATTGTTAAAGCAACCGGTTTGTCAGGTACTGACAGACTGCTTGGTACTATTTTCGGCTTACTAAGAGGCGCAATGGTGGTGTTGGTTATTTTAATACTAATGCCGGCAATTGTGCCTATTGATCAAGACGACTGGTATCAGCAGTCGGTATTAATCCCAAAGTTCTTATTAATGGAAACTTGGGCCAGAGATACCTCAGCGGCATTAATTGGCTGGGCTAACGGAATGTGGTCTTCACGGGCCTAAGTAGTAAAGTAAATTCATTGCTTAGTATTAAGCTATAAGGCGACAGATATGTGTGGAATTGTAGGTATTGCCGGTAAGTCTGATGTAAATACCTTGCTGTATGATGCATTAACCGTGCTGCAACATCGTGGCCAAGACTCGGCCGGTATTGTCACTTATGGCGACGGGGTGCTGTGCCAACGTAAGCAAAACGGATTGGTTAGAGATGTTTTTAGCAAAAAAGATATGGCCAATCTTAAAGGCAATATTGGTATAGGCCATGTTCGTTACCCAACAGCGGGTAGTTCCAGTCCTGCTTTGGCGCAGCCTTTTTACGTGAATTCGCCTTACGGGATAAGCCTTGCGCACAATGGTAATCTAACTAATGCCGACGAGCTGACTAAAGAGTTATTTAAAGCAGATTTACGTCACTTAAACACTGATTCAGATTCCGAAGTATTGTTAAATGTGTTTGCTCATGAGCTGCAAAATCAAGGCAAATTGAATCCGATGCCGGATGATTTTTTTAATGCAGTTAGTAATGTGCATAAACGCTGTCGCGGTGGCTATGCGGTTACCGCATTGATTGTTAATTATGGTCTATTAGCTTTTAGAGACCCTTTTGGTATTCGTCCAGTAGTATTTGGTGAACGCGATACTGATAATGGCAAAGAGTATATGGTCGCGTCAGAAAGCGTTGCGTTGCAAGTACTAGGGTTCAAGTTAATCCGAGATATTGCGCCAGGCGAAGCTATTTTTGTTGACTTAGAAGGTGAGTTGCACATTAAGCAATGTGCAGAGAAAACCCAGCTAACCCCTTGTATTTTCGAGCATGTATATTTTGCTCGCCCTGATTCAATTATGGATGGTATTTCAGTTTATAAGGCTCGTCTGCGCCAAGGCGAGCGCTTGGCAGAAAAAGTAAAACGCTTAAGGCCTGATCACGATATTGATGTTGTTATACCAATCCCTGATACCAGTCGGGTTGCCGCCCAGGCAATGGCATACCGGCTAGAGGTAAAATTTCGTGAAGGGTTGATGAAAAATCGTTATATAGGCCGAACCTTTATAATGCCAGGGCAAGAGCTGCGCAAAAAATCGGTGCGGCGAAAGTTAAATCCAGTTGAGCTAGAGTTTGAAGGCAAGAATGTGATGTTGGTGGATGACTCCATTGTGCGCGGCACCACCTGTAGCCAGATTATTCAAATGGCCAGAGAAGCTGGCGCTAAAAAAGTTTATTTCGCTTCTGCAGCCCCAATGGTGAAGTATCCAAATGTATACGGCATTGATATGCCATCGGCAAATGAGTTAATAGCACACAACCGCACTGAAGATGAAATTTGCGAAATAATTGGCGCTGACTGGTTAGTATTTCAAGACATTGATGACTTAGTGCAATCATCTATGGGTGGTAATTTGGATGCCGACACATTCGAGTGCTCGGTATTTAACGGTGAATATATTACCGGTGATATCGATCAGGATTATCTAGATCAAATTGATGCCCAAAGAAACGACGATAGTAAGAATACGAGCAATTCTGAGGCGGATAACGCCGAGGTAATTTAAGGATTTAGCATGACAGACCAGCAAGAGCGCCTAGCGGCATTAGCCCAAGCCGAAATCGATACGCTTGCCATTCGCGCAGGGCAACGCCGAACATCTGAAGGCGAGCATAGTGAACCTATTTTCACTACGTCTAGCTATGTGTTTGATACAGCTGAATCTGCTGCCGCACGCTTTGCTGGCGAAGAGGCAGGGAATGTTTATTCGCGTTATACCAATCCAACAGTGCGTACCTTTGAAGAACGCATTGCCGCGATGGAAGGTGGTGAGCAAGCAGTAGCAACATCGTCAGGCATGGCAGCCATTTTAACTGCTTTTATGGCCTTAACCCAGTCTGGCGATCATGTGGTTTGCTCTCATAGTGTCTTTGGCACCACCACTAATTTGCTTAACAAATACATGGTTAAGTTTGGGGTAGATGTCACTTTCGTATCGCCAATTAAGCTTGATGAATGGAAGGCTGCCATAAAACCTAATACTAAAATTTTGTTTTTAGAAACACCATCTAACCCCTTAAGTGAAATTGCAGACATCACCGCTTTGGCAGCTATCGCCCACAGTAGTGGAGTGTTACTAATGGTAGACAACTGCTTTTGTACGCCTGCATTACAAAAGCCGTTAGAGCTCGGTGCCGATATTATTATTCATTCGGCTACTAAATATTTGGATGGCCAAGGTCGCTGCATGGGTGGCGTTATTGTTGGCAGTAAAAAGCTAATGGGCGAGTTAGTAACTTTTTTGCGTACCGCTGGTCCCACTATGGCTCCGTTCAACGCGTGGGTGTTCCTCAAAGGGCTAGAGACATTGCGTCTGCGAATGGAGGCGCATAGTTCGTCAGCGCTAACCTTAGCGGCATGGTTGCAGCAGCAGAAAGGCGTTAGCCACGTCTATTATGCAGGCTTGCCAACGCATCCACAGCATGCGCTCGCCGCCAGTCAGCAGTCCGCTTTTGGCGGTGTGTTGTCGTTTGAGGTTGACGGTGGGCAAGATGAGGCATTTAAGTTCATCAATGCCACCCGTATTGTGTCTATAACGGCAAATCTTGGCGATGCCAAAACTACAATTGTTCATCCAGCCACTACTACTCACGGTCGGTTAAGCGATGAACAGAAATTAGAGGCGGGTATCAAGCCTAATTTAATTCGTCTGTCGGTGGGTTTAGAGGCTGTTAGTGACTTAAAAGCCGACTTGCAACGTGGCTTATCCGCACTATAGTTAATGCATGCTTTAGCTTCACATAATTAGCCGTTAGCTCTTTGAGTTAGCGGCTTTTTTATGGCAAATATGCTTATATAATAGATAACAAACTCAGTGGGATTAATAGGTCGATGCAGCAAAAATTAAATCAAGTAATATCAGCACTTAATGAAGTCGTGGTGGGTAAAAGTGAGGCGATAAACCTTGCTGTTTGCTGCATGTTAGCGAAAGGGCATTTACTGATTGAAGATATTCCTGGCATGGGAAAAACCACTTTGGCCCAAGCATTAGCCATAGTATTCGGTATGAATTACCAACGGGTGCAATTTACTAGTGATTTACTGCCTAGTGATATTTTGGGCGTGTCAGTATTTGATCGAGAAAAATCTGAATTTAAATTTCATGCGGGGCCAATTTTTTCTCAGTTGTTATTAGCCGATGAAGTAAACCGCGCGACGCCCAAAACCCAAAGTGCATTGCTGGAAGCTATGGCTGAAGGGCAGGTGAGTTTAGATGGTGAAACGCGACCATTACCGAAACCATTTTTTGTTATCGCAACACAAAACCCAGAGCGTCAGGGCGGTACTTTCCCGTTGCCAGAATCGCAGTTAGATCGATTTACTATTCGCTTACAATTAGGTTACCCAAATCCCGAAGCAGAGAAAAAAATACTATTGGGTAAAGCAGGCGACAGCTTACTAAAAAAATTAGCGGCGATTATGTCACCAGAGGAAATAGTCGCACTACAACAGCAGGTAGAGACTATTCGCATAAGCGATGCGGTTATTGACTACATTCAGCGATTATTGCTAGCTACGCGCCAGTCGTCAGAAATCAGCGCAGGATTATCACCCCGTGCAGCATTAGCTTTAGTGGCTTGTGCTAAATCATGGGCGTTTATTGAAGGACGTGACTATGTCATTCCTGAAGATGTGCAGCAAATTTTTACCGCGGTAAGTGGCCATCGATTGCGAGACAGTGCCCATATGATTTCAGCTTCAGGTTCTTTGTCTCACAGTATCTTGGCCTCAACAGAGGTTTTCGGTAACTAGTTATGGCTGGCGTCAAAAGCTTTGCTCGACAGCGCTGGCAAAAATGGCTAAGTACTCGCATTAAGCCAAACCCCAGTATCACCTTAGGCCAGCGTCGCATTTATGTATTTCCAACTAAAGCAGGCGCCATGTATGCGGTCATGTTGCTGGTTATGTTGGTAACGGCTATCAACTATCAAAATAACAGCATATTTCTACTGACATTCTTTTTAGCAGGCCTGTTTAATATGGCTATATTGGCTGCGTTTTCAAACTTAGCCGGTTTAACTATTAGACGCCTAAAGACCGATTCCCCTTTCGCTGGTGACGACGCCGCATTTCATATAGAGCTGTCTTGTAAGGTAAAAAAACAGCATCAAGCCATTCAAATTGGTTGGCCGAATATTCATATGGCGGTTGGTAGTTTAGGGATTGAGAGTAGACAAACGCTTACTTTATATTGCCCAGCAGCTCGTCGTGGCCTATTAAAACCACAGCGTATATTGGTTAAGTCCGTTTATCCACTGGGCCTAATTCGCGCCTGGAGTTGGGTAGATTTAGATCTACGCTGTCCAGTCTATCCGCATCCAGCCCAGATGGATGTCGCGTGGCAAGGGCAAGACGATAGTGCTTTGTATGAAGCCAACCATATGGCAAATGACGAGTTAGCTAACATTAGGCATTGGCGCGAGGGTGATACGCCAAGGCAAGTGTTGTGGAAGGCATATGCCAGAACGGATAAGTTAATGAGCATCGAATATGCAGAACCAGCTAAAGATGCTCGGTGGTTAGATTGGGAAGCACTGCCCGAACTAGCACTTGAAACTCGGCTGTCTGTTTTATGTGATGCGGCATTAAAGCTTCATGATCAAAACTGCGAATATGGCTTGCGCTTGCCGGGCTGTGAATATAGTCCGGATACCGGTGCGACCCATTTGCACAAAGTATTAGAAGCTATGGCGCTGTTTTCCAGTACGGAGTATCAGCCGTGAAAGATCAGCTAAGTTTTGATGAACAGATTAGTCGAGCAGCACTTTTTTGGTTACTGTTCACGCAAGTAGCTTTGGTGCTGCCGCATTTAGATGGTTTACCGTTATGGCTATTTGCAATTTGTGCAGTTTGTGGTGGTTGGCGTTATCTGATTTATCGTCAGCTATTAAATTATCCGGCAACCATTTCGCGTCTTCTGATTGTGGTTTTAGGATTCGCCGCTATCAGTGCTGAGTATTTGGGCAAGTTCAGTCTGGACCCAGCAGTTTCGTTATTGGTGCTAGCTTTCTTTTTAAAAATATTGGAAACAAAAGTTAAACGCGATGTATATGTAGTGGTTTGCCTCGGGTTTTTTATTGCGGCAACGCGACTACTGTATAGCCAGACTGTGTATGCCACGATATATGCGTTGTTTTGTTGCATGCTGCTATTAGTAACTCTGTTGTCATTACATCAAACAGAGGCGACGGATTACCAAAGTGCTTTTAAGCGTGCCGGCGTATTAATGCTAAAAGCTATACCACTACTGGTTATATTGTTTTTGTTTTTCCCTCGGGTACCGCCTTTATGGTCGGTGCCATTACCGGCAGGTCAAGGTGCTACTGGGGTTAACGACAAGCTTAGCCCGGGAGCAATTACGCGCTTAGCTAAGTCAGATGTTACTGCTTTTCGAGTGGAGTTTAACGGCGAAATGCCACCACTGTCTGAGCAATATTGGCGTGGGTTAGTGTTTGATACTTTTGATGGTCGAGAGTGGCGTGAAACGAAAGCGCGCTCGATAGCAAAAGATGCAAGAGTAATAGATCCGTCTGGACTCAGCTATATGCTCACCATGCAGCCTAGTTATCAGCATTGGTTGTTTACTTTAGCTGATAGCTCTACCAAAAATAGTGATGTAGTACGGCGAAGTAACGGCACATTAGCTTCAGTTAAGCCACTTAAGTCAGGTAGCAAATACTTGGTTAATCGTTTGACTCCTAGTGAGTACCAACCTTTGTCGCAACGACAAGTTGAGCGATATAGTCAGTTGCCACAAACGTCTAACCCACAAGCGCGGCAGTTTGCGCAGCAGTTACGCGTAAAACATAGCGATAATTATCAATATGCACAGGCTGTTTTACGCTACTTTAATCAAAATAATTATTTCTATACCTTGAAAACGACTATTTTAGGCGAGAATAGTATCGACGAGTTTTTGTTTACTACTCGAGAGGGATATTGCGAACACTATGCCACCGCCTTTGTATTTTTAATGCGCGCGGCTAATGTGCCAGCCAGAGCTATTGGAGGCTATTTAGGTGGTGAGATAAACCCGTTTGACGATTATGTTCGAGTGCGAGAATTAGATGCCCATGCTTGGGCTGAGATATGGGTTGCGGGCACTGGCTGGGTAAGAGTAGATCCAACCTCAGCGGTCGCACCTGAGAGGATTTTAGAAGGAGTAGAGCAGGCTTTACGCTCACGCAATGAGTTTGACCCTTCAGGGTTTTCGGGCTGGTCAAATTCTAGCGGTTTACTGTGGGTTAATACGGCAAGGTT
>JBLHWB010000004.1:0-25216 GCA_047628915.1 Porticoccus sp. | reverse complement strand
CTGGTAGCACTGCTGCCAACAAACTGATTAGGAGTTTATATAAACCATGAGTAGCATTGTAGATCGCGTCAAAAAGATTGTTGCCGAACAGCTGGGCGTTAAAGAAGAAGAGATTCAAGATACCGCTTCTTTTGTTGAAGATCTCGGCGCAGATTCACTGGATACAGTTGAATTGGTTATGGCGTTAGAAGAAGAATTTGAAACTGAAATTCCTGACGAAGATGCTGAAGCCATCACTACTGTTCAGCTAGCTGTGGATTACATCAACAAAAACTTAAGTTAAGTAAGAAGTAGTTAGTTTTTAAGATTTTTAAAGCCGCGTCTATTTTTAGTAGTCGCGGCTTTTTAGATTTTGCAGCGATATAATGACTTTAATTAGATAATTATAGTATTTGGAGGTGAATCTTGTCGAAAAGAAGAGTTGTTATTACCGGTATGGGAGCGGTTACGCCCCTAGGTAATTCTGTAGATTCAACTTGGCAGGGATTACTAGCAGGAAAAAGCGGTATTGGTCGAATTGAGCGCTTTGATGTTACTGACTTCAAAACTCAGTTTGGCGGCGCTATTAAAGATTTAGATATCAACCTCTATATGTCTGCTAAAGACTCTAGAAAATATGATGATTTTATTCTTTATGGCATTGCTGCAGCCGAACAAGCAATTGCTGAATCTGGTTTAGAAATTACCGATCTAAATGCGCCGCGTGTCGGCACAATTATTGGCGCTGGTATTGGTGGTTTAGATTCTATAGAAAAAGCTCATAGCACTTTACTAAAAAGCGGCCCTAAACGGGTGTCGCCATTTTTCGTGCCCGGCACTATCATTAATATGATATCTGGGTATTTATCGATTAAACATAATTTACGCGGTGCCAATTTGGCCATTGTTACGGCCTGTACGACAGGCACTCATGCAATTGGTTTAGCCGCACGTGAGATCGCCTTTGGCTATGCTGATGCAATGATTGCGGGCGGCGCTGAAATGTCTACCACTCCGGTAGGGTTAGCCTCATTTGGGGCAGCCAGAGCCTTATCCACCAATAACCAAAACCCAGCTCAGGCAAGTCGCCCGTGGGATAAGGATCGTGATGGCTTTGTGTTAAGCGATGGCGCTGGTGTTGTGGTGTTGGAAGAATATGAATTAGCAAAAAAACGCGGTGCCAATATAGTCGCTGAAGTTTGTGGTTTTGGTATGAGTTCTGACGCGTATCATGTTACCTCGCCACCGCCCGATGGCGCCGGGGCAGCATTGTCGATGCAAAATGCATTGGCCGATGCAAATTTATCTGCTGATCAAATTGCCTATATAAATGCTCACGGAACATCGACTTTAGCCGGTGATCTTGCCGAGAACCATGCGGTTAAAACAGTCTTTAGCGCTAGTTTAGATAATTTAGCCGTTAGCTCTACCAAGTCTATGACCGGTCATTTATTGGGTGCTGCGGGCGCAATAGAGGCAATATTTACTGCCTTAGCCATAAAAAATAATGTTGCACCACCGACTATTAATTTAGATAACCCAGCTGAGGGTTGTGACCTAAATTATGTGCCACATACCGCTCAACAAAAAACGATCGACTATGCATTATCCAACTCTTTTGGTTTTGGCGGCACTAATGGCACGCTGATTTTCGGAAAAGTTTAAGCTTAATGGCTGCAGTGAATAATCAAGCGCTAATCACCTTAGTCAATGGCAAGCCGCAAGCGGTTGTTTCGGTATTTGATCGAGGTTTGAATTATGGTGATGGTGTTTTCGAGACAATACTTTGCCGTAATGCCAGGCCTACATTGTGGGCGCTGCACCTTGACCGTCTATGCCTTGGTTTAGCTCGCTTAAATATAGCGCTGAAGTCTTCTGTTATAGAGGATTACAAAGAAAAGGTGCTGGAGCAGGTGGTGGCTGATGGACTGGAAACCCAAGGATTACTAAAAATAATAGTGACCCGTGGAGTCGGTGCTAGAGGTTATGCTCCGTCTGGCTCTGCACCTATTGTAATTATGAGTTGGTTTGCCAAACCTTCGGTTTCATCTGACAGTGCTGAGCATGGAGTGAGTGCTAGTATTTGCACTATCAAACTTAGTCGCAACGCTCAATTAGCCGGTGTAAAACATCTTAATCGCTTGGAGCAGGTGTTGGCGGCGCAAGAGCTGCAAGCTAGCGATGCTGATGAAGGTTTGTTATTAGATACAGAAAATAATATTGTAGAAGCAGTTTCAAAAAATATATTCCTAGTAAAACGGGGTGTTTTATACACGCCGCTATTAACTCATGCAGGTGTTACCGGAGTAATGCGTGAGCAGATAATTAATATCATTGCGCCAGCATTAGATATTACTGTAATTGAGAAAGATATAGCGGCTAGCTCGTTAACCGAATTTGATGAAGCATTTGTCTGCAATAGCGTGCAAGGTTTATGGCCGCTTAAATCAATTAGTAATAATGAACTTGTTATTGGTAAAACCAGCAAGTTAATTCAATTAGAAGTAGAAAAATGTCTAAACTAAAAATCTTATTGGTGCTAATGATAGTCTTTGCATTAGGCATTTTTGGTGCTAAGTTGGTTTTTGAGCGTTACTTACAGAGTAGTCTTGCTTTGGAAGATAATGCCTATGAATTGAATGTTGAGGCAGGCGCTAGTCTGATTAAAATTATTAACCGCTTAGCAGCTGATGATGTCGTTCAGTTACCTGATTTATTAATCGCCTATGCGCGAATAACTGACAAAATCAATATTAAATCTGGCTTCTATGAGTTAGTTCCGCCGTTATCACATTATCAATTATTGGAGAAATTGGTTGCTGGAGATGTGAAGCAGTATCGAGTTACCTTAATTGAAGGGTGGACAATTAGTCAGGTTATGGAAAGGCTTAATAACACTGAAAACTTAGTCAAGATACTCGAGGGTGAGATACCTAGTTCGATAGAGTTTGAAGGCGGCAGCGCGGAAGGCTGGTTGTTTCCGGATACCTACAGTTTTGATAAAACCGTAAGTGATGACCAGTTAGTGAAGCAAGCTTATGAGCGAATGCAAACTGTATTAGCTGAAGAATGGGCTGTGCGAGCGGCTGATCTACCTTACAAAAATTCATACGAAGCGCTTATCATGGCATCAATTATTGAGCGAGAAACCTCGGTAGATAGTGAGCGTGAGCAAATAGCGGGTGTTTTTGTGCTGCGGTTACAGAAGCGAATGAGATTACAGACAGACCCAACAGTTATCTATGCGATGGGAGATAGCTATAGTGGTAATATTCGGCGTAGTGACCTGAAAATAGATTCGCCCTACAACACCTATAGAATCAATGGTTTGCCTCCAACGCCTATCGCTATCGCCGGGCGTAGATCTATTCAAGCAGCGCTGCAGCCGCTGAACAATGGTATGTTATATTTTGTCGGTAAAGGCGATGGTTATCACTACTTCTCTAAGTCTTTAGACGAACATAATAAAGCAGTGCAAAAATATCAGCGTAACCAGCGTAAAAGTAACTACCGCTCGACGCCAGTTAACCAAGAAGAATCAAATTAATGTTAGTAAATAGAAAAAATTCTGGCTTATTTCTTACCGTAGAAGGTGGTGAAGGGGCTGGGAAATCGACCAATATCAAGATTATCTGCGATTTTTTGTCAGCCAATAATATAGACTTTATTGTTACACGAGAGCCAGGTGGCACTGATTTAGCTGAGCAGATTAGAGAGCTATTGTTGACGCCACGTGAAGAATCGGTAGCAGTTAAAACTGAGCTATTGTTAATGTTTGCCGCTAGAGCGCAGCATTTAGAAAATAAAATACTGCCAGCGCTAACGGCTGGTCAATGGGTTGTTTGTGATCGTTTTACTGACGCCACCTTTGCTTATCAAGGCGGCGGTAGAGAAATAGGTATGGCATTGATTACCCAATTGGAAAATATTGTGCAAGAGGGATTGCAGCCTGATTGTACTTTTTTGTTAGATTTACCAATTGAAGTTGGTATGCAGAGAGCTAGTTTGCGCGGTGACTTGGATCGTTTTGAACAAGAGAAATTATCATTTTTTGAGCGTGTTAGGGCAACTTACCTGATGCGAGCGGAGCAAGACGTTAATAGATTTAAGATTATCGATGCTAGTAAAGATATGGCAGCAGTAGCTTGTCAGCTGAACTCAGAGCTACAGTTACTGATTGCTGCGTGGCTTAGTTCTAATGAGTGAGTCAACAGGTCTCGTTTATCCACTGCCTTGGCAAATGAAGGCATGGCAGAAGCTAGTTGATTTACATATAGAGCGTAAGCTACCCCATGCCTTATTATTAAGTGGTACTGATGGTAGCGGTATTAATCGTCTTGCTTTAGCTTTTGCGCAATATGTTTTATGTGTGCAACCTAGTGCAAGTGGTGCTTGTGGCAATTGTTCTTCATGTGGATTAACTATTGCCAATACGCATCCAGACTTCAAATTGTTAGCGCCAGAAAAGACTGGCCGCCAAATTAAGGTCGATTCGGTAAGGAATGTGGTCAAGTTTGGCCACAACACCGCGCAGCAAGGCGGATATCGGGTTGTTGTGGTCGCACCAGCAGAGTCAATGAATACCTTTTCAGCTAACTCATTATTGAAGTCTTTAGAAGAGCCAGGTGATAAAACGTTATTTGTGTTGATTAGCCATATGCCTACTGCGCTGTTAGCGACCATAAAATCTCGCTGTCAATGGATTAAATTACCAGAGCCAACGCGTCAGGAAGGTAAACAGTGGTTAACATCGGTAATGTCTGCAGATGTGGATGTTGACGAACTGCTGGATTTAACCAATGATCAACCTATTAAGGCGTTGGATTTCTATTCAGGCGGCGAGCTAGAGCAGATTCAAAAAATAAAGAGTGGTCTTGATCAGTTGGCAGCGGGGCGTAACTCGGCACTTACTTTGGCCAATGCCTGGGCTAGATGGCCACTGATGTTAGTAGTAGATGGTATTTATTATTGGTCGGTAAATTGGATGAAGTCCAGCGTTGTCAATCAAACTGGCAATGCGCGTGCCCGCCAAGCCATGCAAAAATTAGTTGAACAGATACTGCAGCGTAGGCGCAATATCCTCGCTGGAAATAACCCCAATGTGCAGTTATTACTTGAAGCGTTAATGTTAGATTTAGGTAAAGTGCTAACTATCGCAAGGGGCTAGGAAAGTACACTTGATAAGGCTAATATTTGCCTAATTAAATCAGAGATATTATTATGAATGCAGGTATTAGAACAGGTGCGGCGCCAGGTGGAATACTTACATTGACAATTAAAGATAAGGCCGAGTTGTACAAATCTTATATGCCTTATCTAAAAAATGGGGGTTTGTTTGCGCCAACTGAAAAGCCTTATCAAATTGGCGATGATGTTTTTATGTTAGTTGACTTGCCCGAGGAGCCAGAAAAGATGCCAGTTGCTGGCTCTGTCGTTTGGGTGACTCCACCCGGTGCTCAAGGCAATAAAATACCCGGTGTTGGTATTCACTTCAATGGTGAGGACGACACTATCGTTCGAAAAATTGAGACGATGCTGGTTGGCATTTTAGAGTCTGGTAAACCCACTCACTCAATGTAATTTGGAATCATTTTAATGCTTACTGATAGCCACTGTCATCTAGACAGAGTGTTACTGGATGATTTTGATAATAGTTTAAGTGAAGTTATCAACGCAGCCAAAAATGAAGGTGTTTCGCAATTTCTTTGCGTAGCTATAGATTGCAATAATACGCCAGCTGTTGTCGATATCGCGCAGCAATACGACAGTGTTTATGCCTCTGCGGGGGTTCATCCTATGCACGCTCATGAAACTATTGCGACTGCTGCATGGTTAAGAGAGTGGGGTGCAAAGCCTAAAGTAGTCGCGCTTGGTGAAACAGGGCTAGATTATTTCTATAGTCAAGAGCACCAAAAGCTGCAGCAAGATAGCTTCGTATTACATTTGTCTGTGGCTGCTGAATTAAAAAAACCGGTAATTGTTCACACCCGCGACGCGCGCAAAGATACCATTGATATTATTGCTAACTATGCGAACCAAGAATCTAGTGGCGTCATGCATTGTTTTACTGAAAGTTGGGAGATGGCGAAGCAGGCGTTGGATCTTAATTTTTATATTTCTATATCTGGCATTGTTACATTCAAGAATGCCCAAGAGCTAAAAGATGTTGTCAAAAAAATCCCTCTAGATCGATTATTAATTGAAACCGATTCTCCATATCTTGCTCCGATACCACATCGAGGGAAGTCGAATCGACCACAGTGGGTGACAGAAGTGTGCAGGGCTTGCGCCGAGATAAAAGGGCTTAGTTACGAAGAGCTGGCGGTAGAGACTAGCAATAACTTTAATCGTTTGTTTTTGTCTCAAGGCAGGCAGGTGTGACAGCTATTAGGCCATTTTTAGCCGGCGTTATTGAAGGCTTTTATGGCCGTTGCTGGAACTGGCAAGCTAGGGCGGGCTACGCAAGGTTCCTAGCTGAATGTGGTATGGATAGCTATATTTACGCGCCAAAGTCTGACCCTTATTTACGTAAGCAATGGCGTAAAAATTGGCCTGAATCTGAGCTTAAACAATTAAAAAAATTATCTACTGTGTATCGCTCCGCTGGGCTTAGCTTTGGCTTGGGGTTGTCACCATTTGAGTTGTATCGAGATTTTGATCAGCAAGCTAAAACACAATTGCAGGCAAAGTTAAAGCAGATAGAGTCGCTAGAACCTGCAGTGCTGTGTATTTTATTTGATGATATGCGCGGTGACTTGCCTAACTTGGCTGAGCATCAAATCGAAATTTGTGAATTTGTAGCCAGTAATGTTTCTGTCGATAGATTGATAATGTGTCCGACTTACTACAGTTTCGATCCTGTGCTTGAGAACGTTTTCGGTGCTATGCCAATTAACTATTGGCAGCAGTTAGGTGAAGGTTTGTCTCCTGTTTGGGATATTTTTTGGACTGGCGATAAAGTTGTTTCAAAAAAATATCCGCTAGACTCCTTGGCTGTTATTACTGAAAGACTTGGAAGACAGCCGCTGCTATGGGATAACTATCCAGTGAATGATGGAGAGAATATTTCAAGTTTTCTTCATCTCAGTAGTGTTGATAGAAGTGCCGGGCTTAAACAAGTTACGCAGGGATTATTGTGCAATCCTATGAATCAGTCAGAGCTTTCTAAAGCAGTAATATACTCTACGGCTATGCAGCTAGCGGAAACAGCTGTGACGCAAGCAGATGTTTTTGTTGGTTTATTTGGTGAAGAGCTAGCGGCAATGCTAATTCAAGATTTGACTTTGTTTGAGCAAGTTGGATTGGTGGAGTTATCTGATGCCGACAAGAAGCAGCTAAAGGGTAAGTATAAAACCTTGCAGCACACTGCTGCTAAAGAGGTTTATGATTGGCTTGATGGAAGCTATAAGTTTGATCCGGCCTGTCTTACTGATTAACTAATATTGGATAACTGTCACTTGGTAGAGAAATTACATACAGAGCAGGTAGAAGTTTGGTTGCAGCAGCAAACCGATGGCATCTGTTTTGCCAAAGTTTTAAATCCTGCTAATTGGAATCAAAAGCAGTTAGCTATAGAGTTTTATGTTGTATTTTTAAATTCTGTAAATCCAGCGCTCGCTTGCCGGCGAGTATTTATTTGTCTGGATGTTGATGATGAGACTTTTAACTTAACAGCTAAAAAAACTCAAGAAAAGCTAGCCAGTGGCGTTGGTATCGGAGAGCAATATACTCACCTGGTAAGCAGTTTAATAGGGGCTGACTTCGACTTAGCTAAACCAATTCCTCTTAACTCCATCGCCATCAAAAAGCCTTGGGGCCAAGAAATTTGGTTTACTGGAGTTGAAGAGCGTGGCGTTTGTAAACTGACAAGTAGTAATGCCGTTAATGTGCTTTTGCCGTTACTAACCGAGTTATTACCGAATACATTATTGGCGCAATCTCATGGTGAATTAATATTGCTAAAAATATTAGACCCGTTGCCTAATCCAGTAATTGGCGATTTATATTTTGAGTTACATGAGAAAAAACGCGAAGTATATGTGGTGACTTATGTCGATACTGATGCCTGGCCGGACGGAGTAGGTGGTATTCGTTACGGCTTTGATCAAAAGGTCGTAGCAAGCTTTAACAGTCAGGCGGATTTAAGGCAGTCGTATTTATCTGCTGTTGAAGCTTACGAGAAGGTTAGACGTAAGCTAGACCAATTATTAGATGCTAAGCGAGAAGAGTACAATTATACGGCAGATCAACGTATATCAAGCGACATGTTTGATTCGTGGCTGCGGTCAATGGATCAGTCTTTGGTAAGGGCAGAAAAAGAATGCCGGACTGAGATGGAACGATTTAGCGCTATAAAACCATTACGCGTTGGCGATGTGGTGAAAGTGCCGCTATATACGCCGCATTCTTTGCAGCATGGTGTTCGCACCGTAGAGTTCCAAACACCGGTGTATGAGCGAATGATATTGTCATTTGCACAAAAGGTGTTAACTCAAAACCATTGGGATACCAAGCGAGCTGTTGAGTTAATGGATGTATCAGAGCCTAAAGACGAGCCATTTGTGCAGCTGCAGTGCATTGAGGGTGTTGTTATTGAGCGGATAGTTGATTTTGATGACTTTGAAGTACAGCGGGTCTCACTGGCTCCTGGTGTCGATCTTTGCCATGAAATGCAAGGCCGTTATTGGTTGGCGATGGGGGTAGACGGAGAGTTATCGGTGAATAGCGTTGCGTTGCCAGCTGAGTCTGCATTGCTACTTCCGAAAACGCTTATTTCGGCATGTTTTCGCAATAATGGGGTCACAAATGCGACCCTATTATTGGCAACTCCTAAACTTACTGAAGATTCGTGTTGAATGCAGTGAAATGTTGTGGCAGAATCTCGCCGTCTTCAAAGCATGAATGACAGTAAGATAGGTATTTTTTATTAAAAATCAAATACTTAGGCAATTTTTTAAGCATTGATAGCGAATGTCAGTGCTTTATAAGTTATGCGGATGTGGTGAAATTGGTATACACGCTAGATTTAGGTTCTAGTGCCGCGAGGCGTGAGAGTTCGA
The DNA here is from genome assembly GCA_047628915.1 of Porticoccus sp. Lineage (GTDB taxonomy): Bacteria > Pseudomonadota > Gammaproteobacteria > Pseudomonadales > CAWVSB01 > CAWVSB01. The sequence goes on along the minus strand of JBLHWB010000004.1, from coordinate 16,178 downwards.
GTCTCTCCATCCGCACCATTCATTTACTCTCACAATAGTGAGCTTAAGCTAGGCAGTTATTATGATGCCGCTTAATGATATTTAGAATATGAGGTTTTGACATGCAGGTTACTATTGAAACGACTACAGGCCTAGAGCGTCGTTTAACTGTAGGTGTTCCAGCAGAGCAGGTTGATAAAGAAGTTGATCAGCGTCTTCAGAAAGCATCGAAACAAGTTCGTATTCCTGGTTTCAGAGCCGGCAAAGTGCCAATGAAAATTGTTCGTCAGCGTTACGGTGCGGGCGTTCGTCAAGAAGTTGTTGGCGAAGTAATGAGTCGCTCATTCTATGAGGCAGTAGTACAAGAGAAATTGCAGCCCGCAGGCCAGCCAACCATCGAGCCTAAGCAAGATGTGACAGGTAAAGATCTACAGTACGTAGCGACTTTTGAAGTGTTGCCTGAAGTGGTCGTTAGCGACTTGGCTGGCGTCACTGTAGAGCGCCCAAGCGCTGACGTGACTGAAGCTGATATTGATAAAATGATTGAGCTTTTCCGTGAGCAACAAGGCACTTGGGAAGTAGTCGATCGCGGTGCAGCAGACAAAGACCAAGTTAAGATTGATTATGCGGGAACCAAAGACGGCGAAGAGTTTGCCGGCGGTAGCGCTCAAGGTAGTGAGCTAGTACTTGGTTCTGGTCAAATGATTGCCGGTTTTGAAAGCGGCCTTGAAGGCGCGAAAGCCGGTGAAGAAAAGGTACTTGCCTTAACCTTCCCAGAAGATTATCACAGCGACGATTTAAAAGGCGCTGCAGTAGAGTTCAAAGTGACTGTGCATGAAGTAGCGACAAAAAAAGTTGCTGAGTTAACAGCAGAGTTCTTTTCTACTTATGGCGTTAAAGACGGCGGTGTTGACGAGTTTCGCGTTGAAGTGCGTAAAAACATGGAACGTGAGTTGAAAAACATTGTACGTCGTGTTGTTAAGCAAAGTGTCATGGATCAGTTACAGGAAGCTAACGAAGTTCAGGTACCTGCAGCATTGGCCGCTAATGAGATTAAAGCGCTTAAAGGGCAGATGTTCCAGCAATTTGGCGGTATGCAGGGTAATTTTGACGAGTCGATCTTACCGGATGATATGTTCACAGAGCAGGCTGAGAAACGCGTTGCCTTAGGTCTAATCATTCGCAGTGTTATCGAGTCAGCTGAAATAACTGCTGATAAAGAACTTATACAGCAAGAGATAGCTGAGATCGCTTCCACCTATGAACAACCGCAAGAAGTTGTTGAGTATTACAACTCAAATCAAGAATTAACTCAGTCTATTGAAAGTAGCGTCCTTGAAAACCAAGTAGTTGACCACATATTGACATTAGCAAGTGTCACTGAGGTTAGCAAAAGCTATGATGAAGTTATCGCAATGGGCTCTAAAACCCAGTAATGATTTGGGCTATGTGCCCGTATTCTTCCTTTGTTTTCCAAAAATGTCATAAATAAGTGATAGCTGAGAGGCTATCGCTTGATTTACGTTGCCTGCTCGAATATGTTTGGATTATTAGATAACTAGGAAATTAATATGTCGATAGTTAGACCCTTTGGTAATAACCCTTTAGATGTAAATAATGTTGGCTTAGTGCCGATGGTGGTAGAGCAAACCTCCCGTGGGGAGCGTTCTTACGATATATATTCACGTCTGTTAAAAGAGCGCGTAATATTTTTGGTGGGCCAAGTCGAAGACTATATGGCTAACCTGATAGTGGCTCAAATGCTGTTTTTAGAGGCTGAAAACCCTGACAAAGATATCCATTTGTACATTAACTCTCCAGGTGGTTCGGTAACGGCTGGTTTGTCTATTTATGACACAATGCAGTTTATCAAGCCCGATATTAGCACTACAGTTATCGGTCAAGCAGCTAGCATGGGTGCGTTTTTGCTAACCGCGGGTGCCCATGGCAAGCGTTACGCACTACCTAACGCTAGAACCATGATTCATCAGCCTAGCGGCGGTGCTCAAGGCCAAGCTACTGATATTGATATACAGGCTAAAGAGATTCTAATTATTAGAGAAAGGTTAAACATATTAATGGCCAAGCATACCGGCCAAGACGTTGAAACTATTCGACGAGATACCGAGCGCGATAACTTTATGGATGCACAGACCTCAGCAAGTTATGGTTTGGTAGATGAAGTAATAGAACACAGACCGGTTTAAATTAGCGCTTTCGGGCTTGCAAAATAGCTCGAAATTGAGCATCTTAGGCACTGTTAAAGAATTGAGGTTAGAAAAACGATGGTTGATGAAACCCGCGGCGGAGATGACAAAGGTAAGCTTTTGTACTGCTCTTTTTGTGGCAAAAGCCAAAATGAGGTGCGTAAGCTAATTGCTGGGCCTTCGGTATTCGTTTGCGACGAATGCGTAGATCTATGTAATGATATTATTCGTGAAGAAGTTCAAGAGAGCTCCAATAGTGATGGTGAGTCGCCACTTCCTACGCCACAAGAAATAAGTAACATTCTTGATGATTATGTTATCGGCCAGACTCGTGCTAAGAAAGTGCTGGCTGTGGCCGTCTACAACCACTATAAGCGGTTGCGTTATGGCGACTCTGTTGCCGGTAAAAAAGATGATGGGGTTGAACTAAGCAAAAGTAATATTTTACTAGTCGGCCCAACTGGTAGTGGTAAAACATTGTTGGCTGAAACCTTAGCACGCTTGCTTGATGTGCCATTCACCATTGCCGATGCAACAACGTTAACCGAAGCTGGTTATGTTGGTGAGGATGTCGAAAACATCATTCAAAAATTGCTACAAAAATGCGATTATGACGTCGATAAAGCCCAGATGGGAATTGTTTATATTGATGAAATAGACAAAATATCACGTAAATCTGATAACCCATCAATTACCCGCGATGTGTCTGGTGAGGGCGTGCAGCAAGCATTGCTTAAGCTTATAGAAGGAACTGTAGCATCTGTTCCGCCTCAAGGTGGTCGTAAACACCCGCAGCAAGAGTTTTTGCAGGTAGATACGTCTAATATCTTGTTCATTTGTGGTGGTGCATTCTCTGGTCTAGAAAAAATTATTCGTGATCGCTCAGAAAAAGGCGGCATTGGTTTTGGTGCTGAAGTGACGTCTAAGGAAGAAGGACGAAATATCGGCGAGTTACTGCATGATCTAGAGGCTGAAGATTTAGTGCGCTTTGGGTTGATACCTGAGTTTGTTGGTCGTCTGCCAATGATTGCTACGCTTGAAGAATTAGATGAAAAAGCATTGATGCAAATATTAACGGAGCCTAAAAACTCATTGACTAAGCAATACGCTAAGTTGTTTGAGATGGAAGGCGTTGATGTTGACTTTCGCGAAGACGGTTTGCGCGCTGTAGCCCTTAAGGCAATGGAGCGAAAAACCGGCGCACGTGGTTTGCGCTCGATTCTTGAAGCAGTATTGCTTGATTCTATGTTTCGTATTCCTTCAGAAGATAATGTAAGCAAGGTGGTTATTGACGAGTCGGTTATAAATGGCGACTCTGAACCGTTAATCGTTTATCAGGCGAAAGAGCCATTAGAAAAAATCGCTGCTGAAGAATAAAGTCCTGCATTATATAGCTAGAGTCACATTTCGTGGCTTTAGCCCCTTGAAATTCTCCCAATAAACCTCATCTCTGTTATTGTTACTTTTAATGATAGTCGGGCTACAGCCCGTTGCAATGGAGCTTATTTGTGTCAGCCGAGCAAGATTCAACAATTCAACCGAAAACCCGCTTTCCACTTCTACCGTTAAGAGATGTGGTTGTGTATCCGCATATGGTTATTCCATTATTTGTCGGCCGAGAACGTTCTATTAACGCGCTTGAAGAAGCGATGAAAGACGATAAACAAGTACTGTTGGTGGCACAGAAGCATGCCGGTGAAGATAACCCTGAGTTAACCGATATCTATGAAATTGGCGCTATTGCGACTATTTTACAACTATTAAAATTGCCTGACGGTACGGTAAAAGTACTGGTTGAAGGCAGTGAGCGCGTTACTGTTACTCAAGTTGATGATTTGGATTCACATTTACAGGGCAGTGTGGAAAAGCTGGTTGGCGAGCAATTATCAAGCAAAGAAGAAGAGCTGCTGGCTAAGTCACTGTTGGAGCAGTTTGAAGAGTATGTTGGCCAAAGTAAAAAAGTTCCGCCTGAAGTAATGACATCACTGAATGGAATCGATGACGCAGGTCGTCTTGCCGATACCATTGCCGCGCATATGTCGTTAAGTATTGAAAAGAAACAAGCTATTTTGGAACTGGCAGATGTTGGTGAGCGGGTTGAGCATATGCTTGGTTTGCTTAATGCCGAGGCTGATGTTTTTAGCGTCGAAAAAAGAATTCGTGGTCGCGTTAAAAAACAAATGGAAAAAAGTCAGCGCGAGTACTATTTGAATGAGCAAATGAAAGCGATTCAAAAAGAGTTAGGTGATATGGACGATGCACCTAATGAATTTGAAGCGTTACAGAAAAAAATTGATGAAGCAGGAATGTCCGCGGAAGCGTTAGAGAAGACTAATTCCGAGTTAAATAAGTTGAAAATGATGTCGCCAATGTCAGCCGAGGCTTCGGTTGTTCGTGGCTATGTTGATTGGATGTTAAGTGTGCCTTGGAAAAAGCGCAGTAAAATCAAGTTAGACTTAGCTAATGCATCTAAAGTTTTAGACACTGACCATTTCGGTTTAGAAGAAGTAAAAGAGCGTATATTGGAATACTTAGCCGTTCAAAAACGAGTTAAGAAGTTAAATGGGCCGGTGCTATGTTTAGTTGGTCCTCCCGGAGTCGGTAAAACGTCTTTAGGTGAGTCTATTGCCAAGGCTACTAATAGAAAATACGTGCGTATGGCCTTGGGTGGTGTTCGTGACGAGGCCGAAATACGTGGGCATAGACGCACCTATATCGGCTCTATGCCGGGTAAAATTATTCAAAAAATGTCCAAAGCGGAGGTTAAAAACCCTCTATTTTTGTTAGATGAAATTGACAAAATGGGCATGGATCATCGTGGTGATCCAGCATCAGCGATGTTGGAAGTGCTAGATCCCGAACAAAATAATTCATTTAATGATCATTATTTAGAAGTTGATTATGACTTGTCTGATGTGATGTTTATATGTACTGCAAACACTATGAATATCCCCGCGCCTTTGTTGGATAGAATGGAAGTTATTCGTATTCCAGGGTATACCGAAGCAGAGAAGGTCAGCATCGCTAAGCAGTATTTAGTAACCAAACAGCTTAAGAAAAATGGCCTCAAAGACGGTGAGTTAAGTTTCGAAGACTCTGCATTCGTTGACATGGTGCGTCATTACACCCGGGAAGCTGGCGTGAGAAGTCTAGAGCGTGAAATAGCAAAGGTTTGTCGTAAAGCGGTAAAAGAATTGACCCTGAAAGAAAGAGAATTTCCAATAACTGTTGGTAGTGATCAGCTTGAGCACTTTTTAGGTGTTAAAAAGTTCAGTTATGGACAGGCAGAAGAAGATAATCAGGTAGGTCAGGTAACAGGCTTAGCTTGGACTTCTGTTGGCGGTGAAATTTTAACTATTGAGGCTGCCGCACTAGTTGGTAAAGGGCGTCAGGTTAAAACTGGCTCGCTTGGAGATGTTATGCAGGAATCTATCCAAGCGGCGACCACCGTAGTTAGAAGTCGCTCACAAATCCTCGGTATTGCGGCGATCGCGCATGAGAAGTACGACTTGCACATACATGTCCCTGAAGGTGCTACGCCAAAAGATGGGCCTAGCGCGGGTGTTGGGATGTGTACCGCTATTGTGTCGGTGTTGACTAATACGCCAGTGAGATCTGATGTGGCTATGACTGGCGAGATCACGCTGCGTGGGCAAGTACTAGCTATTGGTGGCTTAAAAGAGAAGTTACTTGCAGCGCATCGTGGCGGTATTAAAACGGTTATTATTCCTGAAGAAAACGAACGTGATTTAAAAGAAATTCCTGACAACATTAAAGCGGATTTGCAAATCAAACCCGTTAAGTGGATTGATGAAGTGTTAGAAATAGCATTAGAGTCTATGCCAAAGCCGCTATCAGATGAGGAGTTTCTAGCTGGCACTGACACTAAAAGCTCTAACACTAAACTTGATGATGGTAAAGAAGAAGATGAGGGGCGCGTGAATACTCACTAGCCAATAGCTTTATTACCTTGACCAGTAGTAAGGCAGTTGGTATAAATAACCCTCGAAATATAAGGCACGCCTCTCGTAACTTATAAAAAAAAACAAATTAATGGATAAAGGTGAATACTGTGAATAAATCTGAACTTATCGATGCAATTGCCGCTTCAGCTGACCTTTCTAAAGCAGACGCTGGTCGTGCCTTGGATAGTGTTATTGATTCAGTTACTGGTGCATTAAAAAATGGCGATCAAGTGTCGCTAGTTGGTTTTGGTACATTTTCTGTGAAGCAGCGTGCAGCGCGTACTGGCCGTAACCCGCGTACTGGTGAAGCGATACAAATTAAAGCTTCAAACGTACCTGGTTTTAAAGCCGGTAAAGCATTGAAAGACGCGTGTAACTAAGAGTTACTTTAATTGCTTTAACAGCAAGGTAAAACAATTAAAGGCGCATCCATTGAGATGCGCCTTTTTTAATATTTGAATAAGAGGTTTTTCATGCTCGAGTACATCAGAGACAACGTAAAAGGAACTTTTGGTTACGTTCTGTTGGTGGTCATTTGTATTCCATTTGTAGCTTTTGGAATTGATGCACTTTTTACCACTGAGGGTTCTCAAACTGTTGCAACCGTCAATGGCGAAGACATTGAGCCTAATGAGCTAGCACAGGAAGTTTATCTGTATAAACGCAGGTTAGCTTCGCAAATGGGTGATAGCTTTGATCCAGCTGCATTTGAAGATAAAACCTTGGAAGGCCCAGTTTTAGAACAGTTGGTTAGCCGAAAGTTACTTAGTCAGGCAGCAAATGATGCTGCGATAGTTGTTGGCAAAGACCAAATCGATAGAGAAATAGTCAATCAACAACAATTTCAACTTGATGGCATTTTCTCCGCCGACGTATATCAGAATACCCTACGAGGTGCCGGTTTAACGCCAAAGATCTACCGTACTGGTATGGCTGAACAAGCACAGTTACAGCAATTTATGAGTGGCTATCTGGGCTCATCGATTGTGGCTAGCGTAGAGGTAGACGTGGCACTTAGTTTAGTAAACCAAACGCGAGATATTAGCTATTTAGTGCTACCGCTGGAGACCGCAAATATAGCGGTAGCAGAGCAAGATATAGAGGCCTATTACCAAGATAACATTGCCAAATTTCAGACTGAAGAGTTGGTGTCGGTTGATTATGTGGAGCTTAGTCTAGCGGACATAGATGTAGAGATTAGCGAAGACGAATTAGTAACTGCTTACAACACCAAAGTAAGTGAAAGCCTAACCGAAGCGCGGCGTAAAGTTGCGCATATTTTGCTAGAGCAGAGCGATGAAGCAATTATCACCACAATTACCGAACGCCTAGCTGCTGGTGATGATTTTGGCGTATTGGCAAAAGAATTCTCTGAAGATATAGCGACCGCCAATCAAGGTGGTGATTTAGGTTATGCGCTTCCCGGCGCGTTCCCTCCAGAGTTCGATGAGGCCTTAGCCAACTTGACCGTTGATGAAGTTTCAGCGCCGGTACAGACTGATGCAGGTATCCATTTTATCAAGCTATTGGAAATACAAACTGTTGAATCCTCAAGTTTTGAGCAGGAGCGAGATGCGATCCTTGCTGATTTAAAGCGTGCTAAAGCAGAGCCTCTATTCGCCGAAAAAATTGAACAGCTTGCTGATCAAGTCTTTTCAGCAATTGATTTGGTAGAACCAGGGCAAGCATTGGATTTAACCGTTAGCAATTCCGGCTTATTTACCCGTGGCGGCAGCACAACGGGGTTATTTACTAATACTAAAATAGTCGACGCAGCCTATAGTGATTTAGTGCTTAATCAGCAAAATAATAGTGATGTAATAGAGATTGGTTCCGATCGTGTGGTTGTAGTGCGTTTAAGTGAGCATCAGCCGCCTAAAGCCAAGCCATTAACTCAAGTAGCGAAAGGTATCACTCAAATTTTAGCTAGGCAAAAAGCCTCAGATCAAGTTAGAGATACAGTCGATGAGCTGTTAGCGCAAGGCCTTAGTAAAGATTCCTTAGTCGCAAAGGCTAATGAGTTAAGCACAGAGGTTGTTGAGCTGGCGGGTATTACTCGTACAGCAGTAAGTGACGCAGATGGTGATGTTGTAGCCGCGGCTTTTAATGCACAGCCAATAGCCGGCGAAGCAGTGGGTAGTGTTGCACTTAGAGATGGGTCTGTTGCGGTTTATACGGTTAATAATATTGCCAATGCGCCCGCGCCAGAAACGGCTGATCCACAAATTGCTGCAGTTGCCAGAATGTTAGCGAATACTCATAGCCAGCAGGATATTGTGGCGCTAGAAGCACAGCTAAAAGCTGATGCTGATGTTCAAATCAATTAGTTTTTTTTAAAATATAATCACGGAGCAAGTAGTGCAGAAAATTAGAACTTATAACCAAATATCAGTAAAGGGGTTAGAACGCCTACCTCGTGACGGTTATGAGGTGGCCAGTGAAATAACTAACCCTGACGCGATTATGTTACGTAGTCATAAATTAGCCGTTGATGATATTACTGCCAGCGTTCGTGCTATTGGTCGTGCAGGTGCGGGGGTAAATAATATCCCGCTAGAGGCCTGTACCAAGCGTGGTATACCCGTATTCAATGCTCCCGGTGCCAATGCCAATGCGGTAAAAGAGCTTGTTTTATGTGCAATGTTATTAGGTTCTAGGGGGATTCTAGAAGGCCTAGATTACGCCAGAGCGTTGGATGCTGGCAGTGATGCTGGAGCTATGAATAAGTTGCTTGAAAAAGAAAAGAAGCGCTTTAAAGGCAATGAACTAGCCGGCAGAACACTTGGTGTTGTTGGTCTTGGCGCTATCGGCTCGCTAGTGGCAAAGACTGCTTTGATGATGGGTATGAAAGTACTGGGTTATGATCCCGCGCTATCGGTCGACGGAGCATGGCGTCTACCTAGCGAAGTAGAGAAAATGAATCATTTGGCTGCTTTATACGCGAAATCTGATTTTGTATCGTTACACTTGCCGGTATTAGATAGCACGCGTGGTTTAATTAATGCCAATGCACTGCGCGATTTTAAGAAAGACGCCGTATTGCTAAATTTTTCACGAGCTGAAATTGTTGACACAACCGCTGTGGTTGATGCGTTGGCGGCTGGTACTATTCGTCAATACTTTTGTGATTTTCCGCATCCACTGACCGTGGGTGTTAACGGTGTCGTCGCTATGCCGCATATCGGTGCAAGCACTGACGAAGCGGAAGACAATTGTGCAATTATGATTGCTGAACAGTTAAAAGATTTTTTGCAAAATGGAAATATAACTAACTCAGTAAACTTCCCAGCGTTAACTCTTGAGCGTAGTGGTTCAGCACGGTTAGTGATTACCAATTTTAATGTGCCTAAAATGTTAGGCAGTATTACTAATATTTTGGCAGATGCTGACTTAAACGTTGTTGATATGTTAAATAAAAGTCGCGACGATATAGCCTATAACCTTATTGATTTAGACAGTGTGCCAAGTAGCGATGCTATTGAAGCACTGACTAAAATTGAAGGTGTTATCAACGTAAGAGTTATTTAACAATACTGTATGGCGAGGGAAATATGATCGATTCAGTTAGCCGAATGCTTACACAAGTAGACAGCAATGCATTGAATCCGCCCATCGATCTATGGGATCCGCCCCTTTCAGGAGCTATCGATATTCGAATCGATGTTAATGGCGATTGGTTTCACGACTCATCAAAGATTACTCGAGACAAATTAGTATTTTTATTCTCCTCAATATTACGTTTTGAACCCGAGCATGGTTACGTGCTGGTAACACCTGTAGAGAAGTGGCTTATTCAAGTTGATGACGCACCTTTTCTAGTCGTTGCAATGTCAACTCGAGATAACAACGGTATTGAAGAGATTTGGTTTGCGACAAATATCGGCGAAGAGATTTGCGTAAGTGAAGACCATCCGTTAGTGAATGAAGGCGACGCTGATAATCCGCGACCTTATGTTTATTTGAATAGAGGTTTAAAGGCACGCATAACGCAAAGTGTGTATTACCAATTGGCCGAACTGGTCAGCAGTGACGACTCCGGGTTTTATGTTTCGAGTTGCGGTCAGCGCTATTTATTAGCATAGCGTAATCATCTTTATACCTGCTTTGATTTAGCATACGTTTATTCTATTTAGGTAGTTAACTATGCACTACATTCAATTAGCAGATGTGGGCAATACCGCAGGCCCAAAGCTAGTGTTAACCAAAGGCGTGCCTGGTCCTTGGGGAGAGCTGGTTAAAGCGATTCTTCAAGTCAAAAATGTGGCCTACACCGCTGTTGCCCAATATCCGGGCAAATCAGATGAACAGCTAAAGGCTTTGTCTGGGCAGACCAGTGCGCCAGTATTGATTGATAATGGCGTTTGTATTGCCGACCTGAAAGAAATTATTTTGACGATTGAAAAAAACTATCCCTCACCAATGTTACTGCCATCTGACGAGTTAGCGTTAGCGAACGTCTGGGAGTCTATTGATTTTATTGCCGGGCAAGATGGCTTTGCCTGGAATCGTCGTTTAATGATGTTTACACCCTTAATGCAGTGTGACCCGCCGCTAGAGATGATAAAGAATTTGGCTGCCAAATATGGTTATTCTGAAGCTGTTACAGAAAGTGCGCCACGCCAAGTATTAGTAGTTTTGGCACGAATAGCGTCACAGTTGAACGCTCAAGCTAAGATCAATCAGAGATATATGTTTGGCAATAGCTTAACCGCACTAGATATCACTTGGGCAGTATTTTGCTCAATGCTGTTGCCGTTACCTGAAGGGGTGAATACGATGCCGCAAGGTATGCGGAAATCATACACATTGAGTGATGATTTGATGTCATATGTAGACTCAATACTCCTAGAACATCGAGATTACATTTATAAAAAACACTTAACATTACCATTGGATTATTAGTCGAAAAGGACGGTGCTATGAGCTACAGTTTGAAGGAATTATCTGATCGCCAAGAAATTGTTGATTTGATTATCGACTATGCGCAAGCCATTGATCAGCAAAAGTTTGACGCCTTGGATGGTTTATTTACTGCCGACGCTTTTATTGATTTCACAGCAATGGGTGGGCCAAAAGGTAGTTTTGCTGAAGTGAAAAGTTTTCTGCAAGAGACCTTGCCTGCGTTTAAAGAGTATTTTCATTTAAATTCAAATATACGTATTCACTTAAATGGCGATACAGCGTATGCACGAGTTATGTGTTTTAACCCTATGGGTATTCCGCAGCCTGATGCTAAGCCTCATGTGATGTACTTAGGCTTATTTTATTTAGATAAATATATTCGTACAAAGCAGGGATGGCGCATAACTGAGCGAATTGAAGAAAAAGCGTGGACTGACAACGTGCCAGATTATGTTGGTATGTAATTAGCAAACTTGCTCCACAGCGTCACCATAAACATTGATAAACTCTTTAGGCATACGTGCAACTTTTCCGCTGCTGAGTCTTACACAGGTTGTAATCCAGTGGCCTCGAAAAAGAGTTTTACCCTCACGCTGTAGTTGAAATCTTCGTTCTAATTGTAGCTTGCCGTCGCAGGCTGTCAGCCATGTCGCCATTTCCAGTTTATCGTCACTGAAGCACGGTAGTAGATAATCATAACTCGCTTTACTAATCGCCATTGCTCGATCGCAGGCTTTATAGTCTGCCAATGACAGTCCTAGGAAGTGGCTGTGTCCCCAAGCTGCTAGCTCTGCCCATTGTATATAAACTGAGTTGTTAGCGTGGCCGAGTCCGTCCATGTCGGATGATTGAACGGTGATAGCTTGTATAAAAGGTCTAGGGTAGTCCCAAGGCATGGTTGTCTCGCTAGTTAACAGTAAAGTTTAGAATAGGTGGTGATGATTATTGATGCAAATTTCAGGTTGAGAATATACAGTGTAAAGCTTGTTTTTCATTGAGTTAAAATTATAGATGAGCCCACGATTAAGTTTGTTTGTATTAAGTGCGTTTTTTATTCTGTTGCTACCGTTGCCAGTCTATCTAAATGGCAGTGGCCTATTGCCCGCGGGGGAAATCATTATACGGGTGTTTATGCAGGCTGACTGGTTAGATGGTGTAGTGTTATTTGCTCAGGGCTTAATTGCTATCACGGTTTGTATTGTTGTCGCGCGCTTTTATATTACATTAAGTGAAACTTGGCCGCTAAAAATTAGAGGTTCAGTAGTGGGTATAATTTCACTGTTAATGGTGGTTACATTTTCATCGATATCAGTTTACAAATCTTTTGGCAGTAGCTCTCAAGATTCTCTAGAATTACGTGAGTTATATCACTGGTAGTATTTAAAATTAATAATAAAGGAACACTATGAAACTCTATACCTACGACCCAGCACCGAATCCACAGCGCGTTAAGATGTTTATGCAGCAGAAGGGGATTGAAGTTGAATCTCAGCAAATAGATATGATGACGGCGCAGCAGTTAACAGCTGAATACAAATCCATTAATCCGTTAGGTACGTTGCCAGCATTGCAATTGGATGATGGTCAATTGCTAACTGAAGTGATTGGTATCTGTTGTTATTTAGAAGTGCTATATCCCGATAAGCCAATGCTTGGAACAACAGCATTAGAAAAAGCCCAGGTGATTAGCTGGGATCATAGAGTCTTTTGCGAAGGGCTTAGCTCAATCGCGGATGCGCTGAGAAACCGAAGTAAAGCGTTTGCTAGTAGAGCAATGCCGGGGCCTATGGATATAGAACAAATTGAAGCGCTAGTCCCCAGAGGATTGCAGCGAGTTAATGGGTTTTTTGTAGCGCTTAACGAGCATTTAGCAGGGCGTCAATTTATGGTTGGCGACAGCTTAACTCTGGCAGATATTGATGTGCTCATTTACGTAGATTTTGCAAAATGGATAAAGCAGGGCGTGCCAGAGGATTGTAAAGATCTACAAGCTTATTACGAGAGAATATCCGGCTTATTGAATTAACATCCTAAAGGAGCCAAATTTTTTTGTATTCGAGCTATTGAGATTAGGTATTTTTATAACTTTTTGCCTGTTAATAGCCCTATCTTATAGCAGGTTTTAGGGTTTGATCGACCGTATCATGGGGCTTTCAGGGGATTAAGGGGTTATGTAGTGTTTTTTCATAATCTGTAGTGGTTATATTTTAGTCAAAACCGCTATTGATCTATTGTTATCGATACTCTTTAATTGCGCGTTGATTTTTATAACTAACTTTTAAGACCTTTATTTAGTGAGGGGAAAATATGTTAATTGCTGTACCTAAGGAGCTCCATCCCGGTGAAAACCGTGCACCGCTGGTGCCTGATTCTGTTAAAAAGCTGGTAACAGCCGGCGCAGATATCCGCATCGAGGCAGGAATGGGGGCTGGGTCTGGTTTTACAGACGAAGAGTACACCGCCGTTGGGGCAACTATAGCCACTGATCGCGTAGCCTTATTAGGTGAAGCAGATGTTGTGTTGCGCCTACATAAACCCTCTATAGAAGAGGTGGCCCAGTTGAAGCCAGGCAGTGTTCACGTCAGCTATTTAGATCCTTTCAATGAAAGAGAGCTAGTTGCAGCATTTCAAAAGCAGAGGGTAAGTGCCATTTCTATGGAAATGATCCCGCGTATTACCCGCTCACAAAAAATGGATGCACTGAGCTCGCAAGCAAATTTAGCTGGTTACGTTATGGTTGCAATGGGTGTAAATGCACTTAATCGTATATTGCCGATGATGATGACTCCAGCCGGTACCTTAAAGCCCGCGAAAGTATTTATAATCGGTGCTGGCGTGGCAGGGTTGCAAGCAATTGCAACGGCTAAGCGCCTAGGCGCAAAGGTAACCGCATTTGATACTCGTGCAGTAGTTGCTGAGCAAGTTCAATCACTGGGTGCAAAGTTTTTAGATATTGATTTGGGTGAAACAGGCCAAGATAAAGACGGCTATGCTTTGGCATTAACGCCAGAGCAATTGCAAATGCAGTTAGACGGGCAGAAAGCAGAAATTGCTGACTCAGATATCGTTATCACCACCGCTCAATTATTTGGTCGTAAGCCGCCGGTTATTATTACCGCCGACATGGTTGCTGCAATGAAATCAGGCAGTGTCATCGTTGATATGGCGGCTGAAAATGGCGGCAATGTAGAAGGTACAGTACCTTTTGAAAATATTGTCACAGCTAACGGTGTTAACATTATTGGTGTTGGTAATTGGCCTAATGCGGTAGCTCGTGACGCTAGCCAAATGTATTCAAGCAATTTGTTCAACTTGGTTGATGAGTTCTGGAACGCTGAAACTAAAACTTTCGATTTAGATTTTGAAAACGAAATTGCCGTTGGATGTGTTATCACCAATGACGGCGAAGTTGTTAACGAAACTATCAAAAATCATTACGCATAGGTATTAATGATGGAGTATGTATTTCTTACATTTATTTTAGTGCTAACAATATTTCTGGGGTTTGAACTAATTAACAAGGTGCCGGCTACGTTGCATACACCTTTAATGTCAGGTTCAAACGCAATTTCGGGAATTACTTTGGTCGGTGCGTTAGCTACTGCTGGCGCAACCGATAATCCAGAATTGGCAACTTGGCTGGCGTCTGGCGCGGTTATGCTAGCAACTATTAATGTTGTTGGCGGCTATATGGTTACTGACCGTATGCTGGCGATGTTCAAAAAGAAAGAGGGTGGTAAATAACAATGGATAATGCAATTTTAATAAATTTTGCTTATGTTGTATCTGCGGTCCTGTTTATTTTTGGTCTTAAACAACTAGGTTCTCCTGCTACGGCTCGCCGCGGCAATATGATGTCTTCACTTGGTATGCTACTGGCGGTTGTCTTTACATTGCTAGACCAAGGTATCGTTGACTTCAAAATGATTGCCATTAGTGTGGTTATCGGTTCAATCATTGGTGCAACGATTGCACGGGTGGTTGAAATGACATCAATGCCTGAAATGGTTGCGTTGTTTAACGGCTTTGGTGGTTTGGCTAGTTTGTTAGTTGGTTGGGCTGTTATCACTCCTGAGCAACCAACTTTTGTATCAGTAACGATATACCTTTCTATATTGATTGGTGGTCTTACCTTTACTGGTAGCTTGTTGGCTTGGGGTAAGTTGAGTGAGCGAGTTACTGGTAAGCCTGTCACGTTCTCAGGTCAGCAGATATTTAATAGCTTGTTAGTTTTGGCAATTATCGCTGCTGGCGTAATGTTTGTACAAAATCCAGCAGACACCCAGTGGTTGTACATCGCCATCGGTTTAGCGTTATTGTTTGGCGTTATGGCGGTCCTACCTATTGGTGGTGCTGATATGCCAGTGGTTATTTCGCTACTTAACAGTTACTCAGGTCTAGCCGCTTGTGCGGCTGGTTTTGCAGTAGGTAATAATATTCTTATTGTTGCCGGCTCATTAGTTGGCGCTAGCGGTATAATCCTTACGCAGATTATGTGTAAAGCGATGAACCGTTCATTGTCTAACGTATTGTTCTCTGGTTTCGGCGCAGTTAAATCTAGCGACATGGTTATAGAGGGTGAAGTTAAACCGTTGACTCCAGAAGATGCTTACTATGTGTTAGAAGCGGCCTCAACAGTAGCAATTATTCCTGGATACGGCATGGCAGTTGCACAGGCACAGCACGTTGTTAAAGAGTTGCAAGAGCTGATGGAAGAAAATGGTACAGAGGTTGTGTACGGCATTCACCCTGTAGCAGGTCGTATGCCTGGTCACATGAATGTATTATTGGCTGAAGCTGATGTTTCTTATGACTTGTTATTAGAAATGGATGCGATTAACCCGCGTATGGAAATGGTTGATGTTGCTATCGTTATCGGTGCTAATGATGTTGTTAATCCGGCCGCGCGTGAAATGGAAGATAGTCCAATTTATGGTATGCCCGTTATAAATGTAGACATGGCGCGTACAGTATTTGTACTTAAGCGTTCTATGGCTTCCGGTTTTGCTGGTATTGATAATCCATTATTTTTTAAAGACAACACTCGGATGATTTTTGGTGATGCCAAGGCGTCTTTAAGTGCAATGATTAAAGCGTTTAGTTAAGCCCTTAGTTAACCGAAAAA
>JBLHWB010000003.1:0-25794 GCA_047628915.1 Porticoccus sp. | reverse complement strand
TTGCAGCCAGAGCCATTGATAAAGACAGTGCGTGGTGTGGGATACATGTTTACAGCGAGTGTTAAAAATCGATAATAGGGCTTATACAAACAGCTGATTCGTTATTTTCACCGGCTGCGTCAATATTAAAGCCCATGTTATAAAAAGGCTTAGTACTGACAAGTTAGCTCATCTTGACCAAGCAAATCCATAGATAACTTTTAAGCTACCGCCCTACTCCAATTGTTAAACGCATCTTCCCTAAGACTTCGATAATGATTTGCTGAAATCAGGTGCCTACCCAGGTTAAATAAATTACTCACGGCGGCATGTGTATCTAGAAATTTCTGCGCCTGACTAACTGACTTAAATCTTCTCATCACACGCTCTCTTACCCTAGTCGCTTCATACCCATAAAGCGGGGCAGGCTCTGCAATTATTCTGCCGTGTTGTTCGCATATTGATCTTTATTATGGATCAATTCACGATGCGCTACGCCATAGCTTTTCAGTTTATCCGTAACAATGTTTCTAGGCTCACTGCCATGTCGTCTTAGTATATGCTTGAAAAACCGCTTAGCAGCAGCGCCATTGCGCCTGGATTGAAGATATACATTAATGACTTCCCATACCCAAAGCACTCGCTGCGCTCACGGGGCAGGCTCTCTTGGTCAACTGCTCGCTACAAATAATGTTGTTTGCCGTTTATTTTTATAAAAACCTCATCAATGAAAAATGTATCACCAAAACATCCATGTTTTCTTTTAAGCTTCTTGGCATATTTCGGCCCAAACTTGTTAACTCAAAGTCGAATCGCTTCATAGCTAACAATAATTCCGCGCCGAGCTAGTAAATCTTCGACATCTCTAATACTTAAATTAAAACGAAGGTACAGCCAAACGGCATACTGAATGATCTCGGGAGGAAACCTGTGGTGTTTGTACATACTAGATGAGCTTTTCATCCAAGCATTATGAATTATCGTGGATTAACTTGTCAGTACCGTTTGGTGGAGCCTAGCGGGATTATTCGGCGCAAGCGCCTCACCCTTCGGGTCGCCCGTTGAGCGATCAAAATTGCTGCGCAATGTTTGTGTAACCGCTTTGTGGAATACATCCGTGTATTTCATCCTTCGGATCATCATATTTCATATGATTGACTAAAATTGCTCCTAGCAATTTTATCAGCGGTTCAGCTCATTAGCATTAACCCAAATAAAAACCCCGCATCTTACGATGCAGGGTTTTATATTTGGTGGAGCCTAGCGGGATTATTCAACACTACGTGTCTCACCCTTCGGGTCGCCCGTTGAGCGATCAAAATTGCTGCGCAATGTTTGTGTAACCGCTGACCTTTTATGCCCTATGGGTACAACACTGCCAGTGTTGGTCGTACAAAAACTTAAACCATTGATTTATATATAAAATATAGCTAAAAAAAGGTTCTCTAAAAGAGTGTTTTTGGCACATTCTTTTAAAAAACGTACAAAAACTATTTTAAGACTGAATTAACTTGTGAGAACCTATTAATAGATGAGCTAACTTGCCAGTGCCGCTGCTATAGTTTTAGAAAAAATGGCTGCCCTACGAGTAGGGCTGCCTAATGTACTATAAAAATAGTACAGGGGGAGGGGGAAATCAGGTACTAGAATAAACTTAACAATTGATCATTCTAATTTTGTATGAGTTCAGTATCACTGCGTAAGTTATTGTCATTAATTACTTTCGAAATGACAAAGATGAATCCAGTTAGCTAGCAGAGCTTAATATTTTGACCTCCGCTCGCCTTGTGTAGTGCTAACGATGTAAATAGCCATACGTAAGATTAGAATTTTTCTAAATGGCATCGCTCATTACCTATTTGGCAGGTTGCATTGAGGCAAAGCGCTCAGCCATAGTGGCAATTGTTAAGCTAGGATTAACGCCAATATTGGCAGGAATACTCGAGCCGTCTACTACATAAAGACCGCTGTAACCATGTATCTGATGCTTGGTGTCGATCACAGAATCCGCAGAGTTCACACCCATCGGACAGCCGCTGAGAATGTGTGCCGTTGTCGCCAGTCCACCAATTGACTCTGTCCCATTACTCATAGGCTGACCACCGCAAGTTTTAGCGAATTCTCGTGTTACTTGATTAGCAACAGGCAGATAGCTGGGAGCACCGATTCCCGGTAAGGTCTCAGTAGCGAGGCCTCGAGGAAAAATACCCCAGAAGCGCCGACGATAAGTAATACTCAAAGCGTTATCTAGATCTTGCATAACGGTAAATACAGTAACCCGCTTCTCCCAGTTGGCGGCAAACCAATTGCCAAACATTAGCTTTGGGTGGGTGCAGATGGCCAAGATAGATTTCATAGCACGAGTCAATTTGTTGTCATCGTCTACCATCGGTACCATCAGGGCACGCATAAAACGATATCCGCGGTCGAAACGATTCTGAGTGACATGAGTATGTCCATCAGGATGAAAATCGGTAGAGATTGCAGTACCGTCAGACAAGTCTTCTTCAGGACCATGGAAAACTGCGGTGATGGCCTCTGAGTTAGTGCGCACCACTTTACCAAGTGTTGCAGATACCTTCGGTAGAGTGCGATATTTATCCCTATTCTTGAACAGTAATTCCAGCGTTCCAAGAACTCCGGCGGATAACACAACCTTTCTCGCTGTCAACGTTTCGCATCGACGACCTAGCCCAGGAGTTACCAAGCTAACCTCATAGCCGCCTGCTGATAACGGCATCAGTTTATCAACTTTTCTATTAGGGATAATGTCCACACCCTGGCGTTCCGCAAAGTATAGATAATTATAGTCTAGGCTGTTTTTAGCTCCGTGTTCGCAGCCGGTGAGACACCCAGCGCAGAAGGTGCAAGGCGTGCGTTTAGGGCCTTCACCATCAAAGTAAGGATCACTTAAGGGAGCGTCTGTTTCACCGAAATAGATAGCATTTGGAACTGAGCCAAAGCTATCTCCTGCTCCCAAGTTTTCGGCAGTGGTACGCAGTAGTTCATCCTGACGAGACTGACGTGGATTAATGGCGACGCCTAGCATACGACGGGTCGTAATAAAGTGTGGTTTGAGTTCGGCCTCGAGATCTATGCCAAGTTCCTGCAATTTGGGATCACGATAGAATTCGGCCTTTGGCTCCAGCATGACCGCACCCCAAACCAAGCTGCCGCCGCCTACACCAACCCCACCAACAATACCGAGATGGCGAAAAAAGGTCTGCACAAAATAGCCTTTCATGCCGAATTGAGGCTTCCACAAGAGCTTAAGAACGTTGCGCTTAGCGCTACGAATTTCAGGCGCCTTGATCCACCCACCTTGTTCAATCAACCCTACACGCCAACCCTTTTCTGCCAATCGAAGGGCTGAAACTGAACCTCCAAAACCGCTGCCAACAATGAGGTAGTCATAATCTGTCGTCATTTTATTCAGTATCTATTTTTTTATAATTAGTAGGCTTGTCATTTGAGTTATATAACATTGATATCAATTTGAACTCTCGTTAAAACTATCAACATAAAATATAAGTCCAGCAACTTAACCTGCGTCTTATTTAAACCACCATTCCATAACACGGACACCTATTCCGTGGTACCACGGAATAGAAGGATCTTCTTCCGGCACACGATAGCGCTGGCGCAAAGCGTCCAGGCGTTGTTTGAGAGCTAGTTGAATATCCTCGTAGCCATCTTTTCCATAAAGATTTATTTGGTCGGTCGGGTCTTGTAAAAAATCAAATAATTCCCATTCATTATTGCGGTAATAGTGAATCAACTTATATCTGTTTGTTCGCACGCCATAATGCCGAGCAACGCCATGAAACCCTGGATTCTCATAAAAATGATAATAAAGATCACGATCCCAAGATGTTGCCTGATCTGTTGCTAAGGGCAATAGGCTTACACCGTGCATTTCAGTCTCGGCCTTAACTCCAGCCATATCCAGTATAGTCGGGGCATAGTCGATATTTTGAACTAGTGATGATGATGATGTGCCTGGTAATATCTTACCCTTCCATTGCATCAACAGCGGTACCCTAGACGAAACCTCATCCATCCAGCGCTTATCGAACCAGCCATTTTCACCAAGAAAAAAGCCTTGATCGGAGGTATAGATCACGATGGTGTTATCAGCTAAGCCCTTCTCATCTAGATAATCTAATACACGACCAATTTGGCGATCCATACCTTTGACAGCAGCTATATATGTTTTTATATAACGTTGATACTTCCAACGTATTTTTTCCTCGTCTGACAAGTCCGCAGACATATATTCTTTATTTCCGGCAGAGAAAGCATTATCCCAAAGCAGCGCTTGGTCTGCGTTCAGATACTTAGCTTGCTTTAACTTCACGTCTTTGTCAGTCATATATTCGGATATAGTCATCCTTGCTATCTGCCTTCCCGAGGTCTGATCACTGAGGTCTTTCAACAAAGTAACGGGTTCTTCCACTAACTCTTCTTCATCCCAGTTTTTCAACTCTTCTGGCCCTGGCATCCAGTCTCTGTGGGGCGTTTTGTGGTTATACATCAACATGAACGGCTCATCGGTCTCCGCGACGCTATCAAGCCAACCAATTGCTTTATCAGTGATTAAATCGGATACATAACCATTAGTTTTTTCAATACCTGCGGGACTCCTAAACTCGGGGTTATAGTATGTTCCGTGCTCAAAGGCATTATTGATAACTTCCCAATGATCAAAGCCGATAGGGTCACTATATAGATGCCACTTGCCAACTACGCCTGTTTGGTAACCCACTGACTGCAACAGCGCTGGAAATGTTTGTTGTGTGCCGTCAAAGTCCGGTGACCATTCATTACTGTAAAAGCCATTACCATGACTATGTAAGCCTGTCAGCGTTGTGGCACGACTAGGCCCACATAAGGCGTTAGCAACATACGCCCTGTCAAAACGAATACCATTAGCAGCAATTCGATCTATATTCGGAGTAGCAACAACGGAATCGCCGTATGCGCTGACCGCTCGTGTTGCATGATCATCAGACATTATGAAAATAATATTCGGCCGCTCTTCCAAAGCGAAAACAGGCATAATTACCAATAGTAATAAGCCCCCCATACAGATTAAGACATCTTCTTTAAATCGACTTAGCATAATTATAGCCCTTAATTTTTTGCTTAAATCCTATTGGCTGTAAACTAGCAGATAAAAATTATGGCTTGTAGGCCTCTAAATACAAATTTATCGTTTTGTCCGAAAGTGCTACATTATTGACGTATATAGACAGTGGGTAAGATAAATCGTTAACTATAATTTCTTACAGTAAAAAACCAATCAAAATTATAAAATCAAGAGGTTCTTATGCGCTACTACCGTACCCCCATGACCATTGCCATGCTAACTATTCTATATGGCAACACCGCAGCTCTTGCCGCCGACAGACCTGCCTTAGAAGAAGTAATTGTAACTGCGCAAAAACGCTCAGAGAGCGCACAGGACATTCCTTTGGCTCTTACAACTTTAGGTGCAGACTTATTAGAGCAGAGAGGAATTACAGATATAGCCAGCCTGGTATCATCCGTGCCGGGGATGCATTTTGGCCAAGCAGGAGCTAACACTCGTATAACCATACGCGGTATCGGCACCGAACAAACGACAGTCACTGGTGATCCAGGAGTTGCGTTCCATATTGATGGGGTCTATCAGGCTCGTTCTAGTGCGGCAAATGCGCTTTTCTATGATCTACAACGTGTAGAGGTTTTACGTGGACCTCAAGGTACGTTATATGGTCGTAATGCTACTGGCGGTTCTGTTAATTTGATATCCAAAGCCCCAGTTAATGAGGTAGAAGGAAATCTTGAGCTGCAACTTGGAGACTATAATCAACAACGACTCCGTGCTGTCTACAATACACCTCTCGTCGATGATAAATTACTAATGCGGATTAGCGCACAGAAAGAAACTCGAGATGGTTTTTATGAAGATCTAGGTCCTAGTGCAGATGATTTACAGGATGTCGACGGAGTAGATATTAGAGCTCAATTTGCCTATCAAGCGAGCGATTCGTTCGATGCCCGTTTAATATATAATTTCGCCACCGCTAAGGGAGCAGGGTTTGGTCGCAAAGGAATTGGAGCATACCCTACTGGATCACCGTTACCGGTAAACGTGCTCTATCAAAATGCAACACCGAACCCAGCTGACCCATGGAAAATTAATTATAACGATCTAGCCAAACGTGACAACAGGCGTGAAGGCGTAACCCTTGAAATGAACTGGGATCTTGAGTGGGCTACGATAAAATCAATTAGCGCTTGGCAAGATAATACAGTTGATTTTGTTCGTGATTTCGACTTATCCGACGCAGATATAGTGAATGAAAACAACATCCAGGATAGCACTCAGTTTTCACAAGAATTACAACTGAGCTCTAATGGAGACAACGCATTAGAATGGATTGTAGGACTATATTGGCTATCTGAAGAAAGCAACACGGACTATTGGCTAAATGACATGGGAGCCGGATTGACTACTCTATTGCCGACTATAGATGTTGGCTTAGCAAACCCTGTATTCTTCGGCAATAATAGTACGACTGAAGTAGACTCGCGAGGAGCTTTTGGACAAGCTTCATACAACTTTAGCGACTCACTGAAGCTAACTGGTGGCATTCGCTACAGTAAAGATGAGAAAAAATCTGACATATTTCGCAAAGGCTTTGCGTCACCTGTATCACAAGAATTTGAGAAGGAAGGAGACTGGAATGATGTGACTTGGAAGCTTGGCTTGGATTGGTTTGTCACAGAAGAAAGCCTACTCTATACCAACCTCTCAACTGGTTTTAAATCTGGCGGCTTTCTACAACAACTAAACGCAGAAAATTATGATCCAGAAGAAATAACTGCTTTTGAAGTTGGTTCAAAAAATCGCTTTTTAGAGAACACCTTAGAGGCTAATTTTTCGGCCTTTTATTACGACTATACCGATATGCAATTAAGTACGATACGCGACCTTCAGAGAGAAACAACTAATGCAGGGGAAGCCGAAATCAAAGGTCTTGAAGTTGAATTAGTCGCTCAGCCTACAACGGCGCTAAGACTAACAGGTACATTTGCTTACACTGATGCAAAATTTACTGAATATGTTGATAAAGACCCACAAAACCGAGGCGCCGACGTACAGGATCTTTCTGGTAACAGTTTACCCCGCGCGCCAGAATATACTGCTAATCTATCTGCGGCTTACAGCTGGGATTTTGATTTAGGCTCACTAACTGCAAGTATGGTTTATTACTGGTCAGACGAAGTCTACTTCTCTGCATTCAATCGTGACGACGCCTATCAGGAGAGCTACCATCGTACAGACGCGCGTCTAGCCTTTGAAAGCACCGAGGGTGATTGGTATGTTGCAATTGCAGCGAATAATCTCGAGGATGATGAAATTGCTAGTCAAGTAGAGCTAGCAAACCCTCAACTAGGTGGAGTGAACGCTATACAGTGGCAAGCACCACGTACCGTTACCCTTTCTGTTGGGTATAATTTCGATTAACCCAAATGAAAGCCTTCGTCCTTTGTGTTTCGTCAGGCATTGTTTTGAAACTGCACAGAGGATCGATAATTTAGGAGAAATATCATGATCGGGAAAAAGCTAACAATTAGCGCCCTCCTTTTTTTGATATTTCTCGTAACTCTATATGCAATAGGCAAAGGTTGGCTAGGGCAAGCAATGGAAGTGGCACCTGTTACTCAAGGACCACGAGTATTAGAAGCCACCATTTTAGCAAATAGTTCCAATGCGACAACGATTCTATTTGGCGATCTTCACACGCACACCAACTATTCATTCGACGCATACATTTTCAATACATCATTAGTTAAAGGTAATGGCATAGTAACTCCGGCTGATGCATGTGACTTTGCTCGCTACTGCTCTGCGCTGGATTTCTGGAGCATTAACGACCACGCTGAAGGTCTCACTCCAAAAGCATGGTCCGACACAGTATCAGCTATACAAGCATGCAATGCTCAAGCTGGCGATCCAGCCAGCCCTGACATGGTGTCTTTTCTAGGATGGGAATGGACCAATGGTTCAAAAGATAATGTGCCCAGCCATTATGGCCATAAAAATGTCATATTTCGAAGCGAGAAGAAAGGAGAAGTCCCTTTACGCCCTATCGCGGCAAAAGAACAAAATAGCTTTACAAAAGCACCACCAATAATGATCGGTATTTTAGGACTATTCGAAGGATTTTTTGACGCATCTGATTTAGGTTGGTATATCGAGGAATCAAAGAATACAGCTATCTGTGAAAAAAATCTGCCATCGACAGAGCTGCCATTGAATTGCTTAGAAGTAGCACCCACACCTACCGATCTTTTTAGAAAACTTGATGAATTGGGCCTAGATAGTTTGGTAATACCGCATGGTCTTTCGTGGGGAAACACTAACCCACTGACCGGCGACTTTCGCAACCAGTTAGATGAGCATGAAGAAAAATATCAGAAGCTACTAGAAATCTATTCAGGCCATGGCAGCTCAGAGATATTCGAAAACTTCTCACGGACTGAAACCAATGAATTTGGGGGATTAGCATGTCCACCCGCAACCGAAAATTTTACACCTTGCTGTCAACGAGCAGCTGAAATAACCAGAGATCGCTGTACCAATAAACAATCATTAGAATGTGACACCGAAGTGCAAACAGCTGTCAAAAAATTTCTCAAACATAGACCGCCCCGTGGCCGAAAGTTATTTAAAGATACGACTCTAGATGATTGGCAAGGATGTGGTCAATTGAAGAACTCATTTCAACCAAGTTCAATGTATGTACCTCGCTTAAGTGGCCAGTACAATTTAGCTCTTGGGTTTGATGATAAAGGCCAAGCTAAACGAGCCCGTTTTGGTCTCATTGGTTCAAGTGATGGCCATCAGGGTAGACCTGGGAGCAGCTATAAAGAAACTAACCGCCTTTTATATACCGACCACAAAGATCTAGGTCAAAAGTTACTACGCTTAGATCTGCTAAAGGCAGACAAAGAATCCGGTGGCTTTTACTATACCGGCGGACTAATAGCAGCACATAGTAAAGGTCGAGGAAGAGATGCCATATGGAACGCTTTAGATAGCCGTAATGTCTACGCCACGTCCGGTGATCGTATGCTAGTTTGGTTTGACCTGCTTAACACGCCTATAGGTATAGAACCTATGGGTAGTGAAGTTGCAATGATACAAACACCAAAATTCAGAGTTAGTGCACTCGGCGCGTTCGAGCAATTACCAGGCTGCCCAGACAGTGCAAGTAATGCTCTAGGTGATAACCGCATCGAATCGTTATGCGGTGGCGAGTGTTACAACCCTGGTAATAGCAGAAAAAATATCACAAGTATTGAAGTGGTTCGTATTAGGCCACAAATCTATCCTGACGAACCGGTAGCTTCACTTATCGAGAATCAATGGAAAGTTTTCGAATGCCCAGCACAAGGCGACGGCTGCACAATTGAATTTGAAGATCCAGATTATGAAAAATATAAACGGAGTACGCTTTACTATGCTCGCGTAATTCAAGAATCGGAACCACTAATTGTAGGGGATCCCTTCGGTTGTAGTTATAACGACAAAGGCGAGTGCATAACTCGTAATTACTGCATCGGTAAAAATGCAGCGCCAAATATGAACTGCCTGTCAGAGGCAGAGCCGAGAGCATGGACATCACCCATTTTTGTTGAGTATCCGAAGGATAAATTACAGTGAAAAAGATAATTATTAGTTCTTTATTGGCGCTTACTTTCTCTGCCACAGCTGTATCTCAGAATAAACCCAACATACTGATTTTAATGGCGGAAGACATGAGTTCGAGGGTGGGAGCATTCGGGGACTCAGTTGCCATAACGCCAAACCTGGATGCTCTGGCAAAGCAAGGGGTTCGTTATGACAATGTCTTCACTACGGCAGGGGTTTGTGCCCCAAGCCGCGCCGCCCATATTTTAGGAATGCATCAAATAACTACCGCAACACAGCATATGCGTACTACCTCCCGTCCAGATGGTGGTTATTTTTCGACGCCACCAAAAGGCGTGAAAGGCTACCCTGAACTCCTTCGTGGTGCAGGCTACTATACATTCACTGACGAAAAACTAGATTATCAATTCAGTGGAGTTCGCGCTAATAGCGGGCCCTTCTCTATTTGGAATGATGAAGGCACGACAACTTGGCACGGCAGAAAAAAAGACCAACCCTTCTTTGGTCTTATCAACTTTCAAGTAACACATGAGACCGGCATATTCACCCCGTTGGGTAATATGCCTCATAGCCGAATGCACCTCTTATTTCAAATACTGAGATGGTGGAAAATTGGAAGTGTTGATAACAGCTTAATAAAACCTGAATCGGTGAAAGTTGAACCTTACTATCAAGACACCATGACAGTTCGACAAGATATTGCTCGTCACTACAACAACATTAGCCATATGGATTTTGAAGTTGGTGAAATTTTAAAACAATTGGAAGACGAGGGACTTGCTGAATCAACCATCGTAATTTGGACTACCGATCATGGGGATGGCCTACCAAGGGCTAAGCGAGAGCTCTACGATTCAGGTATCAAAGTACCGATGATAATACGCTGGCCCGACGCCTATCGTCCTGCAGACATAAAACCGGGACAGGTTGATCAAAGACTAATTAGCTTTGTTGATCTAGCGCCAACAATTCTTAATCTTGCCGGAATAGCACCTCCGAATTATATTCAAGGTGTAGATTTTTCTTCATCTATGCAGCGCGACTATATCTATGCCTCGCGCGACCGCATCGACGAAGTATCCGACAGGCAACGTGCAGTGCGTGACGATCGGTTTAAGTATATTCGTAGCTGGCATCCGGAGCTTGCAGGAGGCCACCCACTAAAATTTCGTGACAACATAGAAATGATGCGAGAGATGCGGTTTTTATATGAAGCAGGTAAGTTGAATAAATCACAACAGCTTTGGTTTTCCGCACCAGGTAAGGAGAGGCTATTTGACACAAAAGTCGATCCATATGAGCTGGTTGACCTAAGTACTAACCCCGCCTATAAGAAAGACCTTATTCGTATGCGTAACGTTCTTGATCACTGGCTGGAAAGCGTAACAGACTGGAGTGATATTTCTGAAGCATCTATGATCAAACAATTTTACCCAAATGGTAAAAGAGAAAAAACTCCCACCCCAATAGCTACTATCATCAAAGGTAAATTAGTCGTTGAAATTGACGGGGACCGTAGCTCAGTTGGGTATCGTATCAATGGCGGTAATTGGGTTATCTATAATAAGCCTATTACGCTTGCCAGCGGAACAAAAGTTGAAATCAAAGCTGTTCGTTACGGATGGGAAGAAAGCGAAATCACTGAATTTAGTACAGATAACAATTAGCTATAAATAAACAATAATAAAAATGATATCTCATCACAATGAAGCTACACGCATTAGATCTTTTCGTTGTCGCATTCTATGCAATGGGCATTACAGCTACCTCTCTTTGGGTTTCAAGTCCAACCAAAGGACATGATAGAGACACTCAGGATTACTTTTTTTAAGGAAAAAGACTGCCTTGGTGGGCCATTGGTGCGTCATTAAACGCTGCAAATATTTCAGCTGAAAAAATCATTGGTATGTCGGGTTCAGGGGATGTTTGGGTAATGGCTCTGCCGTCCATATAATGGCGCCAACATTTCTAATGCTGTATCTCCAATATTTACTATTCTCTATTCCCCAACCATTCCAAAGTCACATTTCATTCACCTCTTATTATTAATATGCCAGCACATTGCCATGCCGGAAATTTCGATATTAAACATTAGTAGATTGGCACAATTATTTAATCTGCTAATGACATATCGTATACTAAGCCTTAGACTTCATTCTTCACTGTCAACCAACGACACGGAGATCGCTATTTCGGTCAGGAAACTTGATGATAAATTCAACTGACAACTCAAATAATGATGGCTTTGCTTCCGTACCTGCAATAAGACAATATATGCAACAGGCGGAGGCTTCTAATGTTGACTGTAAGGCTATGCTTGCCCATGCAAATATTGACCCGCAAGTTTTACTAGACAATAACAGCCATATAAGTTTTAACGAGATGGAAAAATTATTAGCTTCGCTAATAACCGCTAGTAATGACTCATGCTTCGGTCTTCATTCTGCACGCTTTGTGGAGCCTGCCTCGTATAGCGTACTAGGGTATATCTCGATGAACTGCTCAACACTTCGCGAAACTTTAGCGAATACCTCCATTTTTGAAAAAATTGTAGGGGACATGGGGAGATCATCAACAAATATAAAAAACGGTATTGTTACACAATCTTGGGACTGCAACTTCACTGATCCCATTATACGTCGCAATGTCATTGAAAATGTTTTGGGGTCGTGGATTGTCTATTTAAGAAACTTTGCACATCTAGACACAACGCTAGCAGACAATATTGCGTTTGAACATGATGCGCCTAAAAATCCCGAACTGCTGAAAGACTACACAGATTTATTTGGCTGCGACGTTTTATTTAACCAAAATGTCAGTGGGATTCAGTTCAAAGAAAATCTACTTGATATAGCCCTTCCTCAAGCCGACAAAAAGCTGTTAAAAGCTCTACTTGAGCATGCGACACAGCTCCTTTCCGATATTGATCGCGACCAACCCATCTCTGTACGAGTCAAAAATCTTCTGAGATTAATGCTTAAAACAGGGGAACCCAGCAGTAGCCAAATCGCAGAAAAGTTATATATGAGTAGTCGGACCCTGCAGCGTAAATTAAGCGCAGAGGGCACACATTATACAACATTGCTTAGTGATGTAAGACTCGAGTTAGCTTTGCACTATATTGAAAATACATCCCTTAGCTTAGATCAAATTGCTTATGAATTGAGTTATACCGAAGCAAGATCATTCTACCGCAGTTTCAAACAATGGACGGGGCGCACTGCAGGCTCTTACCGCACTGAAACTACTGATTAACAGCGCCTGCAGCATAGTTAACAAATATTGGCGACGACCAAGCTCGCTGACGTTCGGCAGCTAAACAATCATCAGTTTCGTCGGATCTATAGTCACCATGGCATGCATATGTACTTACCGCATTGCCCTCTTCATCGAATTTTGTTCGCAAGTTTTTAGCATTTATAGTTGGTATCGGCTCTTCCAATACGCGTGCGTAATAAACCGCTTCTCGTTCATCCTCAACAAACTGTAAATCAGTAAATTCTATAGTGCATCCACTCGCTGATGGTTTGCAATCAAATACTCGCCAAGGGTCTTGAATAAGATCTGCCACTGGTTCATCTTCAGTAATTTGCGGGAGAATCTTCACGACTTCTATACGCTCGATGTAGTAGCGTTCATCGGATGGATTATAGCACTCTCCCCCACTCATTTTTTCAAGATGGCGCTGATCAAGTACACTAATGATATAGTCTGGACAACCAGGTAATTGCTTAAACGAGCCAAGTGCAACAACTCGAAAAACTGGGTTTTTTGTTATATGAACTTCGCTACCCATAGGATATTTTCCAGAAGAATTTGTACGATCTAATAGATCAAACCACATCAATATTCTATGCCCACTGGTGCCATACATTTCTCGACGCTTCATCGCGTCCCAGATTCCATCTCGACTTTTTTCACTAGCATGTACAGCGGCAATACCACCTGCCCCCATAAACGATGCCGTTCGTTCAAACTCTGTAGAATATAGTTTAGCGCTAGCAGGATCTATCTGATCAGGAGTTAATGAATAGCCACTAGCCGGTGGTAGCTTTGCGGTACTGCGAGAAAGCGCATGCCATACTCCCCCCCTGACGCCATTTGCATCGGTAGTCAGCTTTCTGCCTACTTGCTTAAAGCCATGTCCAGCCCTTGCCGAATGAGTGTCCGTAGACGCAAGAAAACCCCAGCGATAGCCAGATGCTGTCCCATCTGATTTGAAATCTCGAATAGCAAGACCATATTGCGCCGACTTACGAGGACGATAATTAAAAGCAGGCATGAAGACATCTCTAGCCTGCCCAGCGTCAAGCCATTCTTCAGACTGACTATCTGGAACAGTCATAAATCCATGAATGGTATCGACGTTAATAAAATTATTTCGCGCCTGAATTGCACGTTCGTCACACTCTGCTAGGGACTCTCCAAATGCTAGGCACCGCTGATGAATAATATTTCCAGCTTGCCAGCAGGCAGGCAAATAATTATCTTGTGGCTCAGGACAGTACCAATTGCCGTCTTGATCCAGGCGTCTCGTTGCAAAATCTCGATAGACTTCTGAGTTTCCATGACCAGAGTATATTTCTATAAGACTAGTACGTGACGGATCACTCCCTCGTAGTTGATGCTCCCAGTTTGCCCCTGGAGGAGTATAAAAACCCCAACTACTACCATGTGGGATAACGATATTGTCAAAACCCCATTCATCAAGTTTACGATACAATTCTTTAGGTGATGATGCGCTTTCAAAACAATTATCTGGCAATGATGGACTTGCTACAGATGGGTCGCAGACAGATGTCTCAGCCATAATCTGAATCCAATTGTTATAATCTTGGTAGTAATTGCGATGCCTAGGATCAAGCACACCTAATATAGAAGGCAATTGAGAACTAGTTGATCTTGCTGCAACTGTTGCTACCCCGGCTCCAGCTGCAGCTATCGGTCGTTTTGGTAGAAGCGTGAAATCATCGTCTTTAAACAACACATTGTGATGGCCGTAATGTTCCTCGGCAGTAGCTCCCACTTGTGTCCACTCCCAGCCGATAAATGCTACCAAGTCAGGGGCAAACTTGTCACCGGCTAGTCTATTGCAATGCTGCACAGATCGGATGGCATCTTGCCATTGCTTGGGCGTATAACTTTCTGCATGGTCTGTCAGAAAATAAAAATCTAATTGAGAAATAAATCTCGCGTAATCACAGGCAAATGCCGGCGGAAAAGCACCACGCGCACCATACATCAACGGTAAGCTATACATAAAAGCATCAGCTGAATTAGTAGTATGCACGTGCGTGTCACCAAATAAAATTTGTTTATCGCTAGCGGGCAATATACGCCGCTGTTTTCTATCATTGACCACATCTAAAGGCAATCTAGTCTCAGTCTCAGCCCCAGGCTCTAAAGGTGATTGTTGCCACCACCCTTGAGGATCTGGAAAATATCCAGGGAATAATGTGTAAGCGGCATCGGGAGCACGACCGCTAAGTAAGACAACAATAAATAGGAGAACTGTTGCAATGAGTATATAAGATAATTTTTTCATACTTTTATATCTCTCTGCCAAATTTCCGACTCGTCAAGGTTATTCATACTGGCATAAACCCACGGCTAACAAACCAATAGACGCCTAAACCACAAAGCACTGCAGATACTGTATTCAGATGACGATGATAATCCAAACCTTTGATCTTATTAGCTAATAACCAAAGTACTAACCAGAAAACAGCTACTACGGCCAGCTGCCCAAGTTCAACGCCAATATTGAATCCAGCCAAAGCAATAAATAACCGCTCATCTGGTAGTCCAATCTCTCTTAATACATTTGCAAATCCAAAACCATGTACCATTCCAAAAGCTAAAGTTAAAGCGGGTTTTATAACTATACTATCCGCTTTATCGCCATTAGAAAGAGACATAAATGCCATAGTAAATATAATTAGACCTAACAATGTAATGGGGGGTAGACCAACACCCCAAATTATAGATACTCCTGCCATTATCGACAGCGTAACCACTATCACAGAAGCAATAGTCATCCGTCTCTGGGCAAGCGCTCCTATGTTTTCCGCAGCTACTACGGCAACGGTAAATCCAATTAGAGCCTCTACTACCCAAAGTTCTATCGATACATGACCCAAAACTGCTAGCGCTAAAGTTATACTATGACCAATAGTAAAACCCGTCACTATTAATACTAGACCTCGCATTGTTTTCACTAAAAGTAATATCGCAGCTAAAAAGGCTAGATGGTCTATCCCTCCCCAAATATGCTCGATACCTAGTACTAAGTACTGCAAAAAAGCTCGATATGAACTTTCATTTCGTAAGTTTACTGCAGTGATATATTGTTTATTTTTATCATTTGTAAATAAATATTCTTGCGGCAATGAATCGCCTATACCGATACGAGCATGATGAACATGGCTTGGCGCTACCGCAAAAAAACTTGTTAAAACAATACTAGCAGGTGACGCTTTATCACAAGAAAATGTGACACCCACTCTCAGATAACCTTCCGCTGCGGCCAGAGCTATTGGACCATTTAACATTAAACATGTTGTTTGATCACTGGCTAAAACGCTAATTGTACTGCTTAAATGTTTAAGCAGTAGTCCTTCTAGTGTAGGTAAGTTTCCCTCAAGAGGAGGCAAGCGCGTGACCTCACGTGATTTTACGGTAAACACCATATCCACACTGGTGTCTGAAAGACTCCAACTGGAATATGACAAACTACGGTTATGAGCTTGTGTTTGACTTGAAGCTGCCATACATAGCAAAAAAAATGTATAGACAATTAATTTGATTTTATAACTAGTCATTATGGTTACTAGGAGAGGTCCAACTGATTTCAGCACCACGGCGGAGCTGAGCTAGATATCTTACGAGATGCTGATTGCGATCTTCGTCAGCGGCATGCTGCTGGCCGCCAACTTTTTTTGTAGCATCTAACTCCACCATTAAACCAGACATAACGGCTTTCAATACCTCTGAGCGAACCGCTGCATCAGTATTTACCAGGCCTTCGTCAATCCCATATTGAACTAACAACTCTTCTTCTATCATTCTGGTAAGAATTAACGACCGGTCACCTTTAGTAATATCAAAATTTTTCTCGCTCGCGAATAGTTGAAGTGCTCTCTTATATTCGGCAAATGACAATGATGTATTGTTTACCTTCACCACCACATTTGAATCAATATTATTAGCTACACCAAAATTCAAAAACGGCGCAATAGCAAACACTAAACCAATAAGGGCTCCAACTGCTAACTTAAACAAGGGAAGCTCAGTACTATATGAAGTCCTCTTGTCTTTGCCCATTACATGCGTCATTAGGGCTGTATACCGTAATCAACAAATATAGGAGAGGACCATGCTCGATGCCCAAGCGATACATGGCAATTATCGTCAGCTGCTATACGATAATCACCGTAACAAGGTCGCACTGATTTTGCGCTACCGATTTCATCAAAGGTCGTGCGTAAGTTGCCACCATTAGTCGTTGGACTAATTTCTTCTATGGCACGAACATAGTAAACCGCGTCACGGCCACTAACTGAAAACTCCTTATCGCTAAATTCTACAGTACAACCAAGTGAGCTCGGTTCACATTTAAAAGTCCGCCATACGTCTTCCACCAAATCATCAATAGGTTCATATTGAGAAACCTGTGGCCTTATCCGTACTACTTCTATGCGATCTATTAAATAGCGCTCTTCAGACGGGTGATAACACTCTCCATCGGCGAGTTTATCTAAACGCTTTTCACTTACCACATCCTTTATGTATTCTGGACAGCCAGGCAATTGTTTAAACGAACCAACTGCTGTCACACGAAATTTTGGCTCTTCTTGTGTAACCAACTCTGATCCCATTGGTAACAAGCCCCCATCTTGCTGCAACATATCGAACCATAACAACATTCTATGCCCGCTGGTGCCATAAACTTCTCGTCGTTTCATGGCATCCCAAATAGCACCTCTGTCTCGTCCTGCTGAATGAACGGCAACAATGCCACCTGCAGTAAGAAATGACATTTTGCGCTCTTGCTCGCTATCGTCGCCCAAAATATTAACTACCTCACGAGAGTGATTTAAAGGTTCCTCTTTGTTGCGCTGATAAACCAACCAATCCCAAAATCCATTTCGTGTACCACGCATACCGGCGTCACCACTGCCGACACGAGGATATTGTTTAAACCCATTACCTGCCCGCGCAAAATGCGTGTCGGTAGAACTAATTAATCCCCATTTATAACCAATAGGATTTTCTTCATCATCAAAATTACGCAATGCCAAACCATACTGAACCGATTTACCAGGTCTGTAGTTAAACGCCGGAAGAAATATATCTCGAGCCTGACCAGCATCTAACCATTCCTCTGTGGTAGCACCAACTATACTTTTCCAGCCTCCGATATGGTCCACGTCGACGTAATTTTTACGAGCGAGGACTGCTCGCGCATCACACTCCTGCTCGTCTTGGTTAGATTGCAAACATCGTTTACGAATAATTTCGCCTGCCTGCCAACAGGAAGGAAGATAATTTAACTGCGGCTCTGGACATATCGCCAAACCATTACCATCAATTTTACGAGCTGAAAATTGACGATAATTTTCTGAATTTCCGTGTCCCGAGTAAACCTCAATTAGACGAGCTTTATCTGGGTCATGATTTGCAGCGTTCAACTGATGATCCCAAGTCGCACCTGGTGGTGTATAAATACCCCACGCAGAACCATGCGGAACAACCAAACTATCCAAGCCCCATTCATCTAACTTCGCATATAAGGCTCCGGGAGTTCGTGCTGACTCGTAACAATTTTGCGGAAGCTCTGTACTAGCCACTCCTTCAGGACAGGCAGGCTCATCTTTTAACTCATCCATAAATGTCTTTAATGACAGGTAATAAGAGCTATTGCCTACATCTAGCCAGCGCAACATACCAAGAGCTCCACTTGGAGAGCTCCCTCGCAGCGAATCACTTGCTGGGCCTGCCGCACCAATAGGTCTAGCAGGTAACGCGTCTGATTCTATATCTCGAAACAGCACATTATGATGTCCGTAATGCGTCTCAGGGGTTTTCCCGAACTGGGACCATTCAAAGCCGATAAACGCTACAAGATCTGGATTTTGAGCAGAACCAGAAACGGCATTGCAATGTCTTATAGCCTCTTGTGCATCTTGCCAACGTCGAGACGTATAACTCTCAGCATGATCAGTTAAAAAGAAAAAGTCTAGCTGCGATACAAAGCGCGCATAATCACAGGCGGCTGCTGGTGGCAAAGAACCACGGCTAGCATTTATGATTGGCAATGAAAACATAAACGCATCAAATGACCAGGTTGTATGCACATGAGTATCTCCAAACAAAATTTGCTTGTCTTCATACCCCGCATTTGTGTTCCCAGCTTTATTATCATTAATCGAAAGACGCGATTGCTGTCGCTTATCAACAGATTTAGCAGGAATATTTGCCTGAGTTATTATCCCTGATGATAATGGATCTTGAGTATAGTAGTCTCCGGGATCTGAGATAAATACATAGCTCTTAATCCAAATAGTCGCTAAACCAAGCAACACAATAGTAATAAAAATCGCCGCATGGCTAAATTTAATTTTCACTGCGCTAACCCCCATCTAAATCCAGTTGAGAGTTCTCCGTCTTCAACAAGCAACATCTCATATAAATCATCCAAATCTACTACCGCAAACTCTCTAATTAATTGAGAATTAAAGTTAATATCTGAACCCTCTTTTAGCTCATGTAACTTTTCAGTCAAAGCAGCCTCACGTCCACGCGATAGGTACTCAACCCTTACATCGCCCGCTATCTCATCAAAATTTGGTAACGATGACTCGATCACCGTATTAACATGCAATAAATATACACCTTCAGATCTTTCTATAGGACTACTTAGCTCGCCTGTCTTAAGCAATAACGCAACGTTTGCCAAGCTTGGCCCAAGATACCTTCTCAAAACATGCGCCGGTAAAGGCGACTTCGGCAGCATAGCAATCGAATTAACTTGTTCTGAAATAGCGATACTTTCCCATGAATCTCCATCACTATAGCGTTGAAAGACTGCCTCAGCTGCATGTAAATCTGAAAATAACAGTGCCTCTACTGCAACTCTTGGTGGACGCTCAAACACAGCCTTGTGGTACTTAAAAAAGTTCTCAAGAGATTGCTTACTAGTAGGCAAAAGAAGAAAATTTTCAGTAACATTACTTATAGAAGCTTGAACAATTGCTTTTCGTACATTGGGATTAACTGCAGGTATTCTCAGACTTTTAGCACGCTGTAACAAAAGTTCCTCATCGATTAGCAGATCAATTATCGCGTTATTTTCCACATCACTAAAATCTCTCTTAACTCCGCGTGTAAGCCTTTTTTTAGCATGGTCCAGCTGATCATAAGTGATAGGTATATCATTAACCCATAGGATCACTTCACCTGCAGAGTTAGCCTTGGGAGTTATATGACCTCCAATAAGCGCCATACCAAGACCTAAGCACGCGAGAAAAGTCCAACAACTGCGGGCTATCTTTTTATTGTCCCAATAAGTCAATGATATTAACTTCAAGGCCGCCCTCTCTATGTCACGCCGTTCGGTTAGCTAAAGACATCATATAGCTATTAAATATTGGGCTAGTGTCTATACACGACATTAAGGTCACTTTTTCAGACACTTTTTTGTAATTCAAATATACTCAAATAAGTACTGATGAGTTAACTTCCTTTATCCCTTCTAATCAAGTCTAAATATTGGTTAAATGTTTGTGTAACCGCTTTATGGAGTTTACGGCCAATCTTCGACGCAGGATTATTCGGCGCAAGCGCCTCACCCCTTTGGGGTCGCCCTAACGGGCGCTCTGCGTCGCTGCGCTCCTTGTGAACCGAGAGCTTAAACTCCATATCACTAATCATTAAACAATAAAAAAGCCGTACCCAAAGGCACGGCTTTTTTACTTGTTTGGTGGAGCCTAGCGGGATTATTCGACACTAGCGCCTCTCCCTTCGGGTCGCCCGTTGGACGATCAAAATTGCTGCGCAATGTTTGTGTAACCGCTGACCTTTTATGCCCTATGGGTACAACACTGCAAGTGTTGCGCGTACAAAAACGTAAACCATTGATTTATTTAAAAAACATCATTGTTTCAATAATGTAACAATAGCGTTTGTGGCATTTTTCTTAAAAAACCGTATAAAAAATAATTTGAATTTAAAACTCTGGTGCAACAACACGCACGTATCCATTCATAAGCCAATTATATCAAAAAAGGCTAAGTTAACGTGCCATCTTCCCTTTGATTAAACATATTAGTAGCGCTCTCAAATTGATAGATAAGTAAATCAACCAATTCGGTTTGGGTAATTAGATTTGATCTCAACCAATCAGAAATTGCCGATTCACAAAATGCTAGCCAGCCACGCATAGTGAGATCAGCTAGTGGCGAATCATATTTTAAACCACGTAATTCAAGCGCGGTATCAAGCATAACTGTTTGAACACGACTTATCTCTTTCCTAATATCAGGATCACCAGATTGTGTAGACATGAGGTAAAAATGACGAGTTTTGGTAAAGTAATTTGTTAGATCAACTAACATCTCTCTTAACGACAATACTCCCCTGTCAGATGATGCACTAAAGACATCAACAATTTCATCCATTGTAAATTTCATCGTGGCCAGATAATAACCACGACGATCTCCAAAATAGTGATAGAGCAGGCCTTTGGATACCCCCGCACGCAGCGCTAGTTCTTTCATTGTCAATGAATCGAAACGATTCTCAGCAAAGAACACTTGCCCAAAAAGTAATAACTGACGCCTGCGTTCATCGGGGCCAAGACGGCTAATTTTTGTATCTATGCTAGCTACCATGAGGCTTTCACCAAGATTATTGAAAAATGCTTAATGCAACAAAGAATAAACCATATTGACGTAGTGTCAATAGTTGTTGACATTTAGTCAATAACTATTAATAGTATGTCTAATTACAAATAATAGTGTATGAATTATCAAGAGTTAGACAAACGTTTGGAGAGTAAATATGCCCGGTGCTTTTAGTATAGATTCAGAAGAACTTAACATCGCAGCTGAACTACAAAAGCAAGCGAAACAAAAAGCAAGCAAGGAAGGCGTAAGCTATAAGAGAACAATTTGTCAGAGTTGTGATATTGCCTGTAGCGTCGTTACAGAATCTAAAAATGGTCGTGTAATAAAGGTTCGAGCATCCGACAACC
This sequence comes from Porticoccus sp., assembly GCA_047628915.1. Lineage (GTDB taxonomy): Bacteria > Pseudomonadota > Gammaproteobacteria > Pseudomonadales > CAWVSB01 > CAWVSB01. The sequence goes on along the minus strand of JBLHWB010000003.1, from coordinate 3,856 downwards.
CGGCATTTAGAGAAAACATATGCATGAAGGGTATTGTCGCTCCCAAGGGGTTTGCACACCCCGATCGATTAATGAAACCGTTAAAACGAGTAGGCGAAAGAGGATCAGGGAAATGGGAAGAAGTGAGCTGGGAATCTGCGATGCAGGACATTGGCAAAAGACTAAATAGCATTATTGATGAGCATGGGCCCGAAGCTTGGGCTACCTCTACCAGCCAATGGAATACGGCGACTGACCACGGCCTTGGTAGGCGAATAATGAACCATGTGGGTTCTCCAAATTGGATTAGTGGTGTTGCCCTTTGTGCGGGTAATACGGCGGCGGTCAATAACTATACCTATGGCAGGTTTCCATTAGGGGATTTTTACAATACTAAATGTATTGTGCTGATGGGCCATGATCCAAAACGCCATAGCTGGGTACCAATTTATAATATGATTCGCAGAGCCCAAACTAACGGGGCAAAACTTATAGTGATGGACCCACGCAAAAATGAGAGCGCTCATCGAGCCGACATTTGGCTTCCGTTAAAAGCAGGTTCTGACGCTGCTATGATGTTTGGCTGGCTAAAGGTGATTATCGACGAAGAGTTATATGACAAGAAATTTGTGTCTACATGGACGACAGGATTCGAACAACTGAAAGAAAGAGTTAACGAATACCCTCTGGAGCGGGTTGCGAAACTTACTGGCTGTAAAGTAGATATGATAGCCAAAGCGGCCCGTATGTATGCCACTTCGGGCCCCGCGATAATTCCATGGACACCCGTAACCGATATGCAACGCAACAGTACCTCAGCAATCCGTTTGCAAGGAATTCTCAGATCAATCTGTGGCTATTTAGACGTTCCGGGCGGTGAAATCTTGCACGTCCACAATCCAGATTATATTCCCGACAATGTAATTGAGATGCACGATGTTTTAAGCCACGAACAAAAAATGAAGCAACTTGGAAATGAAGATCACCCTGTATTCACCTACCGTGGCCAAGAAGCATTGCGCGAGCCTAGCAAGCGTGTACATGGATATGAATATCCAAATCAAATAACCGGCTGTTATATGGCAACACCCTCAGCGACGTTTCGCGCCATGGCGGGCGAAGGCCCCTACCCTGTAAAGGCATTTTTCTTTTTGGGTAACAATCCTGTGATGAGCTATGCCAATATGCCGCTCATTATTAAAGCAATGATGAACCAAGATTTAATTGTGGCACACGAACAATTTATGACGCCTTCAGCCCAATTAGCAGACTACGTTTTACCTGCTGACTCATGGCTTGAGCGACCATGGCTTACCGATAATTTTGCTTGGATGTCGGTAATTCGTCCCTCTCAAAAATCTATGGAGCCGCCAGAGGAATGTAAAACCACTTTCGAATTCTGGAAAGAGATCGCGGGTGCCATAGGCAAACCTGAGCTCGTACCATGGGCCACATTAGAAAAATTTTATGACTATCGACTGGAAGGTCTAGGTGTAGATTTTGAAACCTTTGCAGAAGAGCACGAAGTTCATTTCGCACCAGCAGAATTTAAAAAATATGAAAAGACAGGTTTTGCAACACCAAGTGGTAAAGTAGAACTTAAGTCTTCTATTTTAGAAGATTTAGGTTTCGATCCTCTACCCTATTTCCGTGAAGATCCACCACACGATCCAGAGTACCCATTAAAATTATTTACGGGGGTACGTGAAGATGAATTCTTCCAAACTGGCCATCGTCATATCCCAGAATTACGTCGACGTAAACCAGAGCCGCACTTATTTATCAGCCCGGGCACCGCAAAAAAATATGCGATTACTGAAGGGGAAACTGTCACATTAGATAACCAGCTGGGCCGTGTTTCAATGGCAGTGCAAATCAAGGACACAATGCCTGATGATCTGGTAAGAGTTCCACACGGTTGGTGGAAGCCTGAAATGGCACAAGGTATTGATGCGGGACTGTCGGGCGCACTAGAATTATCGGATGCACAATTATGTCGCGACGACCCAGACTACCTAGACTTAGAACAAGGTATTCCACACCTAAAAGGTGTCCCTTGCCGTATTTTAAAATCAGCATCGAAAGCGGTGACCTACTAATGGAATTCATCAAATATCGGATCAGTGTATTCAAAGTAGTCCTAGCCGAAAAACTGACGTCATATGCATCACGCGGTAAGCAAGGCTTGTTTAACCGATTTTGCTGCTACATTCTTGAAGGTCTGTTAACACTCGACCCTGCAGATGAATATATGAGTGATGAAATATGTGACGCAAATATAGGTTACGACCCATCTGAATTAGATCGCTATCAGAAAGGGGAAATAGAAGACACCAACAGCGCGGGAGTATAAATTTTTTATTTAATGAGAATTTGACTATTCTTCGAACTAGCGGCTGTGAGTCTTCAAGATACTGATTGGCAGAATACTGACAAACTAACTTAAATAGACTTAGTAAGTTCATATTTAATATCGAGCAATAAAAAACCCATATCTTTCAATGCAGGACTTAATATTTGGTGGAGCCTGGCGGGATTATCCAACTGCGCTCTCACCCTTCGGTTCGACGAGTCGATCAAAATTGATAACGCAATGTTTGTGTAACCGCTGACCTTTTATGCCCGCTGTACAACACTGCTAGTGTTGGGCGTAAAAAATTAACTCTTTTTTTATAATATTATTTACTAATAGAGAGGCATCTAAAATAACTACCGAATGAAATTGCCAATACCTTCTGACTCACTTACATAGTCATTAGCGACGCATTCCCGCCAGCAGCGGTAGTATCGATGCTCACAGTTTTCTCCACGACTAAACGTATTAATAGCTCATTGATATCATTGCTAGTAACAATAGGAATAAGCGCTCCTTTGCGTTCTGAAAATAAACGTTGCATTGCTTTTTCAAGTAATGAGCCATTAGGCATCAATAATCCATTCAGACGATTGTCGTTTAGTAATGGCAAGTCCATCTCGTATGATAACGATACTGCTGCTCCAGTGGGCAGGCCTGCTACGTTTAACGCTTCTAATAACCATTTAACAAAAATATTATTTTCACTATCAGATAGTATTACTAATTCGTTGCCAGTGATTAAGGCCGATACTACTTTGACAATACACTCCGCGACGTCAATATCTTCTGCCAGTATTAATGCCAATGTGCCCCGCGCTTCATAATACAATCGGTTGCTTTCACCGGTAGGACCTGGCAGATTGATAACTGCTTGTACTATTTCCTTTGCGGCGTTAATAACGTTTTCAATAATCAACATCATTGCTTCAATATCTACAATTAATAATTGTTCAGACCTTTCTACTATCGACGTCTTCAAACGCCTAATAACAGACACTTTCTGATGATCTGGATAACTATGCCATTGAGATTGCTGGCCTATTACCCCGCTCAAAAATTTTAATTTGGAAGGGTCGACAGCTGCGGTAATATCCACTTTCTTTGTAATATGATTTTCTGTACTCGTACAATCACTATTAACTCTGACCAATCGTCTAAGATAGTTTGGCCCGCCAGCCTTTGGGCCTGTTCCAGAAAGACCACATCCACCAAATGGTTGAACACCGACTACCGCACCAATCATATTGCGATTAACATAAATATTACCGATTTTGGCTCGTTCACTGATTCGCTTAGAAAATGTTTTTATGCGGCTATGTATACCGAGCGTTAAACCAAATCCTAAGTCATTAATTTGATCAACAACCTTATCGATATCACTCGCCTTATAGCGAATAACATGAACTATAGGGCCGAACACTTCACTTTTTAATACAGACAAGTTACTTATTTCAAATAACGTGGGCGGAAAGAAAAAACCACCCTCGCAACTATCAGTTAATTCACATTGGTATATTAGGC
>JBLHWB010000002.1:0-28309 GCA_047628915.1 Porticoccus sp. | reverse complement strand
TGAGTGTTGATTTACGGATGTTTTTTTTGAGGCTTCTAGAGCAATGGAGCTGGCTAGGAATAATAACGGCGCGTGGATTGGGAGACCACCAAAGAATAGGTTGGTCGTCGTCATACCAAGGAAAAATACCATTACTATAGGCAGTGACTAAACGCTTGCTTGATAAGTCACCGCCTGCAGCGAGCAGCCCATTGGGCTCTTCTAACGCATTGTCTACGCTAGGGAAATCGTCATTATCAGCTCTTAACCAAGAAATATTCAACAGGCAGTTACCAATGGTTGAATAATGCTTATTAAGCTTGCGTTAGATCATCCAGATATTTTTCAGCGTCTAATGCCGCCATACAGCCTGACGCAGCTGATGTAACCGCTTGGCGATAAATATGGTCGCCTACATCACCAGCGGCAAAAACACCGGGGATACTAGTTGCGGTTGCATTGCCCTGAGTACCACTGTTAATCGTTAGATAACCGTCTTTCATGTCTAATTGGCCGGCGAAAATATCGGTATTTGGTTTGTGGCCAATGGCGATAAACACTCCCTGCAGGTCAATATCTTGGGTGGCGCCGTCTGCAGTGCTTTTAATACGCATGCCGGTAACGCCGCTGTCATCGCCCAGAACTTCGTCTAATGTATTGTTCCACGCTAGAGTTACATTACCGTTCTTAGCTTTTTCAAAGAGTTTGTCTTGCAATATTTTTTCTGCCCGTAAGCCTTCTCTGCGGTGGACTAACACCACTTCAGAGGCAATGTTTGATAGATATAAGGCTTCTTCAACGGCAGTATTACCACCACCAATAACGGCAACCTTTTGATTGCGGTAGAAAAATCCGTCACAAGTTGCACAGGCGCTTACGCCTTTGCCGGCAAAGGCTTCTTCAGACGGTAAGCCCAGATACTGAGCCGAAGCGCCAGTAGCAATAATTAGCGCATCGCAGGTATAGGTTGCTTGATCGCCAATAAGGGTAAATGGCCCATCTTCATTAAGCTTAGCGGTATGAATATGGTCGAAAATAATCTTAGTATCAAAGCGTTCAGCGTGTTTTTGCATGCGCACCATTAGCTCTGGGCCTTGCACACCATCGTTATCACCAGGCCAGTTATCTACATCAGTGGTGGTGGTTAATTGGCCACCTTGCTCCATACCGGTAATGAGTACGGGGTTTAAATTGGCACGAGCGGCATAAACGGCGGCGGTGTAGCCCGCTGGGCCAGACCCTAATATAAGTAGTGGATGGTGTTGAATGTCGCTCATTACTGCAGTTTCCTTAATGTTTGTTGATGGTGCTTATAGGCTATTGATGGGGTTTATTAATAGAAAAACAAGCGTGTTAGTTACTCTACAATAAATGATTTAGACCAGTGATTTGAACAAATCTAGTGCTGAAATGCCAGCGAATGTTAAGTCACTATTTGGGATTGACCAATGATTGATCAAATTAGTGCAGATAGGCCCCAATGCGCTGATAAATATAGAATAGACAGGGTTAATTCGTTAAGCTTAGTTAACTTTTTATATGGGCGTAACGCTAGTTGTGGATAATAATAAAACGAAGGTTGCCGAAGGCGAAGATGTGGTTAGTCATCGGTTGCGAGAGGGCGCGTTTATTGGCCTAGCGGCGGTTTGCATATACTTGTTTATCGCTTTAGTCAGTTATGATCCAGCCGATCCAGGTTGGTCTCACACTGGTACCAATGACATCGCAAAAAATGCTGTCGGTTTAACCGGCGCTTGGTTGTCTGATGTGATGTATTCGCTATGTGGTTTTATGGCGTTTTTATTTCCAATTATGATTGCTTACCGCGCTTGGCTTATTTTTCATGAACGTCTGCAAGCGAAAAACTTTGACTGGTTTGGCGTAGGTATGCGCTTTTTGGGTTTTGTTTTAGTGATGATTGGCACTACTGGCCTAGCTGAGCTTAATTCTGTGGCCGCCAATGATTTACCAGCAGGCCCTGGCGGCATTTTGGGTGATATTGTTGGCACTAGCGCCCATGACGCGTTTAACGTTATTGGTGGTCGGCTTATTCTGATTGCCATATTGCTTTACGGCTTAACCATCTTCATTGATTTCTCTTGGCTGTTGGTGATGGATCAAACAGGCCGCGTTACGCTGGGGTTCATTGCAACTGCCAACCTTAAATGGAAGGCCCGAAGCGAAAAACGAGTTGAAGAAAAAACTATAGAAGTAAAGAAAAAGGTCCGCCAAATTGCTATTAGGCAAAGCGTTGAGAAAGAGAAAAAACGCGTACCAGTGAAAATCGCCCAACCTCCTAAAAAGGCTGAACAAGGTAAGCGCGTTCTGCAAGAGAAACAAACCTCATTATTCGGTAGCGATGTTAGCCAAAGTCAGCTACCAAAATTGGATTTACTATCGCAGCCAACAGCCGACCACAAAAAAGGTTATTCAAAAGAAGCCTTAGAAGGTATGTCGCGTCTACTAGAGTTAAAGCTAAACGACTTTAATATTGAGGCAGAGGTTGTTGCAGTTTACCCCGGGCCGGTAATTACTCGGTTCGAAATTCAGCCAGCACCGGGCATTAAAGTCAGTAAAATTACGGGGGTTGCCAAGGATATTGCTCGTTCGTTGGCAGTTATCAGTGTCAGAGTGGTAGAGGTTATTCCGGGTAAGCCATACGTTGGTATTGAAATACCCAATGAAGACCGCGAGATGGTTATGTTGTCGCAGGTGCTGTCTTCTAAAGTATTTGAAGACGCTAAGTCACCGTTAACGCTAGTGCTCGGACATGATATTGCGGGTCTACCGGTAGTGGCAGACCTGTCAAAAATGCCGCATTTATTGGTTGCTGGTACCACTGGTTCTGGTAAGTCAGTCGGTGTTAACGCCATGATCCTCAGTATGTTGTATAAAGCGGGGCCCGATGAGCTGCGTTTGATTATGGTTGACCCGAAAATGTTGGAACTAGCCATTTATGATGGCATTCCGCATTTGTTAACGCCAGTAATTACCGACATGAAAGACGCTGCCAATGGTTTGCGATGGTGTGTTGGTGAAATGGAGCGGCGTTATAAGCTAATGGCGGCCATGGGCGTAAGAAACTTGGCTGGCTTTAATCGTAAAGTGCAAGACGCGATTGATGCAGGTGAGCCCATTAAAGACCCGATTTGGGTGCTGCCACAAGACGAAAGCTTATATGAAAATGGTGTACCGGAAGCGCCCGACTTAGAAACTTTACCGTTTATTGTTGTCGTAATAGACGAATTTGCCGACATGATGATGATTGTCGGTAAGAAAGTTGAAGAGCTGATTGCTCGTATTGCGCAAAAGGCTAGGGCAGCGGGTATTCATTTGATTTTAGCAACACAACGGCCGTCAGTTGATGTTATCACTGGTTTGATTAAAGCCAATGTACCTACCCGGATCGCGTTTCAGGTTTCATCTAAAATCGATTCACGGACTATTTTGGATCAAGGCGGCGCAGAGCAGTTGTTAGGTCAAGGCGATATGTTGTATTTGCCACCGGGAACAGGTCTGCCAGTAAGGGTACATGGGGCCTTTGTTGAAGATGACGAAGTGCATCGCGTGGTAGCCGCATGGAAGGAACAAGGTGAGCCGCGTTATATTCAAGACTTAATAGACGATGGTGCCGCCGGAGTATTGCCAGGGATTGCCTCCGAGCAAGGCGCAAATGGTGGTGACGATGAAAATGACGCTTTATATGATGAAGCGGTAGCATTTGTCACTGAAACGCGTAAAGCCTCTATTTCATCGGTGCAACGTAAACTGCGAGTTGGTTACAACCGCGCTGCACGAATGATTGAAACTATGGAAGCTGCTGGAGTGGTATCTGAAATGGGCACCAACGGCCAGCGTGAAGTCTTAGCTCCACCGGCGCCAAGAGCATAATTATGTCTAACAAAATTTGTATATTGCTGTTAACTATTCTGGCATTGATTCAAGTTCCTAAGGTGCTCGCTGACGCTAGCAGTGATTTGGCAGAGTTGTTGCTGGCAATGAATCAATTCTCTGCTGATTTCTCCCAACAAATTAGTACCCAAGACGGAGAGCTTATCCAGTCTGCTTCGGGCAACGTACATGCACAGCGGCCATCAAAATTGCGCTGGGCAATCAAAGAGCCAGATGCGCAGTTAGTAGTTGTTGATGGCGAGAAAATGTGGCGCTATGAAGCTGACTTAGAGCAAGTGACAGTAGAAAACTATACGGCTAGTGGACAAGCCGCACCATCAATATTGCTTAGCGGCGATGTAACAGCGCTGAATGATAAATTTAATGTTAGTCAGTATGATGGCGGATTTATTTTATCGCCGAAAGACAGCTCGTCGTTATTTGTGCAAATTTATGTCAGGTTTGCCGACGGCTTGATCGCTCAATTACAAATTACTGATGGTTTCGAACAAATCACCGAAATTTTGTTTTCCAATGTGGATATCACCACTGAGCATAGTTCAGACTTATACAGTTTTACTCCACCTGAAGGCGTAGATATTCTTCGCAATGATTAATTCTCTATTCGATGATGAGCGTGGTTATCAGCCTTTAGCGGCAAAAGTTCGTCCGAAAACCTTAGCTGCATACATCGGCCAAGATCATATTCTGGCCGCGGGAATGCCCCTGCGTGAAGCTATTGAACGTGATCAATTGCATTCAATGATTCTGTGGGGGCCGCCTGGCACAGGCAAAACAACGCTGGCTAAGTTATTGGCAAATCTGGTCGATGCCCACTTTGAGACTTTATCTGCTGTGTTAAGTGGCGTTAAAGATATACGTCAGTCAGTTGAAGTTGCTAAACAGCAGCGCGCCCAAAATGGTCGTAAAACCATATTGTTCGTTGATGAAGTGCACCGATTTAATAAATCTCAGCAAGATGCGTTTTTGCCACATATAGAGGATGGCACTATTTTGTTTGTTGGCGCGACTACTGAAAATCCCTCATTCGAACTAAATAACGCGCTGTTGTCACGCTGCAGAGTTTACGTCTTAAAAAGTTTATCTGAAACAGCGTTAGTCGAGATCTTACGCCAGGCGGCTACAACCCTAATAGATATTAAATTAGACGAGAAATTATTACAGCGCATTGCGATCAGTGCAGATGGTGATGCTCGCCGTGGATTAAATCTGTTAGAAATCGGCATTGATTTAGGCCGCAGCAGCGATGGCAGTGTTGAGATTAGCGAGGCCACCATTGATCAGGTATTGCAGGGCGATGTGCGCCGATTTGATAAAGGCGGCGATATATTCTATGAGCAAATATCGGCCTTGCACAAAGCGGTACGTGGTAGCTCTCCCGATGGGGCTCTATATTGGTTAGCCAGAATGCTAGACGGCGGCTGTGATCCTTTGTACATTGCCCGCCGCGTAGTTAGGATGGCCAGTGAAGATATAGGTAATGCTGATCCTAGGGCGCTAAGCATTGCGTTAAATGCCTGGGATGTGCAGGCTCGTCTTGGCAGTCCTGAAGGTGAGTTGGCCTTGGCACAAGCATTGGCGTATTTGGCTAGTGCGCCAAAAAGTAACGCCGTTTACACTGCGTTTAATAGTATTATGGCTGCAGTCAAAGAACAGCCGGCGTATGACGTGCCGATGCATTTGCGTAACGCGCCAACTAATTTGATGAAAGATTTAGATTACGGCGGTGAATACCGCTACTCACACGACGAGCCGGAAGGTTATAGTGCTGGTGAATCCTATTTACCTGAAGAATTGGCTGATCAGAAATTTTATCAGCCGGTAGCCCGAGGTTTGGAAATAAAGATTAGTGAGAAATTAAAATACTTAAAAGAGCTGGATAAAAACAGTGCCAGTAAAAGATATCGTGACTGAACTAATATTTAACGAAGGTAAGTAATGATGACAGCGACACTGCCTACATTATTGGCCATAGCGCTGGGTGGAGCCCTAGGCGCATTGGCTAGATTTGCAGCCTCTAGTTATTTTAATCAAACCGTTCAAGTCCATAACACCCTGCATATAGGTACGATGTTGGTAAACATTATTGGCTCTTTTGTGATGGGGCTAGTTTACGTTTATATCGTCGAGCAGGAGCTATTTCATCCCCATTGGAAAAGCGTTGTGATGGTTGGATTTTTAGGCGCATTTACCACTTTTTCTAGTTACTCGCTTGAAGCTATTAACTTTTATGAACAAGGTTATCCACTGTTGGCGCTGGCTTATGTCGTCACTACCGTCGTTGCGTGCTTGTGCGCAGCTGGCGGCGCAATTTATATCGCAAGAACTTTACTGTAACGGACTCAATAGAACATGTTAGATATTAAAAGAATACGTACAGACCTTGATCTAGTAGCTGAGCGCTTAGCTGTTAAAGGTTTTGATTTTGATAAAAGTTATTTTCAAGACTTAGATGCACGTCGTAAACATGCTGACATTCAGTATCAAGACTTGTTGTCACAGCGTAAGCAAGCGTCAAAGAGAGTAGGCGAGCTAATACGTGAAGGCCTATCACCCGATGAAGCTAAGAAGTCTGTGGCAGAAACAATTGACAATATTTCTGCCCAAATAGACTCAATGACTGAAGAGCAGCGTCGCGTTCAGCAAGAGCTAGAAGATTTTTTAATGGGCGTGCCTAATATTCCAGTAGCTGCAGTGCCTGCTGGTAAAACTGAAGATGACAATATTGAAATTGCCCTATGGGGTAAACCGAGAAAGTTAAAATTCGAAGCTAAAGACCACGTAGATATTGGTGGTGAGCTAGCCCTGTTAGATTTTGATGTTGCTGCAAAAATTACCGGTGCGCGCTTTGCGGTTATAAAAGGCAGTCTGGCGCGACTACACCGAGCGCTAATTCAGTACATGCTAGATATGCATACTCAGCATCACGGTTATGAAGAGGTGAATGTGCCTTATATTGTTAACACTGACTCGTTAAAAGGCACTGGCCAACTACCTAAATTTGAAGAAGACTTATTTAAGCTAGAAGGTGATCAAGGTTATTACCTCATTCCTACCGCAGAAGTACCGATAACTAATTTAATGCGAGATGAAATAGCCGCTCAGCTGCCAATTCGCTATGCCGCGCATACGCCGTGCTTTAGAAGCGAAGCGGGCAGTTATGGTCGCGATACTCGCGGCATGATTCGTCAGCATCAGTTTGAAAAAGTAGAATTAGTACAGTTTGTAAAACCCGAAGATTCCGAGCAGGCTTTGATTGATTTGACTGGCCATGCTGAAGCCATTCTACAAGGCTTAGACCTGCCGTACAGAAAGGTTATGTTGTGCGGTGGTGATTTAGGTTTTTCTGCGCAACAAACCTTCGACTTGGAAGTCTGGTTGCCTGGCCAAGATAAATACCGCGAGATTAGTTCATGTAGCAGCTTTGGTGATTATCAAGCTCGCCGTATGAAAGCTCGCTGGCGTAATCCTGAAACCAACAAAACCGAATATCTGCATACACTGAATGGTTCTGGCTTGGCCGTTGGTCGAACCTTGGTAGCGGTACTAGAAAACTATCAAAATTCTGATGGTAGTGTGTCTATTCCCAGTGTGTTACAGCCTTATATGAACGAAGCAAAAACACTATAACTTATCGCTCGAGGGTCTGATAAATGGATTACCTGCCATTAAATGTCAATGTTCAAGGCAGACCGGTGCTCGTTGTTGGCGGTGGCGACTTAGCATTGCGCAAGGCAAAGATATTAAATCGCAGCGGTGCGGTGTTAACGATTGTTGCCCCTAAAGTAATTGAAGAGCTTCGCACTTTGGCTGACGCCAATGCCGGTCGCGTATTTGAGCGCTCATATCAACTGCAAGATCTACACGAGGTCTGTTTAGTGGTTGCGGCTACCGACGATATGGCGCTTAACGAAACCGTTTCAGCTGATGCTAAAGCTGCCAATATATGGGTCAATATTGTTGATCAACCACATTTGTGTAATGTAATTTTCCCCGCGGTTATTGACCGAAGCCCAATTGTGATATCGCTCAGTAGCGGTGGCAGCTCACCGATGATGTTGCGCAAACTTAAAGCACAATTAGAAACTCAACTGCCCAGTGGCTTAGGGCGGCTAGCTAAGTTTTTAGGTGCTAATAAAACCAAGGTTAAGCAGGCTATTACCCAGTCATCAAATCGTTTACGATTTTGGGAACAAGCTATTGATGGCGCGATTGCCGAAGATGTTTACGCTGGTAACGAGCCTTTAGCACAGCAGCGCTTTGATAAATTATTAAGTAATAGCGTGGGTGCGCAGCAAGGCGAAGTTTATTTAATTGGCGCGGGCCCTGGTGATGCAGACTTGCTCACTTTTAAAGCTCTGCGCCTAATGCAAAAAGCTGACGTGGTACTCTACGACAGGTTGGTTAGCGATCAAATACTGCGCTTATGCCGCGTTGATGCCGATATGGTTTATGTCGGTAAGGCGCGTTCTGATCATGCTGTGCCCCAAGCTGATATGAATCAGATGTTGGTTGATTTGGCACTGGAAGGTAAGCGGGTTGTTCGACTAAAAGGCGGTGATCCATTTATTTTTGGTAGAGGCGGTGAAGAAATAGCGCTGTTAGCGGAAAATAATATTTCATTTCAGGTGGTTCCAGGTATTACCGCGGCGTCTGGTTGTGCCGCTTATGCGGGTATTCCTTTAACCCATCGTGACTATGCCCAATCGGTAAGATTTTTAACTGGGCACTTAAAAGCAGATACGCCAAACCTCAACTGGGTTGAAATGGTACATCGTGATGAAACTTTAGTATTTTACATGGGTCTAGTAGGCTTGCCGCTTATCTGCGAAGGCTTGTTATCGGCTGGAAGATCACCTGATACGCCAATAGCTATGGTTCATAACGGTACCAGGCCAGATCAAGTAGTGGTCACTGGTACGTTAAGTACCATGGTAGCGGAAGTGGCGAAGGCAAAGATTAAAGCACCAACCCTCATTATTGTGGGTGAAGTAGTGAAGCTGCGTGAGCAATTAAGTTGGTTTAAACAAGAGGATTAACAGTGTCTGATTTTGATTATGATTTAGTTGTTATTGGTGCAGGTTCGGGTGGCGTAAGAGCCGCCAGAATGTCTGCTGGCATGGGTGCTAAGGTCGCTATAGTTGAAGACAGATACTGGGGCGGCACCTGCGTTAATGTTGGTTGTGTACCTAAAAAGCTTTATTACTATGCCTCGCATTTTTCTGAGTATCAAAAAGATGCCACTAGTTTTGGGTGGGAAGCTAGCGCGCCAAAATTCGACTGGGATGTTCTAAAAGAAAATCGTCGTAATGAAATACTACGGTTGAATGGTATTTATCGCCATATACTTGGCGACGTTAATGTCGAGCAAATCGAAGCGCGCGCTACCGTGGTTGATGCTAATACAGTTGGCTTATCAACCGGTAAAAAAATAACCGCAGAGCGTATATTGATTGCAACCGGCGGCTGGCCGTTTATCCCTGACTTTCCGGGTAAAGAGTTGGTGGTCAGTTCTAATGAGATTTTTGATATATCGCCATTACCTAAGCGTATGGTTATCGTTGGCGCGGGTTACATCGCGGTAGAATTTGCCGGAATTTTTAATGGTCTTGGGGTTGAAACCCATTTGGTTTATCGAGGGCCTAAACTATTAAGAACCTTTGATGAAGAAGTTGCAGAACATGTTTCCAAAGAACTAGAGTTGCATGGCATTAAAATTCACCTTAATACTAATATCACCCAAGTCGAGAAGACGGGTGATGAGCTAACGGTTCATTTCGATAACGGTGATACCTTAGAAGTCGGGCATGTGCTTTACGCTACCGGTCGTAAACCTAATATCGAAGGCTTAGGCTTAGCAGAGCTTGGCGTGACCAAAACCGCTAAAGGCTTTGTCGAGGTTGATGAGTTTTACCAAACTAAATGCCCCAGTATTTATGCGGTTGGCGATATTATTGAAGGCCCAGAATTAACGCCTGTAGCCTTAGCCGAAGGTATGGTTTTAGCTAATCATCTCTTCGGTAAAGGAGCTGTGCCACTTGATTATGACTACATAGCCACCGCTGTATTTTGTCAGCCAAATATAGGCACTTGTGGTTTAACTGAAGACGAAGCACGTACCAAATACGGTGATGTGAAAATATTCAAATCGACATTTAGGCACTTAAAGCACACCTTAGGTGATAACAAAACCAAGACCTTTATGAAAATGATTGTCGATAAAGCGTCAGATAAGGTGATTGGCATCCATATGGTCGGTGACGAAGCCGGTGAAATTATTCAAGGCTTAGCCGTAGCAATGAAAGCAGGTGTTACTAAAGCGCAGATGGATTCTACTATTGGTATTCATCCAACTGCCGCTGAAGAGTTTGTCACTATGCGGACTGAAGCATCGTAACGCAGTAGTCTAGAAAGGAGGGTAGAGGTGACATTAATGGACGCTTTTATCCTTCTCCGTGGCGCATCCCTTGGTGTGCTGTTGGTGATTATGTTAATCGCCGTAAAACACTGGCATATTTATGCCGCTAAGCTGCTTATTGCATTAGTTTTCGGTATTTTTGGCTATGTACTAGCCCCACTTGTCGCTGACAATACGCAGCAGTTTAATCTCAGCGTGATGCTTGCTGACACAATCCCTTTAGTTTTTTTACTTTTTTGCCAAGCAGTTTTCAACGATCACAAAAAACCCGCAAAACTTAGCTTTGCCGTTGGTATAAGCTATTACACCGCTGGTTACGCTGCTGACCTAGGGTATCGAGCTACGATTAATTTACCACTACACGTTGCCGACGGGTTGGATGTACTTTCACGGCTGCTTATCTTGAGTTCTTTATTATATGTTTTTGTCAGTATTATCAGGCAATGGCGCACCGACCTAGTAGCATCGCGGCGCAAACTTCGACTAATACTCACCACACTAGTGTGTAGCTACATCGGCCTTGTTGTGATTATGGAAATGGTGATTCCAGAGTTTTCGCTATGGGTGGAAACTATGCATTCATTTGGAATAGTGCTGGTAACCCTTGCCTTTACCATGGGCTTACTGGCAGTGGGTATCGACAACTTAACAATTGATAGCAAATCTCCAGAGACTAATCATGTCAAACCAGGCGAAACTGCACTGGGAAAACAGGAACTAGCGGCCTTGCTTTACGCAATGGAAACAGAATGCAGTTATCGAAATATGGAATTAACCATTAGCGGCTTGGCCGAAGACATTTCAGTACCAGAACATCATTTACGCAAATTGATTAACCGACATCTGGGGTATCGTAACTTCAACGACTTTCTTAATCAGTACCGTGTGGCTGAAACTGCTGAAAAGTTATTGGATGAAAGGTGTGCCAAGTTGCCAATTATGACTATCGCAATGGACGCAGGTTATCGCTCAATGACAACATTTAACAAAGCATTTAAGTCTATCACCGGCAAAACACCTCGTGATTATCGATTTAATAATAGTGAATAACAAATAACTCTGGTCGATTTCAAAAACTGTCAGCATTTTTGGCTATCGGTAAGTAATTGCTCTTAATTAACCGTCTACTGCACGCTCTGGAAAAGATAAGAGGGCTGTAAGATGTTGAATGATTTTGCACAATTGTGGTTAGTGGTTTTCACCTTCGACACCCTGCGGTACTTGTTTGGCGCCAGTATCGTATCCTTTGTATTGTTTGTAGTATTCAAACGCTTTTCAGAATCTAGACGTATCCAGGCTAAAAAAGCCGATTGGAGCGACATTCGTCGTGAAATTACTAATTCACTAATTACTACCAGCGTTTATGCGCTAGTGGCCTTAGCCACCGTTTACTACTCGCGCAATGGCGGCATGAATTTTTATTCTGAGGCTAGCGAGTACAGCATGCTTTGGCTGATAGTTAGCTTGCCGCTTATACTGATTTTACACGACGCTTACTTTTACTGGGTACATAGAGCGATGCACTGGCGTCCTATTTTTCGTTATGTACATCGTACCCATCACTTATCGCGTACTCCAACTCCGTGGGCAGCCTATGCTTTTGCACCGGGTGAAGCGTTTATAATGGCTCTATTCATACCGTTAATGGGTATTACTATTCCATTTCACGAGGGCATAATAGTTGCGTTTCTAACCATAATGATTGTCCGTAACGCCATGGGGCATTCGGGTATTGAATTTCACCCGCGTGGTTGGATCGACAGCCCGTTTGACCATATAACATCGGTTACCCATCACGACTTACATCACCAACGTGTTATAGGTAATTATGGTTTGTATTTCACTTGGTGGGATCGTTGGATGGGTACTGAGTTTGAAGATTATCATCAGCAATTTATACAAGCCGTAGAGCAAAATCAAACACCGAATACTGACAATGCAGGCTTGGTTGTAGCTAAAATATGAATATTTGGAGATAGGCGAAAGTCGCCTATATTAGCGTTATTATAGTTAGAGCAGAGTATACTTATTCAACTACTCAATACTTCAAACAATAAGCAGGGAAACATGAAATATTTCAAACCTTTACTGCCATTCTTAATAGGCTGTGGCATTTTACTTGTCAGTAACAACTTTTTTGAATTCACTCTAATTAATGGCGCTCTGCAGCTAGTGCTGTTTATATTAGTAGTGAATATCCCCGCCAAGTTAACCGGCAGAATGTCTTATGTGGATATTGGCTGGCCGCTCGGTCTAACCTTAATCGGCATTTTGGTATTGATTTATGGGCAGGGCGCTGACTCTAAAAAACTACTCGCTGGGGTATTGTTTTTGTTTATGGGTTTGCGGATGGGCTTGATGG
This sequence comes from Porticoccus sp., assembly GCA_047628915.1. Taxonomy (GTDB): domain Bacteria; phylum Pseudomonadota; class Gammaproteobacteria; order Pseudomonadales; family CAWVSB01; genus CAWVSB01. Next base: position 15,638 of record JBLHWB010000002.1, on the reverse strand, counting down.
CTTTGCTGTATTTAACCAAGGGCGCGTTTAAGCGAGAGCTGCCGCGTTATCAATATCAAAAGCTGCGTTGGGAAAAGGAAGGCAAAGCCAATGTTACTTTAGCGATGCAGGTAGAGATTTTAGTTCAAGCCTTTGCCAACATGAGTTTTTTGGCAATGCCAGCATTATTGATAGCGTGGAATCCAAACCCATCGTTTCATTGGTTAGAGATGGTGGGGGTTGTACTTTGGGTGCTAAGTTACTGCATGGAAAGCCTTGCCGATAAGCAGAAAAATAGCTTTATCGCTGCTAGTGTTAAAGCCGGTAATAAACGTGCTTTATGTAATGTGGGCTTGTGGCGTTACAGCAGGCATCCCAATTACTTTTTCGAATGGATGGTTTGGAATTCATTGATTGTCATCGCGCTGCCATCATTAATGGCGCTATGGAGTTCAGAGTCTGTAGTTGTGATGGTCGCTTTGGTGGGCGTTCTATTTATGGCCTCTAGAATGATGTACACAACCCTAGTTCATTATACCGGTGCTAAGCCTGCCGAATATTATTCAGTACAAAAACGGCCTGAATACAAAGAATATCAGCGTACTACCAGTATGTTTTTTCCAAAAAAACCAATGCTTTAGCAAAAGATAATAAGCGTTAACTATTGAACAGCCGAATAATAGTGGCGACAATTGTTTGCATTAAAATTAAGGCGGTGTGATTAATCGTGGTAAGCAATAATAGTTCTGCCGGTAGTCCAGCACACAGCTCTTTGAAGGCGTATTTTTTTCTAAGCTTCACTGCCATCTGTTTCGGCGCTAATACGACTTTAGCAAAACTTGCTGTGGGCCAAGTGTCGCCGATGATGGTGGTGACATTGCGTTGGCTTTTAGTAGTGGTATTGCTACTAGTGTTTAACCGGAAAAACTTGGTTCGTGATTGGCCAGTGTTAAAGCCGCGTCTGGGTTTTCTATTTTCCCTAGGGGCTTTGGGCTTTGCTGCTTTTAATGCCTTGTTCTACGTCGCGGCTTATGACACTACGGCAATTAATATGGGTATTATTTCCGGTATGTTGCCGGTATTTATCTTAGTTGGTGCATTGGTAATGTATGGAACACCAGTGAGAAAGCTGCAATGGCTTGGGGTTGTTATAACCTTGTCGGGTGTTGCTGTAGTGGCGTCTGCCGGCGATTTTTCCCGCTTGCTTGAGCTTCGCCTCAATAGAGGTGATATCTTTGTGATTCTTGCGAGTCTGCTCTATGCAGGCTATACAATCGCGCTACAAAAGCGCCCAGTGTGTTCAGTTTTTAGTTTGTTCACCGTACTTGGGGTTTCGGCGCTTCTAGTTTCATTACCTATGGTGGCGGTGGAAGTTTGGATTGGTGAATTCCAAGCACCTACAGCTTACGGCTGGGTCGTCATCATATTGGTGGCGTTATTCCCGTCGCTTTTAGCGCAAACTGCTTTCATGCGCGGCGTCGAAATTATTGGTCCGGGGCGTGCTGGTATTTTCATTAACCTCGCGCCGGTTATTGGCACAATATTCGCAGTGCTGTACCTAGGAGAACAATTTCACGCTTACCATGGTGCGGCTCTGGTGCTGGTACTCGGTGGTATTTGGCTAGCTGAGCGTGGTTCGAAAATAGGCGCTGGGGCAAATGTTGTTGAAACGTGAACCATTAGAAGCATCTAACTATAGTATCGTTAGTTGTAATGTGTAAAGGCGAGCAGATAAATGAAGAAACTTAAAAATGAAAAAGAACTGGTAAAGAAGGCTATCGCTGAAGGAATGAAATATGGCGAGGAGAGAGGGGTGGTAGAGTTTGAAGCAACAGACTCCGCTGCTGAAAAAATAGAATATATCTATCGATTGCTGGTGCATGACAAAGTAATTCAGCCGGTGCCAGAGGATCAAGTGTCAGCGGTTACGATGAAACACAAGCTGGCGATATGGGCCTCTAAGATGAAATGATCAATCTGTGTATTAGTAGACCCAGTTTTCATACTTTGTCGCTTGGCTGAGTGAAACGTTTAACTTCATTTCAAATGTCTGCTACACCCGTCAAAAACTTAAAATTTCAGTAACAATGCAGACGTTTTGGAACACAGTTTAGTGTTAATTTTAACTGTTAATGGCGTCGAGTCTCACTCTGACATTTGCATGGTCAGTACGGCTTAATCGCAACTGTGTATAAAAAAAGCAAGAAATAAACCCTAAGATAACAATGACTGAACACGCTGTTGCGCCAAGTGCCTGTAAAGTACTCTGACTCACGCTTCCAGGCACTGAAGCGCTAGTAATACCTGAAAAATCGATTACGATACCGGCTATTAATCCTCCCGCGCCAGTAGTTGCCTTCTGTACGAAAGCTCCAGCAGCAAATACCGCCGCTTCTTGGCGCTTACCCGTTTTCAACTCTTGTTCGTCGACAATGTCTGCAAGTAAAGAAGCGCCCAATATTTGCTTACAAACAATCATAAAAATAGCAATTCCGCTATTTATTAAATATAGCGCGTAAACTAAAGAATTACCGTTTTCAGGCAATAGGCCGAGCAGTCGACCACCTAAAAACCATAAACCGTTTATCGCCAATGCGAAGCTAAGGACAACTAATAATTGAGGTTTGTCAAAGCGTTTACCCAAATGACCAAGTACTGTAAACGCTACCGCTACTGCAATTACTGAGGGAAAAATTATGCCCGCTAATTGTTTCGCTGTAAATTCCCAAAAATAGGTACCGAGGTATATAGCCAGAGTGAAGTACACCCCAGCGGATAAACCGACAGCAAGGTTGGCACCCATAACGACACGGAAATTTCGATTATTAAGCAATAGCTTTAAATCATTTAGTGGGTCACGCCAAGTGAATCGCGTCTTTGTCGTAGCTTGAGGTAGCCGTGGAATGGCGCTGCGTGTGCCAACAATACAAACTAGCGCGGCAATACCTGCCACTAGCGCAGAAAGTAGGCCGTATTGCTGATAATTTTCGGCAACGAGGCGTCCATCTGCGCCGTTGGTGGGGCCAAAAAAAACTATAAACCCAATTGCTGGTACCGCCATTGCGGCTACCCAGCCGACCGAGACTCTCGCTTTAGCTATAACGGTGCGCTCGTCGTAGTCCGTCGACAACTCTGCCCCCATGGCGGTATAGGGAACAAAATAAATCGTTATAAAAGTGCGCAATAAAATGGAAACACCTAATAGCCAGGTAAATGTAGCCAGTTGGCCTAGGTCCGCCGGTGGGGAAAATAATACTAAAAACATCAATGCAGTTGGCAGTCCTCCCGCTATTAATAATGGGTGCCTTCGCCCCCAGCGAGATCTAAGTCGATCACACCAACTTCCTACCACTGGGTCTGAAATCGCATCCCATAACAAGGCTATAAACATTGCTAAGCCAGCTAATGTTCCACTGAGCCCATGTATTTGGGTATAGAAAAAGATAACAAAATTTACAAAGGCGGCATCTTTTACCGCGAACGGTATACTGCCAACCGAATATGACCATTTCTCCGTAGCTGAAAGTTTTTGCATAAGATTTCATCCTTGAATAACTTAGTGTAAATAGTCTAATTCAAAAAAATCTACTTTACGGATAGTCTTAATATTGCTAATGCTTGAAAGTATCTGTATCGATATAAATTATTATTCTTTGCTCCAGCTTTAATTTACTGAGGCAACTGCTGGTATAGAATCTACTGGTTTAATTAAATAGGTCTGCGTCTAATTCTCGGTGTTTATCGTTTGGTTGAGGAAAGTCTTTTATATGATGCAACCCGTTAACTTTTTGGTGAATTTCTGCCACCGCATCACCAGTGGTATAAAACTGCTTATACCAGTCACGCACTTTATTGAACGGGCCATCTTTTGGTAATTGAAGAATACGGATTGCAGCGCGCTTACTTTGCCAAATGCTAAAGTCAGCACCAAAAGCGACCAGCGCTCCTGCTTGTATTTCAGCAGCTATCGCTTCATCTTCAGCTGTTGCTTGTTGTTTGCCACTGTAATACAGCACGCCATGCCATACTTTTACGATGCCATCGTCCACTGGGGTATTAGCGATAATTTCATAGACGGTAGTAGGGCCAAACTCTTGCAAGGACAATAAAATCCCAGGCCCTGTATACCAAGTAGCAGTAGTTAGCATGCAGTCGTAGGCTTGGTGCCAGCCACCTTGACGCTGAATGATAATATGGTCTTTACATTCGTTTTCGAAGTACTCGCATGGGGCGCCATGGGTTGGGCCCAAATGTTGGCAGTCGGCCATATTATCGAGTATTTCTTGCGGGTGGATTGCGATTTCACCAAGGTGATCAAGCTTCCAGTTTACCCATGCTGGGTCGTCCCACTGCGGCAATGAAGGGCATTCGTAGTCAGCTTCGCTACCTTCGGGGTCAAACCACATCATCACGCAACCCATAACTTCTTTAACTGTATACGAGTTTAGTTTCGCACTGCGAGGGATAGGGCCGTCATGATAGGGAATGTCATCACATTGACCATCGGCATTAAAACGCCAGCCATGATAAGGGCAGCGAATAGAGTCCCCTTCAATCTGCTCGCCGTTCTGCACAATAACCGCTGAATCACCAGCGGCGAGATGTGTTCCCATATGTGGGCAGTAGGCATCAAGCATAATGGCTTTGCCACTTTCACCACGGTAGATTGCGAAGTCTTGGCCAAAAAAGTGCACTGCTAATGGTTTTTCATCAAGCTCACAGCTTTCCGCAACGATAAACCAACCGCGAGGATAAGTAGCAGGGCCCAGTGAATAATCTGCAGCTTTAGCCATTGATAACTCCTTGTGTCTTTAGTCGTGCAAAAAATCTAAAGTAAAGAATAAACGCAGGGTTAGGCTAATACTATGACCAGTATCAATTATGGAAAAAGCTTAATTTAGCGAATATAAACAGACAGTTAGTCATCGCAGCTAACTGCCTGTTTTTTGAAGACCTTCAGCGGTAGCAATATTAGCTGGAATTTGGAGTTTAACGCTGTCTAATAGTATCTGAGCAGCTTCAACTACGAATACATCATCGTCGCCTTCCTCATCCCTATTTGCCTCGGTGTCGGCAATTGTTTCCGGCTCATCTGGATTTTCTGGTTCTTCAAACGATGTTAATAGCGCTAAACCTTTAACCGCGCGCCTTTTATTTTCAATACCAAGTAGAGTAGCTTTTGCTTCTTCTCTCTCTGTTTTACGTTGCACTTCATTCAAGGTTAGTTTTTTCTTATCACGATTTTTGCTAATAAAAGCATATTCTTCTTTGATGAATACAAAGTCAGGGTCGTCGCTAATACGTTTTTCGTGGCGCTTAACTAGCTCATCTTTAATTAGTGAAAAATCGTTATAAGTAGGGTAGCCGGCCGCATCAATTAAGTCCCAAGGTAGGGCGCCTGTTAATGATCCTTCGCCAACTTCTTCAGGGTCATATTGGGCGGGATACAAGATGTCAGCTTCAACACCACGGTTTTGCGTTGACATACCTGATATGCGATAAAACTTAGATTCGGTCAATTTTAACTGGCCTGCATCTAAACCAATAAGAGTCTGAACAGTACCTTTACCGAATGAGGTAGTGCCCACTATTAAACCGCGTTGGTAATCTTGAATTGCGCCAGCGACGATCTCTGAAGCTGATGCACTTAGGCGGTTGATCAATACTACTAGTGGTCCATCGTAGTAAGCGGTGCGCCTAAACTTTCCTTGGCGCTGCACGCGGTTATTGGCATGACGAATTTGAACTGTAGGGCCAGCTTCGATAAACAAACCAATTAATGAGTTAGCTTCCTGCAGTGAGCCGCCACCGTTATTGCGTAAATCAATCACAATACCTTCGACATTCTCTGCTTCTAGTTCTTTAAGTATTTTACTCACATCGCGCGTGGTACTGCGATAATTTGGGTCACGTCGGCTCATTGCCGCAAAGTCTATGTAGAAGTCAGGCACTTCAATAACGCCAATTTTGTGGGCTTCACCATCAAAATAGACTTCTTGAATCTTCTTTTTCACCAGCATATCTTCAAGCTCAACTTTGCCGCGCTTAATACTGATAAACTTGCTGCCAGTGCTGGTTTTAGCGGGCAGCACTTCTAAGCGCACCCAGGTATCTTTGTCGCCACGAATTAACTCAACCACTTCATCCAAGCGCCAGCCAACAACATTAATGACATCGCCTTCTGTGCCTTGGCCAACACCAACGATGCGGTCAGACGCCTTTAGCCCACCTTGTTTAAAAGCCGGCCCCTCGGACACCAAGTTAACAATTTTCGTGTATTCGTAATCCTGACTTAATACAGCACCGATGCCCTCTAATGAGCGGCTCATATTAATACGGAAGTTATCCATCTGCTGAGGAGAGAAGTAGCTAGTATGCGGGTCGTATAGCTTAGTATAGGTATCTATATAATATGCATAAACATCGTCGGCATTTATTTGCTGGGTACGTTTTAGCTGATATTCATAGCGACGCAGTAGGGCGCCTAGTATGTCTTCCTCCTCATTGAGGCGCATGCTGAGCACATCGTTTTTAATCCGCTTACGCCAGCGTTCGTCGAGCTCTGCTGCACTCGCAGCCCATGGTAATTCCTTCGATTCTAGCGATATATATTCGTTTACAGTGAAGTCGAAATTGTTAATTAACGAAGGGAGTTTTTCTATAATCCAATCTAGACGGCCAATATTGCGCTCATGCAATTTATTATAAATGGTATAGCCCGCCTCAACTGAACCTGCTTTTAATTGATCATCTAAGGACGCCTTATATTTTTCAAACTCTTTAATATCGCTAGCAACAAAGTAGAGTTTGCCGGGATCAACATATTTTAGGTAGCGCTCTAATAGCAACGCAGATAAAACATCATCAAGTGGCGGTGCGGCATAGTGTTGGCTAGATAGTTTATTAACAATATCTTTAGTAACCGATTCTAGATCTTCACTGGGGGAAAAGTATTCAACCTGAGTTGAATAAGCTGTGGATGTAAACACAGTGAAAATAATTAGTGCTGCAAAGCTCAATTTTGTATTCGGTTTCGTCATTACTCTTCCTATTAATGTTACTAGCGATATCTATTAGTAGCTAACTGTCACATAAGTTCCTTTATATATGCCAGTATTACGTTGTTTTCAATAAAATAGAAGTGGATGAGTTAATTCGTCAGCAATTAATTGATCTAACTGCATACTTTCATCTTCCGGGAACAAAACATTAACGGTTATATTCGGCTCTGAAATATAGGCGCTTGGCCCCATTGCGCCGACATTACTACTGACACTAAAAAAACGGGTTAGCACGCCATTGATGTCCATTTGTACTCTGAAACTGGCCATAGGCTCGAGCTTAGCCGCCCGGTGTTCCCAGTCGGTGGGAAGATTTTGGTGCTGGGACAGGCGTTCTAAATTGGCCAAGTCTAATTGATTGTTGGTAAACAAGGCCTGTTGCTTTAATGACATTAAGATCACCGACAGAGTGTTTTCCCAATCACTAATAACGGTTCCAGCCCCTTCACGACTGAATAAAAAGTCGTAATGATTGGTCACCTTATCAAGTACATCGGCTGCGATGGAGGTGCTAAACAAGCCGACCCAGCCTTTATTGACCATCAGAATGTTACTTGAAGCATCCATAATTGTCGCAGGAAAGGGATCAAGTGCTTTGAGCTTGCGAGTCATGGCGTTGCGTAGCCATTTGTATTCTGGCGCGTTAAAGTCGCCAGTACCAAGTTTGGCCATATAACCGGCTGATATTAATAGATGATTAGTGTCGCGTTGCCCAAGGTTTAACACTTTGGCTATTTCTAATACCAAGCTCTCGCTAGGCCTGCTGCTGCCATTCTCTATGCGACTTAGGTGTCGAGATGAACTATCAATACTGTAAGCCAGCTGTTCTTGGCTTACGTTATGCACGCCGCGCCAGTATTTTAGGAAGCGGGTAAAAGGGATGTCACTAGTGGTTTCAGGCATTCTTCAGATTTGGCTACTATCTATTGAGTTTCAAACAGGACATTGCATGTCATGGCGGTCAAACATTAGAAATGCACAATAGCATCATATTCATCACTATGTTTGCCTTGAGGATAGAAAATGCCAGCCGCTATTTTAGACCAAAGAGATTTAGAGTTCATGTTGTATGAGTTGTTTGACTCAGAGCAGCTATGCGAGCGTGAGCGGTATAGCGATCACAGCCGTGAAACCTTTGATGCCGCTATTGCGACGGGTAAAGTTTTGGCAGAGAAGTACTTTCTACCCATGCAAAAGAAAGTAGATCGCAACGAGCCAACATTTGATGGCAAAACAGTGACGATGATTCCTGAGATCAAAATTGCGGTAGATGCGGTTATTGCGTCAGGTATGGCGTCTAGCTCTGCAGATTTCGAACTAGGTGGCATGCAGTTGCCTCCGCTGGTGGCAAGTGTGGCGTCTGGTTATTTGTCAGCCGCCGGCAGCACAGCCATGGGTTATATAGGCTTAACTAATGCCAATGCTAATTTAATTGATGCCCATGGCACTGCAGCGCAAAAGCAAAAATGGGTTGAGCCCATGAGAGCCGGTCGCTTCTCTGGCACCATGGCAATGACTGAACCTGGTGCGGGCTCTGGCCTGGCTGATTTAACTAGCAGCGCTGAACTCAATGACGATGGCACTTATTCAGTTAAAGGCAACAAAGTTTATATTTCAGGCGGCGATCACAACCTGAGTGAAAACATTATCCATTTGGTATTAGCGCGGATTAAAGGCGCACCAAAAGGTGTTAAAGGTATATCGCTATTTATAGTGCCTAAAATTCTTGTCAATGAAGATGGCAGCTTAGGTGAGCCCAATGACGTTGTACTTGCTGGCTTGTTCCACAAAATGGGTGGCAAAGCGCAAACCTCTTGTGCAATGAACTTTGGCGAAAAGGGCGGCGCGGTCGGTTATTTGGTAGGCGAGGAGCACAAAGGCCTTACCTATATGTTCCATATGATGAATGAAGCCCGTATTTTGGTCGGAACTGGCGCCTCGTTAACGGCACTAACCGGTTATCAGTATTCGTTAGATTACGCCAAGAATCGTCCTCAAGGCCGCTTGCCGTCGAATAAAAACCCTGCTGCGCCAATGGTAAACATTATTGAACATGCCGATGTGCGTCGTATGCTGTTAGCGCAAAAAGCCTATGCCGAAGGTGCTTATGCCTTATGTTTACTTGGTACTCAGTTAGGTGATGACGCGCTGACTGCGCCGATTGAGCAAGACCGTATAGATGCCTTTACCTTGTTAGATTTTTTAACCCCAATGATTAAGACCTGGCCGTCTGAATATGGTCCTAAAGCTAATTACTTGGCGATACAAGTATTGGGTGGCGCTGGTTATACCAACGAGTATCCCGTTGAGATGTTCTATCGTGATAACCGTCTGAATCCGATTCATGAGGGTACTACGGGTATTCAATCGTTAGATTTATTGGCGCGTAAAGTGCCGCAGAATGGTTTGGCGGGTTATAACGCTTGCCTTGGGGCTATGCAGGCTACTATCGATATTGCTAGTCAAGACGAAGCTCTGTCTGGTTTTGCGCAGGAATTAAGTGCTGCTATGGTGACCTTGAAGCGCGTAACAGAGACAATGCTTGGCGGCATGATGGAGAAGAATATCGATCTCGTGCTTGCCAATTCAGTTGCTTATTTAGATTTATTTGGCAATGTAGTTATGGCTTGGGTTTGGCTGAAGCAAGGTATCGCTGCCAGTAAGGGTTTGAGCGCTAATCCCCATGAGTCAGACGAGAACTTTTACCGCGGTAAGTTACAGGCGCTACAATATTTCTATCGTTTTGAGCTGCCACAGATCGACGCATGGGCTAAACTACTTACCGATTTTGATGACACTACCTACGAAATGAAAGCGGATTGGTTCTAAGTTACTTTAACTAAATAAAATAAACTATTGATATATAAGGAATTTAATATGCCTAAAGTGATAAATAAAAGTGAAGTTGCCGACTACTGTGGCTATGTTGCAGAGCCGACTGAATGGTTTACTGTCGAACAAGATCAAGTGAATCAGTTTGCTGATTGCACCCATGATCACCAATTTATCCATATTGATCCAGTAAAAGCAGCCGAGACGCCATTCGGTGGAACTATTGCCCACGGATTTTTAACCCTTTCAATGTTGTCGCATTTCTCTGAGCAATTCACGGTCGTTATTGATGGCGTGTACATGGGTGTTAACTACGGTTTCGACAAGGTCCGTTTCATCTCGCCGGTCAGAGTGGGCAAGCGTATTAGAGCGCAAGCAACCGTTACCGATATTATTGAGAAAAAGCCTGGCCAGTTCCAAATGAAGACATTGGTAACCGTTGAAATTGAAGGCGAAGACAAGCCTGCGCTTATTGCTGAGTGGATTGGCATGCAGATGGTTGCTTAACTATTGATCAAGGCGCCGTTACCAGCGAGGTAATGGCAGCCCCACATAAAACACTTTAAAAAGTGCGCAGTTAAATTTAGTAAAAACCGGTGTTAACCGAGGAAGCAAAAATGACAGTAAGTTTTGAAGGTAAAGTAGCAATCGTAACAGGTGCTGGTAACGGTTTAGGCCGCAGTCATGCAATCGAATTAGCCAAGCGTGGCGCTAAAGTTGTCATTAATGACTTAGGTGGTTCTCGTGACGGCAGTGGTGCTTCATCTGATGCCGCACAAGAAGTGGTTGCGATAATTGAAGCCGCTGGCGGTGAAGCTTTTGCTCACGGCGCTAACGTTGCTAAGTATGACGAAGTTGCAGATATGGTTAAGCAAGCCATGGACAAGTGGGGCCGTGTTGATATTTTGATCAATAATGCTGGTATCTTGCGGGATAAGTCATTCGCTAAAATGAGCATTGCAGACTTTCAGCTAGTTGTAGACGTTCACCTAATGGGCTCGGTTAACTGTACTAAGGCTGTGTGGGACATTATGCGTGAGCAAGGCTATGGCCGCATCATGATGACTACTTCTTCAAGTGGTATGTACGGTAATTTTGGTCAGGCTAACTACGGCGCGGCTAAAATGGCTGTGCTTGGTTTTATGAACACCTTAGTTCTTGAAGGTGGCAAATACGATATTCGTGTTAACGCTTTGGCGCCTACGGCCGCTACTCGTATGACTGAAGATTTAATGCCTCCTGAAATTTTGGCGATGTTAGTGCCAGAAGCAGTAACGGCTGGTGCGCTTTCGTTAGTACATGACGATGCACCTAATCGCACTATTTTGTGTGCTGGTGCTGGTGGTTATGCGACAACTCGCTTGTTTGAAACTGCAGGTACCTTTATTCCTGCTGCAGAACAAAGCCCAGAAGCGGTAGTAGAAAATTGGGATGTTATCTGTGATTTAACTGGCCAAAACGAGCCGAAATCAGGCGCAGAGCAGGGTGGTAAGTTTTTGACTATGGCGATGGAACATCAAGCCGCTAACCAATAATTATTAGATCGAACGACTAATGCGCCTGCGGGCGCTAACAAAAAAAATACTAGGAGAATATTATGTCTGATGCAGTAATCGTTTCGGCGGCACGTACGCCAATTGGTAAAGCTTACCGTGGTGCATTCAACAATACTGAAGCACCAACTCTGGCCGCCCACGCTATCAAAGCCGCTATCGCGCGCGCTGGTATTGAAGCGGGTGAAGTAGATGATTTGTTAATGGGTGCTGCACTACAGCAAGGCTCGCAGTCAATGAACCTTGGTCGTATGGCTGCTTTTGCCGCTGACTTGCCAGTGACAGTTTCTGGCATGACTATGGATCGTCAGTGTTCTTCAGGCCTTATGTCTATTGCTCACGGCGCTAAGCAAATCGTTATGGATAAGTCTCCTATCGTTATTGCTGCTGGTTGTGAATCAATTAGCTTATGCCAAAACGAGCACATGAACATGCACAAATTGGTTGATCCAAATGCGATCGCCAATCAGCCAAATGCCTATATTGCTATGCTTGATACTGCTGAAATTGTTGCTAACCGCTATAACATTAGCCGTGAAGCGCAAGATGCGTATGCTCTTTTGTCGCAGCAACGTACTGCTGCCGCCCAAGAAGCTGGCTTGTTTGCCGACGAAGTTATCTCTGTAACCGCTACTAAGCTTGTTACTAACCGTGAAACCGGTGAAGTAAGCGAAGAAGAAGTCACTATCTCGCAAGACGAGGGCAACCGTCCGTCAACTAATATTGAAGGTTTGCAAGGTCTTAAAGCAGTGCGTGAAGGCGGATCGATTACTGGCGGTAACGCATCACAGCTTTCTGATGGTGCAGCTGCGGTTGTAATGATGGACAGTAAGCTAGCCGAACAACGCAACATTGAGCCAATGGGTATTTACCGTGGTATGGCTGTTGCAGGTTGTGAGCCTGACGAAATGGGTATTGGTCCAATCTACGCCATTCCTAAGTTGTTAGAACGCAATGGCTTAAAAATGGACGATATTGGTTTGTGGGAGCTTAATGAAGCATTCGCGGTACAGGTTCTTTACTGTGCAGAGAAGCTTGGCATTCCACATGATCGCTTAAACGTAAATGGTGGTGCTATTTCTATTGGTCACCCATACGGTATGAGTGGTAACCGTATGGTTATGCACGCATTGATGGAAGGTAAGCGTCGTGGTGTTAAATACGTGGTTATCACCATGTGTGTTGGCGGCGGCATGGGTGCAGCGGGCTTGTTTGAAGTTTGCTAAGCAGCTAAGCTCATTGTAATAATATTAGTACCAACGCCACCCTTCGGGGTGGTGTTTTGGTTAAGGTCGATAAAAATAATTGAGGTATTTATGAAAGACTTATTTTCGTTAGATGGCAAAGTAGCCGTAATAACTGGTGGTTCACGTGGTATTGGCGCAATGGTTGCTAAAGGTTTTGTTGAGGCAGGGGTTAGAACATACATCACTGCGCGTAAGGAGGCTGAGCTCAGTGCGACAGCCGCCGAGCTATCAAAATCAGGCGAGTGTATTGCTATCACCTCAGACCTTTCTACCTTGGAAGGTTTAACCGCATTCGCCGCTGAGATTAAATCACGCGAAGACAAAGTAGATATTTTATTTAACAACGCTGGCGCTACTTGGGGAGCACCCATTGACGATTTCCCAGAAGCGGGTTGGGATAAAGTAATGGACTTAAATGTTAAGTCGATATTTTTTCTAACTCAGCAATTACTGCCAGCGCTTAGAGCGGCAGGCACCAAAGAAGATCCGTCACGGGTAATCAACATCTCGTCAATAAATGCCTTAGTAAATCCGAAAATGACTAATTATTCGTACTCGGCCAGTAAAGCCGCTGTCGTACAAATGACGCGCCATTTGGCGGCAGATTTAGCCCATGACCACATTAACGTTAATGGCATTGCGCCGGGTTTTTTCCCCAGTAAAATGACTGCCCATATGTTAGATGAAGCTGAAGAGGTGGTTGCAGCGAATATCCCACTAGGGCGTATAGGCAGAGCAGAAGATGCCGCCGGCACAGCAATCTATTTATCCTCCAAGGCATCATCGTGGGTAACAGGACAAACAATCGTATTAGATGGTGGCTTAATCGCCAGTGCGGGCTAAGTTCTTAAAAAAAATTGATAACCACAAATTGATATCTCTAAATTAGGAGCAACTAATGTCAGTAGTCAGCTATGAAGTAATAGACAATGTCGGTGTAATTAAAGTTAATTATCCTCCGGTTAATGCATTATCACAGCCAGTACGTGAAGGCATATTGGATGCGGTAACTAACGCCAAAGCTGATGGCACTGAGGCCTTAGTACTTATATGTGAAGGCCGTACATTTATAGCGGGCGCTGATATTACTGAGTTCGGTGGCGAAATGGGCGGCCCATCTCTGCATGATGTTGTTCATGCTATGGACCAGGCCGGCAAGCCAGTAGTTGCCGCAATTCATGGCACGGCCTTAGGTGGCGGCTTAGAAACTTCCCTAGGTGCGCATTATCGCATTGCGCTAGACAGCGCCAAATTGGGCTTGCCAGAGGTTAGCTTAGGTTTGTTGCCCGGCGGTGCTGGTACGCAGCGGGTGCCGCGTTTAGTTGGTCCTGTTGCCGCTTTAGATATGATGGTAACCGGTAAGCCGATTACCGCCGCCAAAGCGCTTGAAATTGGCTTGGTTGATAAAGTGGTTGTTGATGATCTGCAAGGCAATGCTGTTAGTTATGCCAAAGCGCTGGCGGCAAATAATGCAGAGTTACGTATTGCCGGTGAGATGACAGTTGACCCCGCTAGTGTTCCTGAAGGCTTGTTTGAAGGTTATGAGCAAGTATTGGCGGTTAAAGCCAAAGGCCAGATTGCGCCACAAAATATTGTTAAATGTATTAAAGCAGCGGTTGAGCTGCCGATTGAACAGGGTCTAAAAGTTGAATGGGAGTTGTTTTTAGAATGTATGGCCTCACCACAATCTGCTGCATTGCGACATATATTTTTCTCAGAACGCATGGCTGCAAAAATTGCAGGCATTGGTAAAGAGACACCAATTCGTGAGATCAAAAAAGTCGGTATTATCGGCGGCGGCACAATGGGTGGTGGCATAGCGATGAACTTCGCTAATGTCGGCATTCCGGTCACCATGCTTGAAATTAGCGACGAAGCACTAGCCCGTGGCCTAGCGATAGTTAAAAAGAACTACGATATAACTGCCAGTAAAGGCCGTATGACTAGCGAAAAAGCAGAGCAGCTAACGGCCATGATCAGTGGCACCACTAACTATGATGACCTTGGTGATGTTGATCTCGTTATTGAAGCGGTATTTGAAAACTTAGATATCAAAAAACAAGTATTTGAGAAGTTAGACAGTGTTTGTAAGCCCGGTGCTATTTTGGCCTCTAATACTTCTTTTCAAGACTTAAACGCTATCGCCGCTGCAACTAAACGTCCACAAGATGTCGTCGGTTTGCACTTCTTTAGCCCAGCTAACGTCATGAAACTCCTTGAAGTGGTACGCGGCGCAGAGACTTCAAATGAAGTGCTAGCAACTGCCATGAAACTAGCCAAAAATATTAGAAAGACACCTGTGCTTTCAGGAGTTTGCCACGGTTTTATTGGCAACCGCATGATTAACTTTTATAGCCGTGAAGCAACCTTATGCCACATTCAAGGCGCTAAAGTTGAAGAGATTGACAGCGCCATGGAAAATTTCGGTATGGCAATGGGTCCATTGGCCATGGGTGACTTAGCCGGGCTAGACATTGGCTACAAAGTCCGTGAAGTAATGACTGGCGAGCAAAAAGGTAATCCTGCGACTTATTGCATTGCCGACGCCTTAGTTGAACAAGGTCGTCTAGGGCAGAAGTCAGGCTCTGGCTATTACACTTATGATACAAAAACGCGTAAACGCAGCATTGATGATGCGGTAGAGCAATTAGCCGCTGCTAAAGCTAGTGAGCAAGGTATTACTCGCAGCTCAATCAGTGAAGAAGATATTCAAAATCGTTGTATTTACGCTTTGATAAATGAAGCGGCGAATATTCTTCAAGAAGGCATTGCCCAACGCCCAAGTGATATCGATATTTGTTATGTCTTTGGTTATGGTTTCCCACCCTACAAAGGTGGTCCAATGTTTTATGCCGACGCCGTTGGTGTTAAAAATGTATACAACACCATTTGCGAATTCGCTGAAAAATATGGTGATGAGTACTGGCAGCCAGCGCCCTTGTTAAAAGAGCTAGCTGAACAAGACT
>JBLHWB010000001.1:0-62122 GCA_047628915.1 Porticoccus sp. | reverse complement strand
AGAAAGTTGTTTTGCTGCAAGTTTGCACCCAGTATCAAACCTGATTCCTGTGCAAAACCAACACTTGCACTAATGCTTCCAGATGGCTGTTCTTCTACTATATAGGCAACATCAATCAAATCATCCGCACCGGCAACCGGAATCGTTTCTACATTGGCGGAAGCAAAGAAGCCTAACCGCTGGAGGCGGATTTGACCTTGGTCAATTTTCAGACTTGACGCTGGCGCCCCTTCCATTTGACGTAACTCACGGCGCAGTACTTCGTCACTAGTGTTGGCATTACCAGTAAAAGTAATCCGATTAACATAAGTGCGTTTACCGGGGTCAATGAAGAATTTTACCGCTACCGTATTTTCTTCATCAAAAATATCAGGCCGCGCAGAAACTTTAGCAAAACTATAACCATCGTTAGACAAGCGTTTAGTGATGTAGTCTTCAGTTTGCGTCAATGCGCTCTGAGAAAAAGCCTGCCCTTCTTGTATTACAACGAACCTCATCAGTTCTTCTTTTGGCACAACTAAGTCGCCGGAAAGCTCGACATCGGTAATAGTATAAACACCGCCTTCAAGCAAATTTACTGTGATATAAACAGCTTTTTTATCTGGGGTGATGGACACTTGGGTAGAGTCAATATTGAAGCGGGCGTAACCGCTGTCAAGGTAGAAGGACTCAACGGCTTCTAAGTCTCCTTTCAATTTCTCTCGTGAATATTTATCATCGCTAGTAATCCAACTCAACCAGCCGGTAGATTGAACTTCCATCAAGTCGCGTAAAACATCGTCGTTATACACTTCATTACCGACGATATTAATATGCTTAATTTTGGCGACATTACCCTCATCAACAGTAATACTTACCGCAACTCGGTTTCTGGGTTGCTCAACAACTTCGGTTTCAATGCCAGCGTCATATCTGCCTTGTGATACGTATTGGCGCTGAAGCTCCATCCGCATTCCTTCCAAAGTAGCGCGCTTTAATACCTGCCCTTCGGATAAACCAGCACCTTTCAACCCCTCTAACAAAGCCTCGGTCTCAATCGCTTTGTTGCCTTCTATATTAATTTCGCTAATAGATGGACGCTCAGTCAGTATCATCACCAAGATATCGCGATCACGTGCAATTTGGATATCTTCGAAATTACCGGTCGCAAACAGCGAGCGAGCAGCGTTGCGCAGTGAACCTTGATCAACAGTTTGACCAATACTTATTGGCATCGCCGCAAACACACTACCGGAAGAAATGCGCTGTAGACCTTCTATGCGAATATCGGCAATGGTAAAACTATCAGCACGGGCGGATAACACTGCAAATGAAAGCAAAAATACAACTAATTTTAACGCACACTTCATTAAATTATTTTCCAGAGATATCTCGTAAGGATTAAACCCAACTAAAATTATTATTATCTACAAACGACCAATATCGTTATATAACGCAAAAAACATCAAACAGACCACCATGACTAAGCCTAACTGATAACCAATATTCTGAGCCCATTGCGGTACCGGACTGCCCTTAAGCCACTCAATGGTATAAAACAAAATATGACCGCCGTCCAAAACTGGAATAGGCAGTAAGTTCAATACACCAAGGCTAATACTAAGCAAAGCCAAAATACTTAAATATGACTCGAAACCGGCTTTAGCAGATGCGGTGGCTACTTTAGCAATGGTAATAGGTCCACTCAAGTTTTTTGGCGAAATCAGGCCTTCTAATAGCTTTTTAATTGACTGTAGGGTAAATACCGACATTTTCCAGGTTTCAGCGGCCGCTTCGCCCACAGCATCTATCGGTGAATATTTAAATTCGCGAATCATAGACTCTGATAAATCAGGCACCATAACTCGCATACCCACCCGGCCAACCGCAGAGCCATCTTCGATAATATGCCTGGCCGGAGTGATATCTCTAATACCAAGCTCGCCATCGCGGTCAACCAATACAGCAATACTCTCTCCGGCCCGTGGTTGCACATACTCAACCCAGTCAGACCAAGACGTTAGCTCTATATCATTAGCTTGCAATAGTTTATCCCCCGCTACAAAACCAGCTTGATCAGCGGCACTAGCAGGTAATACATCTTCAATAACAGGCTCTAATACCGGCCGGTAAGGGGTAATCCCTAAGCTTCCCAAAATATCTGGATCACCTTCGCCAACCAGCCAGTCTTTAATCATCAGCTTGGTACTGTATTCAAACTTAGATTCTGGCGCCAATACGATAGTGTTGATCTCTCCAGTCTCACCTAAACGAGAGATCAACTGCATACTGACTGCACGCCACGTAGGGGTGGGCTCGTTTTCAATTGAAATAATTTCTTGCCCAGACGTCAGCCCAGCACGTTCAGCAGCAGAACCTGGCGTTACCTCTCCGATAATTGGCACTACGCCAGTCACACCAGATACAAATACCAACCAGTAAGCAACAAATGCCAAGATAAAATTAGCAATTGGCCCAGCTGAGACAATCGCAATACGCGGCAGCGGCTTTTTGTTGTTAAACGCCATATGACGTTCAGCCTCATCAACCTCACCTTCGCGCTCGTCTAACATTTTTACATAGCCGCCAAGTGGCAGTGCACTGAGCGAAAACTCAGTGCCTAACTTGTCTTTTCGACTGAACAGTACCGGCCCGAAACCGATAGAAAAACGTAATACCTTAACGCCACATTTACGCGCCACCCAAAAATGACCGTATTCATGGAATGCCACCAAAATACTAAAGGTGACAATCGCAATAAGAACTGTTTCTAGAGTTTCCATCATTAGATTTTAGTGTATCTCAGCGACAATTTGGTTAGCAATTAATCGTGCTTCAGCGTCGGCTGCTTGCACAACTTCTATAGTAGTGGCTTTAACTGTACTTTGCTTGGCTAACACCTGTTCAATAATACTGGTGATGTCAGTAAAGCCTATTTTTTTATTTAAAAATGCAGCTACAGCAACCTCATTAGCGGCATTTAACACTGCGCTGGCGGTACCACCCTGCTGCCATGCTTCTCTCGCCAAAACCAAACAAGGGAAACGCTGCTCGTCAGGGGCTTCAAAATCTAAGCTGCCAAGTTGAATAAAATCTAGTGGCTTAACACCAGCGTCTATTCGCTCTGGCCATGCCAACCCATATGCTATGGGGGTTCGCATATCGGGGTTACCCATTTGCGCTATCACCGAACCGTCCACATATTGCACCATAGAATGGATAATACTTTGCGGGTGAACCACCACATCAATGCCTGACTGATCGGTGTCAAACAGCCAGCAGGCCTCAATAAGTTCAAGCCCTTTATTCATTAAAGTCGCTGAATCAACTGAGATTTTTCGCCCCATGCTCCAGTTCGGATGCGCACATGCTTGCTCAGGACTGACGCCACGCATTTGCTCCGCGGTGAATTGTCGAAACGGCCCGCCTGACGCAGTGAGCAATATTCTCTCCACCCCATTTTCGGCCAAGCTTTTGGTCGCTGTCTGAGGTAGACACTGAAAGATAGCATTATGTTCACTGTCAATCGGCAATAAAGTTGCACCGCTGGCAGCAATCGCCTGCATAAATAAATCGCCAGCCATTACTAAGGCTTCTTTATTAGCTAACAATACTTTCTTGCCAGCTTCAGCAGCAGCTAAGGTAGGGTTTAAGCCAGCGGCCCCAACAATGGCAGCCATCACTGAATCAACTTGTGGATGGGATGCCACTTGGCACAAGCCATCGTCGCCGCACAATACTTCAGTATCGACATTCAATGAGTTTAATTTATCTTTTAATTGCTGTGCTGCGTTAGCTGACCCAAGCACTGCATATTGCGGCTTATAAACCACGCATAGCTCAGCCAACTGATCAACTTTACTATTTGCGGTAAGCGCAAACACACCATACTTATCTGGATGCCTAGCAATAACATCTAATGTATTAAGCCCAACAGAGCCAGTAGCGCCTAAAACAGTAATCTGTTCAATTGCGCTCATTTATTTGGCAACCATTAACAAGCCAAAGGCAAACATCGGCAGCGCCGCTAATATTCCGTCAATCCGGTCAAGAAAACCACCATGTCCCGGCAGTAAGTTGGAACTGTCTTTAACACCGGCATGACGCTTAAGCATACTGACAGCCAAATCACCCAATGCGGAGGCCGCGGCGCACACTACCGACAAAGCCACGGCTTGCGCAACACTCATATTTAATAAACCATAATAAGTAGCCACCAAATAGGACATCAAGCCAGCCGCAATTACGCCACCGAAAAAACCTTCCCACGTTTTTTTAGGGCTGACAGAAGGAGCAAATTTGTGTTTACCAAAAGTCAGGCCACTAAAATAAGCGCCTATATCAGTAAAAGCTACCACCGCAATAATATACAAAATTAATAACGGACCTTGTTCGCTAAAGCCCAAAAAGGCCATCGCTAGCCACACGGCACTGAGAATAATCAAACCCAATAACGACCGAGCCCATTTGCTACCCCACACAGTTGCAGAAGTAGGATAGGTAATTACCCAGCACAACAAAATAGCCCATAAAGTTGTCGCAGAGCCTAAAGTTTGTGTCAGCCATTCGGTGTTTTCGGCTTCAAAACTTACCGTAGCGCCCATAGCCGCTAGCAATAAACCAACAACTACTGCATAAGCAATTTTTTGCAATCCTACAAAATCTGCTAATTGCGCCCACTCCCAGGCGGCGACAACCACAACAAAACTAAATATTAATACCATTTGTGTGGGCTTCAGAAACAACACCCCCACAAATAATATCGCCATAATCAGTGCAGTTATTATTCTGTATTTAAGCACTAGTCTTTGCTCCTATTTGTTCAGAGGTATGACCGAAACGGCGTTCACGCTGAGC
Organism: Porticoccus sp.; assembly: GCA_047628915.1. Classification (GTDB taxonomy): domain Bacteria; phylum Pseudomonadota; class Gammaproteobacteria; order Pseudomonadales; family CAWVSB01; genus CAWVSB01. The sequence goes on along the minus strand of JBLHWB010000001.1, from coordinate 57,286 downwards.
ATAATCAGCCAGTGCGGCCCGCAGTTCTTGCTTGGAGAAATCTGGCCAATAAGTGTCAGTGAAATATAGCTCTGAATAAGCAGTTTGCCACAATAAAAAATTACTTATGCGTTGCTCGCCGCCAGTGCGAATCAGCAAGTCCGGCGCAGGGATATCGGCCAGAGAGAGATAGCTCGCTAATTGCTCCTCACTGATATCACTTTCCGTTAGAACACCCTGTTTCACAGCGGCAAATAACTTAGCCATCGCCTGAGTAATATCCCACTGACCGCCATAGTCAGCAGCAATAACCAAAGTACCTTCGGTATTAGTGTCAGTGAGCTCTTCTGCTAATTGCATTTGCTTTTGTAAGGATTTTGAAAAGCGGTCACGCCTGCCGATAAACCTAACTCGGGTCCCCTTAACATTTAATTCTGGAATTTCTTTGGAGAGATAGCGCGAGAATAAATTCATCAAGGCGTTAACTTCGCTGCTAGGGCGCTGCCAATTTTCGCTACTAAAGGCAAATAGCGTTAGCACCTTCACCCCAGCATCTAAACAGCCATCTAACACGCCTCGAATAGCCTCAACGCCAGCTTGATGACCCGAGGCAACCGCGCGTAAACCTTTGGCTTTCGCCCAGCGGTTATTACCATCCATAATGATGGCAACGTGATGCGGAACTACTGCCAAGCTGTCATCAGCCATTGGAGACAAAGCCCGCCTTAAATTTCCATCAAGTCGACTTCTTTAGCTGCTAACAGCTGATCGACTTTGGCTACATATTTATCGGTTAGTTTTTGAATATCTTCTTGACCACGACGGTCGTCGTCTTCACTAATGTCTTTGTCTTTAAGTAAGTCTTTAATGTTGCCAATAGCATCGCGCCGAAAGTTGCGAATCGATACTCTAGACGACTCAGCCTCAGCCCTAGCTTGCTTGATAAACACTTTACGCGTCTCTTCAGTCAGCATTGGCATAGGCAGACGGATAACCGAACCAGCCGTACTTGGATTCAAACCCAAATCAGACTTCATAATCGCTTTTTCGATATCCGGCACTAAGTTTTTTTCCCAAGGAGTAACACTGAGTGTTCTGGCGTCGTCAACCGACACGTTAGCCACCTGGCTTAACGCCGTCATACTGCCATAGTAATCAACCATCACTCCGTCCAAAATACTAGGATGAGCACGACCAGTTCTAATTCGGCCAAAAGCGCTACCCAATGCCTCAACGGCCTTTTGCATGCTCACTTCAGCGTCTTGCTTAATTTCATTGATCACAGTCGATCTCCTACTAATAACTTATTAATTTTATGATCTAACTAAAGTGCCTACATCGCCGCCACCAACAATACTCAGCAATGCACCGACTTCTTCCATTTTAAATACCCGCAGTGGCATATCATGATCACGGCACAGGCAAATAGCGGTTAAGTCCATCACCCCTAATTTTTTATCCAAGGCTTCGTCATAGGTTAACTCGTCATACCTAACCGCGTCGGGATCTTTTTCTGGGTCAGCCGTATAAACACCATCAACTTTAGTCGCTTTCAGTACTATTTCAGCGTCGATTTCAATGCCACGCAAACAGGCCGCAGAATCAGTAGTGAAAAAGGGATTACCGGTTCCTGCAGAGAAAATAACTACATCACCCTGATCTAAATAACGCAAGGCAGCACGACGGTCATAATGCTCAACCACACCACTCATTGGAATAGCTGACATCACCCGGCTAGCTATATTGGAACGCTCTAAGGCGTCACGCAATGCTAAGGCATTCATCACTGTTGCCAGCATACCCATATGGTCGCCAGTAACTCGGTCTAAGCCCACTGCACTTAATGCCGCGCCTCTAAATAAATTACCACCACCAACAACTAAGCCAACCTGTACACCAATGCCGACCAGCTGTCCTATCTCTAAAGCCATTTGGTCAAGTACTTTAGGATCAATACCAAAGCCTTCATTACCCATAAGCGCTTCACCGCTTAGCTTCAACATGATGCGCTTATACTTTTTATCTTTATTCGACATATCCATCCGCCCTAAGTGTCATAGTGTGGTGATACTAAAAGGGCATCCTGTGGATGCCCTTAATACTGCAAACTTACTTCAATTGTGCGGCAACTTCGGCGGCGAAATCAACCTCTTCTTTGTCAATCCCTTCACCAACTTCATAACGCACAAAGGCAACCACTTCAGCACCGGCTTTCTTAGCCAGCTCGCCAACGGTTACATCAGGGTCTTTTACGAAAGATTGCTTGGTTAAGCTAATTTCTTCCAAAAACTTACGTACGCGACCAACAACCATTTTCTCAATGATTTCAGCAGGTTTGCCACTATCTTGTGCTTGCGCGCTGTAAATGTCTTTCTCTTTCGTGATCACATCTTCAGGCACATCTTCAGGATTGGCATACTGCGGGTTAGACGCGGCTACATGCATAGCGATATCTTTCGCTAACTCTACATCACCGCCTTTAAGCTGAACCAATACGGCAATACGGTTGTTACTGTGCACATAACTGCCAACCACATCGCCGCTCAATGAAGCAATGCGTCTTGGACTGATATTTTCGCCAATTTTTTGTACTAATGTTTCACGATCAGCTTCAACGCCGCTAGCTAGCAAAGCTTGTACATCTTCTTGCTTGCCAGCTAATGCTTTGTCGGCAACAGCATTAACAAATGCCAAAAAACCAGTATCGCGGGCTGCGAAATCAGTTTCACTGTTTACTTCCAATAACTGAGCATAAGTGTTGTCGGCGCTTACTCGCGCGACTACAACGCCTTCAGCAGCAACGCGGCCAGCTTTTTTAGCCGCCTTCATACCACTAGATTTACGTAAGTTCTCGATGGCTTGATCAATATTGCCTTCAGTCTCACGTAGTGCTTTTTTACAATCAAGCATACCCAAACCGGTACGCTCACGAAGTTCTTTTACTAATGATGCAGAAATTGCAACCATGGAACTCACCTCTATATTTCATTCATCTTTGATAAGCGCTGCGCGCTAAAGCCTTAGGATGAAACAGATTAAACTAATAATTCGACTTAAAAAAAGGGGCAAAGCCCCTTCTCTAGTACTTAACTGAGCGTCTTACTCTGCAGCAGGAGCTGGAGCTTCTGGAGCGTCAACTGCTTCAGCCGCTTCAGCTTCAACTTCTACGAAGTCATCTTTAACGATAGGGTCATTCTCGTTCTTACCTTCAAGAATCGCATCAGCCAAAGCTTTACCGTAAAGTTTAATCGCACGAATCGCATCGTCATTACCAGGAATAACGTAATCAACGCCATCTGGATTACTGTTGCTGTCAACGATACCGATAACAGGAATACCAAGCTTGTTAGCTTCAGTAATAGCAATACGTTCATGGTCAACGTCAATTACGAATAAAGCGTCAGGCAAACCGCCCATATCTTTAATACCGCCAATAGAGCGCTCTAGCTTTTCCATTTCACGCTTGCGCATTAAGCCTTCTTTTTTAGTTAGCTGGTCAAAAGTACCATCGGCACTTTGCGCTTCTAAATCACGAAAACGCTTAATCGACTGACGAATAGTTTTGTAGTTAGTTAACATGCCGCCCAACCAACGTTGGCTAACGTAAGGCATTCCAGCACGCTCAGCTTCGGTTTTAACAACCTTGCTGGCAGCACGCTTAGTACCAACTATAAGAATTTTGTTTTTGTTAGCAGCTAATTTTTGAACCATTGTTAACGCATCGTTAAGTGCAGGAACAGTTTGCTCTAAATTGATAATGTGGATTTTGTTGCGAACGCCAAATAGATAATTGCTCATCTTAGGGTTCCAGTAACGGGCTTGGTGACCAAAGTGAACACCAGCCTGCAACAACTCACGCATTGAAACGGTAGCCATAATATTGCCTATATTTTGTAATGGGTTATCTCTCCCACCTATCCCATATTTCAACCTAGCCCTAGTTATTATAGATAAGGCCAAGCACCCCGAAACATGTGTCGATAAGTGTTCGAATTTTAATCACTGCCTACCTAATGCAGACAGCGGCGCGCTTTATACCATATTTACTGGTCAGATTAAAGTTTTAGACCTGTAAAAAACATTAAATATACCCACTGACTAACCCTTTAAACGGCCAAAATAGCGATAACAATCTAGCTATATGGTAAATCTATGAGTTTTTATAATCGCTAGACAAAAAAAAGCCGCGATAAATTCTATCGCGGCACTATTATATGATTGAGCTACTTCAAATCAAAGCGATCTGCTTGCATCACTTTCACCCAAGCCTGAACAAAGTCATTGACAAACTTCTCGTTAGAACCATCAAAGGCATAAGCCTCTGCAACAGCACGCAGTTCTGAGCTCGACCCAAAGATCAAATCAACTGGGGTTGCGGTGTACTTCACCTTACCAGTTTGACGATCAACGCCTTCATACAAGCCATCAGCCGCAGACTTCTGCCATTTGGTAGACATATCTAACAAGCTGACAAAAAAGTCATTACTTAACATACCCGGCCTAGCGGTTAACACGCCATGCTGAGAGCCATCGGCATTAGTATTTAACGCCCTCATACCACCAACCAGAACAGTCGCTTGCGGCACAGTTAAGCCAAGTAAATCAGCCTTATCAACTAACATTTCTGCAGGCGAACGATAAGCCGCACTGACATCAAAGTAATTGCGAAAGGCATCGGCTTTAGGCTCAAGTAATGAGAACGAATTCACATCAGTTTGTGCTTGCAGTGCATCGCCACGCCCTGACTTAAATGGCACCTCAACTTTAACACCCGCATCTTTAGCGGCTTGCTCAATGGCCGCCGCACCACCTAAGACAATTAAATCAGCAAGCGAGACCTTGTCTTTACCAAAGTCAGCTCGCACCTGCTCCAACACAGCAATCACTTTTGTCAGTTGTTGCGGGTTATTAACCGCCCAGTCCTTTTGCGGAGCAAGTGCTATACGAGCACCATTGGCACCGCCACGCTTGTCGCTGGCACGAAAAGTTGACGCCGACGCCCACGCTGTACTCACCAGCTCCGACACAGTTAAGTCTGAAGCTAATAGCTCTTTCTTAAGGCGTTTAACCGCTCGATTACTTAGCTTTTTACCAGCAGGCACTGGGTCTTGCCAAATAAGTTCTTCGCTTGGCACTTCTACCCCTAAATAAAGCGCACTAGGCCCCATATCGCGGTGAGTAAGCTTGTACCACGCTTTGGCAAAGGCCTGTTGATACTCAGCAGGATTAGCCACAAAACGCTCGGCAATGGCTCTATAAGCTGGATCAAACTTCATTGCCAAATCGGCAGTCGTCATCACTGGCGCATGAAACTTACCCTCAATATGCGCATCGGGAACCGAGTTATGTACTGACTCATCCGTCGGAATCCACTGTATTGCACCGGCTGGGCTGCGAGTTTGCTGCCATTCAAAGTTAAGTAAGTTAGTTAAGTACAGCGATGTCCATTGGGTTGGAGCCTGCGTCCACGCACCTTCTAAACCACTGGTAACAGTATCTTCAGAATGGCCTTTACCACATTTATTTTTCCAGCCAAGACCTTGCTCTTCAAGCTCTGCAGCGGCCGGTTCTGCGCCCAGACAATCAGCAGGCTTGTGAGCTCCATGCATTTTACCAAAGGTATGGCCGCCGGCTATTAAAGCTACCACCTCTTCATCATTCATCGCCATGCGCTTAAACGACTCACGGATATTGTTGGCAGAACCGATAGGATCTGGCTTGCCCCTAGGGCCCTCTGGGTTCACATAGATCAAACCCATATGTGTTGCACCGAGCGGGCGCTGCAACGTCCCGTCTTTTAGATGTCTATCGCTGGCCAGCATTTCCAGTTCCGGCCCCCAATAAACCAAATCCGGCTCCCAATCATCAGTCCGGCCACCAGCAAAACCATAGGTTTCAAAGCCCATGTTCTCTAACGCAACATTACCAGCCAAAATCATTAAATCTGCCCATGACAAACTGTGACCGTATTGTTGTTTTATCGGCCACAACAAGCGCCGTGCTTTGTCTAGATTGCCGTTATCCGGCCAGCTGTTAAGCGGCTCAAACCGTTGTTGGCCGCCATCACCGCCACCGCGTCCATCTAAAGTGCGATAAGTACCAGCGCTATGCCATGTCATTCGAATAAAAAACGGCCCATAATTGCCGTAATCAGCTGGCCACCAATCTTGTGAAGTGGTTAGCAGCAGATCTATATCTTGCTTAACAGCCTTTAAATCTAGCTTGCTAAATTCCTCTGCATAGTTGAAATCCTCGCCCATAGGGCTTGAGCGCTTATCATGATCACGCAGCGCAGAAAGATCTAACTGATCAGGCCACCAAAACTGATTAGGCTTAGCCTGCCCAGCAACTACATTGCCACTGCCTATAGCTCCTTTCGGCTTAGACATTTCATCAGCTAGCGAATGCTGTACCATAGCCGTAGCCAACACACTCACGACTGCAGTTTTTATCAATAAATTACGTTTTTTCATAGCTTACTCCACTTATTATTTGCCACCATATCGGCTGCACTTATAACATTGTGAGATCTATAACTAGAGCTTTCACCATAGCAGTAGAACCGTCGCAATAGAAAATTGATAGTTAAACAACAGATACACATTAAAATAACTACCGCTTGTTACTAATTGCCATAATAGCGACTGGCCAGCGTTTGGTAAAATCGTTTATTCCTATACAATTGATAGGTAAAACAAATGACTAATTGAGACTATACGATGAATCTAAAAGACTTAAAGTACTTTCTGGCAATAGCCGAGCTAGAACACTTTGGCCATGCAGCACAGCAATGTAATGTAAGTCAGCCAACGCTTAGTGGTCAAATTAAAAAACTTGAGGAAACCCTGGGAATCATGCTGTTTGAACGAACAAACCGCCGCGTAATGCTAACCGAAGCAGGTCATCAGATTGTTATTTATGCAAAACGTATTTTAAGAGAAGTAGACGCTATTCACGAGATTGCTGACAGCACGCGAGACCCGCTAGCCGGTAAGTTTCGCCTAGGTGCGTTTCCGACACTATCCACCTACATTTTTCCAAGGATAGTGCCACAGGTAAAAGCCGCTATGCCTAATTTACGACTCATCCTCATCGAAGAGAAAACTTCTCAGCTTATAGATCAGTTACACAATGGTGATATCGATGCAGCATTACTTGCACTGCCGATTCAAGACGACTACTTGGTTAGCAAATCATTATTTGACGATGAGTTTTTTCTAGCAGTGCCTTGCGGCCATGATCTGACTAAATATAAAACCGTAGACCAAACAAAACTAAAACAACATCGGCTGCTGCTACTGGAAGAAGGCCACTGTCTGCGCGATCAATCATTAGAAATATGCCAGCTACATAACATTGGTGAAGAGCAGGATTTCAAGGCGACGGGGCTTGAAACCCTTCGGCAAATGGTAAAAGCAGGCACAGGTATTACCTTTATGCCAAAAATTGCAATTCAAGCGAAGGAAACTGGGATTGAATATATTCCTTTTACCAAACCGGCTCCGAGCAGATCAATAGGTCTAGTCTGGCGTAAAACCACACCTAGACAGCAAGTCATTAAGCAATTAATAAACTTAATCTAATCCACTAATTTTGTAGGGTTTTGTGTTAACTGACTTCGATAATGATTACGCATAGGCAGGATCATCCGGATACTTTACAATAGCGTTTTTTTGACTATTTAGGCACTGAATTTATGGCTGTCACGATCAAAACTCCGGCTGAAATTGAAAAAATGCGCGTATCAGGTCGTTTGGCCGCCGACGTGCTAGAAATGATCACGCCTCATGTAGTGCCTGGCATCAGTACTGGCGAGCTTGACCGCATCTGCCACAATTACATTGTCGATGTGCAAAAAGCGGTCCCAGCACCACTTAACTACAATGGCTTCCCTAAATCTGTCTGCACTTCTATTAACCAAGTCGTGTGTCACGGCATTCCATCTGATGAAAAAATACTGAAGAAAGGCGACATCATCAATATTGATGTAACAGTGATAAAAGACGAGTACCACGGCGACACCAGCATTATGCTTTACGTCGGCGAAGTAGAGAAACATGCTCAGCGAATTTGCGAAGTCGCCCAAGAATCATTATACAAAGCAATAGATATCATCAAACCCGGCGTCACTCTGGGCGATATTGGCCATATTATTCAAACCCATGCTGAAGGCTTGCACTATGGCGTAGTGCGTGAGTATTGCGGCCATGGCATTGGCAAGATATTTCACGAAGATCCGCAAGTGATGCATTACGGCAACGCTGGCGAAGGACTAGTGTTAACCGAAGGTATGACGTTTACAGTCGAGCCAATGCTCAATGCCGGCACCTGGAAAACGAAGCTCAATAAGCGTGATGGCTGGACCGTTACCACTGCCGATCGTCGCCTTTCTGCGCAATGGGAGCATACCCTAGCAGTGACTAGCAATGGCGTTGAAGTACTAACAGCACGTAAGAACGAGCCTTACTTTACTGCTTAAACAACTCTTGGAGTTTTATGAACGCCCCTGCCACGTCAATTGAAGTCCTGATTAATAGCACTTCAATTTTTACGCAAATATCTGCCAGCAATAATCCTGCGCCAATCTGTAAGCAGGCGGTTATAGATGTCACCGAGCAAATGAATGAGCAGTTTAAGGCAGGCCACCCCGTGGTTGACCTAGTACATGCGCGTGCTAATTTTATTGATGGCCTGCTGTGTGCGGCATGGCAAAGCCTTAATTTAGATAAAGCAACCGCGCTCAGTTTAGTGGCCGTTGGCGGCTATGGTCGCGGCGAGTTACACCCCTTCTCTGACATTGACATAATGGTTTTGCTGTCTAATGAGGATATCAGTGAAGTACAAGGCTCATTGGAAAAATTCCTTACTATGCTGTGGGATGTTGGTTTAGATATTGGTCACAGCGTTCGCACCGTCGAAGATTGCGTTAGCCAGGCCAAAGAAGACATATCTATCGCAACTAACCTAATGGAAGCTCGTCTATTACACGGCAATCAATTCATCTTCGATGAAATGATTGATGCCACCAGCCCCGAACATATTTGGCCGAGCAATGACTTTTACCGCGCCAAATGGGAAGAGCAAATAAGCCGTCATCATAGATTTGCCAATACCGAATACAACTTAGAGCCTAATGTAAAAAATGGCCCGGGCGGTTTACGCGATATCCAAATGATCGACTGGATTGTGCAACGTCATTTCAACACAAGAAACGAAAGAGCATTATTCGAGCAAGGCTTGCTCACCGAAGAAGAACAAGAACTACTACGCAAAGGCGAAGAATATTTATGGAGCATTCGCTGGGCATTGCATCTTGTTGCCGGCCGCGCAGAAGACAGACTGCTATTTGATCACCAACGTAACATAGCTGCACTGTTTGGTTTCAGCGACAACGACCAAAGCCTAGCGGTTGAGCAATTAATGCAAACCTATTATCGCTGGGTTCAAGCGATAGCTGACGTAAACGATTTATTAGTACAGTTGTTTGACGAAAATCTGCTGCGCGCCTGTGAGCCAGAAGAGATCCATGAGATTAATGTTCGCTTTAGAAACAACAATGGCTACTTAGAAGCCGCTAACAATAAAGTGTTCACCCAAACACCATTTGCAATACTTGAAGCCTTCGTCATTATGGCGCAAGACGAACAAATAATTGGCCCTAAAGCATCAACAGTGCGACTAATCCGCGAGGCATCAGATTTAATCGACGACGATTTCAGAGCCGATGCGCACAATCGTCAATTATTTATGGACGTGTTTCGCTCGCGTAACAAAGTAGCTACTCAATTACGCCGCATGAACCGCTACGGCATTCTGGGGAAGTATCTACCCGCATTTGGTAAGCTGGTTGGCAAAATGCAACATGACTTATTTCATATTTACACAGTCGATGCTCACATTATCGAAGTCATAAAAAACATGCGCCTGTTTAGCTATGACAATTATTCCGAAAAATTTCCAATTGCCTCAAGTATCGTTAAGCGTCTGCCAAATATAGAAGTATTATATATTGCTGGATTGATGCACGATATTGCCAAAGGGCGCGGCGGCGACCATTCAGAAAAAGGTATGGCGGACGCACGCGTTTTCTGCCAAGACCATGGCTTTTCTGTTCGTGACACCAACATGGTTGTCTGGCTGGTACAAAACCATTTGATTATGTCTAGCACCTCACAGCGCAAAGATGTATCTGACCCAGAAGAAATCTTAGCATTCGCTAAACTGGTCGGTGACAAAGTTCATCTTGATTATTTGTATGCACTGACTGTTGCAGATATTAACGGTACTAATCCAAAACTTTGGAATAGCTGGCGCGCATCGCTTATGCGCCAACTATATTTAGAAACCAAACGTGCGCTGCGTATTGGATTAGGCGTAGATATCGATAAAGGGGAATGGGTCCAAGAAGCGCAAGAGTCTTCCATTCGAATCTTGGAAGAAGAGGGCCTCGATGCCGACGAAGTTATCGAACTATGGAACCATACTCGCGACGACTATTTCCTGCGCGAAACTGCAGCTGATGTTGCTTGGCAAACCTTAGCAATCTCCAAACATGGTAATTCACTAGAACCACTAATTCTAATCAAAGATACATCAGAGCGCGAACATGAGGGTGCCACCCAAGTATTTATTTATGCGCCGGTGCGTGATGATTTATTTGCCTTAGTCTCATCAACATTTGAGCAGTTAAACTTAAGTATTCAAGATGCACGTATGTATGAAAACTCTAGCCAGTACTGCCTAGACACTTATATCGTACTAGAGGCTGACGACACACCGATAGGCAATGCACCGAAACGCTTAGCCGAAATAAAAACTACCTTATTTGATGCGCTAGAAAATCCTGAAGAATATACCGGCAATGAACATCAATATATTCCGCGTACATTAAAACACTTTTCCTATCCGACAACGGTTGGTTTTACGACCGACGAAGGTAAGCAGCAAACTATTATTGAAGTAATCAGCCCAGACCGCGCTGGCTTATTGGCAGCAGTTGCACGTATATTTATTCGTCACGGCGCCATTTTACAAAACGCCAAAATCAGTACCTTGGGCGAACGGGTAGAAGACGTGTTTTTTGTTACCGATAAAAATGGCGGTTTGATTAAAGATCAAGCAAGACTAGATTCAATAAGTAATGACATTACCGAAACGCTCGACTCCGACGACGAATAGCCTTGAACCCATAGCCATGAATCCAGATTTACAATTACTACAGCCCTACCCGTTCGAACGCCTAAACAAAATTAAGCAGGGCTTAACCCCGCCCGCAGACTTAAATCATATTGCGCTATCGATCGGTGAGCCGAAGCACGCACCGCCACAATTTGTGCTGGACGCTCTGCACGATAATATGAACTTGATTGCCAACTACCCAACAACCGCTGGCTTACCAGAATTAAGACAAAGTATAGCCAATTGGTTAGAGCGTCGCTTTAAACTAGCACGCGTCGACGCGCAAACTCAAGTCCTGCCAGTTAATGGCACTCGCGAGGCGTTGTTTGCTTTTGCCCAAGCAGTGGTCGACCGCAACCAGAACAAGCCGCTAGTGTTAATGCCAAATCCTTTTTATCAGATTTATGAAGGTGCGGCATTTTTAGCAGGCGCGACGCCTTACTTTGTAAACTGCTTAGCAGAAAACGATTACCATCCAGATTTTGACGCTATCGCTCCGTCAACTTGGGATAACTGCCAACTACTTTATCTCTGCAGCCCGGGCAACCCAACTGGCACTGTTACCGATGAAGAGACTCTGCAAAAACTGATTAATTTAAGTGCTAAGCACAATTTTATTATCGCCTCTGACGAATGTTATTCAGAACTGTATTTTGATGAAGACAAACCGCCAATTGGTTTGCTGGAAGCTGCTAGCAATATGGGTAATACCAGTTATAAAAACTGCGTGGTATTTCATAGCTTATCTAAACGTTCAAATCTTCCTGGGCTTCGCTCTGGCTTTGTTGCTGGCGATGCAGCAGTGTTGAAGCAATTTTTGCGCTACCGTACCTACCACGGCTGCGCCATGCCAATTGCCAGCCAGCAAGCCAGTATTACTGCGTGGAATGACGAGCAGCACGTTATCGACAACCGCCGCCAATACCGCGAAAAGTTTGCCGCCGTCGTGCCAATCTTGTCAGAAGTGTTACCTATACAAATGCCCGAAGCCGGTTTTTACCTATGGGCACAAACACCCATCGCTGATGATCAATTTGCGGCTGACATTTTTGCGTATACTAACATCACCGTTTTACCCGGTAGCTTTTTAGGTCGCGACAATAATGGCACTAACCCGGGTAGCAACCATATTCGTATGGCGTTAGTGGCCACTAAACAAGAATGCATTGAAGCCGCCACTCGTATTCGCAAATTTATGCAGACAAGCTGATGCTAAAACAACAACGCGCCGACTATATACTTAAACGTTTGAATGAAATTTATGAACAAGTCCCTATTCCATTAGATCATAAAGACCCTTACACGCTATTAGTCGCTGTTCTATTGTCAGCCCAATGTACCGACGAACGTGTCAATCAGATAACCCCTGATTTATTTCGCCTGGCAGACAACCCACACGGTATGTCACAAGTAGACGTTGAAGATATTTATCAAGCAGTAAGACCATGCGGGCTAGCACCGCAAAAGTCTAAAGCTATTAAAAGGCTGTCTGAAATATTGGTTGAAGATTATGACGGCGAAGTGCCAGCGGATATGGCGGCATTAGAAACGCTGCCAGGAGTTGGCCACAAAACCGCAAGTGTGGTTATGTCACAAGCCTTTGGGGTACCTGCCTTTGCTGTAGACACTCATATTCATCGACTGGCGCAGCGCTGGGGTTTAACCAATGGCAGCAATGTGACGAAAACAGAAAAAGACTTAAAAAAAGTATTCCCTATCGAGGCATGGAATAAACTGCATTTACAAATCATTTACTACGGCCGCGAATACTGCAGCGCTCGGACTTGTTATGGCATCGGCTGCGAAATTTGTACCACCTGTTATCCTAATCGCAAGAAGCCTAAGAAAACGCTAAAGGCTTAAACCGCACACTAACAATCTATAAAAAAAGAGGTTACAGATGACTAAGTCAGCACTCGATGTCATCGCCTCAAACGCCACGCAATGCACACTATGCAAAGACCATTTAATAGATGGTATCCGCCCTGTATTTCAAGTTAGTCATACCGCAAAAATTTTAATCGCAGGGCAAGCGCCGGGCAGCAAAGTTCATCTGTCAGGCATCCCCTTTGACGACAAAAGCGGAGAACGCTTGCGCCAATGGATGGGTATAGATAAAGGCACTTTTTACAATTCAGATAAAATAGCTATTTTACCTATGGGCTTTTGTTATCCCGGCAAAGGTAAATCGGGCGACTTACCGCCTCGGATAGAATGTGCTCCCCAATGGCGACAGCAGTTTTTGGATCATATGCCTAATATTCAGCTCACTTTAGTTATAGGAAGCTATGCGCAGCAATGGCATATGAAAGATCGTTTGCAGAAAAATTTAACCGAGACTGTTAGGCAATGGGAGATGTATTGGCCAACGCTATTACCACTGCCCCACCCTAGCCCGAGGAATAATATTTGGTTGAAGAAGAATGAATGGTTTGAGAGAGAGTTTGTGCCGCTGATGCAGGAGAGGATTGGAGCATTACTTTAATCTAGCTTTGCTCATTATTGAGTAGATTAATTTTATCTGGTTTCGCCTGATGGCGAGTTACTTTTCTTTTGTGTGAAAAGAAAATGTAACCAAAAGAAAGCACACCCACATAAGCCGCCCTTCGGGAAACCTGAGCATTGCCAAAAATAACGACCGCTCAGGAACTCGCCTTTGGCTCAAACACCCTTCGCTTTACGTCGTGATTTTTGACAATACTCAGGCGACTTCTTCAATGGGAATTTAGAAATCGAAATCAAATGGTTTAAATATAAGATAATTGAGATATTTATAAATGCTCTTCTAAAAGATGAGACTCTGATTTTACAGGCAAGCCTGTTAATACGGATAAATCTTTAGCCAAAGCTAACACTGCACTCTTTGCGCTCCTATCCACCAAGTCCATTTTCACACCAATAGCCTCAGACAAACCTGAAGACTCAATATAAAATGTGACATTACTATGCTTGTGGGTTTTCGGCGTTCTAAAAACCTCGTCTACAACAAGATCTATATATTCATAATTTTTAATTGGAATCGAAGTATGTCTTGAAAAGATATGATAGTTAGAAAAACCTACATAATTATGTCTAGAAAAATTTATTGAGTTAATTTGTACCTCTTTTGTTTGTAACCAAAGACAACAAATACCCAATAGACTAGCAATAACTACAATACTTGCCATAACTGATTCATTGCCCGAAAAAGCAACGAAAGTAAATTTAACCGCTGCGAGAAAAAAGAATACAGCGAAAATAAGCCAGCCTGACCTGCTACTTAATGAAGGGCTTGAACTAAAACCATTTTCATCGAAGCTAATATCCTTTACATAGTTATTGTAATTCACTATTTCATATCCTTTTTAATAGCTTTTAAGCAAGACTCATTGATCCACTATAATAATAACAGAGAGAATCCTCAATTGGTTTCGATCTACCTCTCCCCAATCTGAAGTCGCCTGAGTTTTAATCCAGATAACGGAGTAAAGTGAGGGATGTTTGAGCCGCAGGCGAGTTACCGAGCGTCCGTTATGTGGGTTAAAACTCAGGTTTCCCGAAGGGCGACGAATTTGGGTGGCTTTCTTTTGGTTACATTTTCTTTGCCCATCACAAAAGCACGAAGTGCGTTGAGCGCCCGAATGGGCGACCCGCAGGGCGAGCGTAGCGAGTATTGAAAAGTAACTCGCCACCAGGCGAAACCTGACTAAATCCAATATAAATAATTAAATTATGTACTAATGACCACCGGTCAAGGAATCAAAACTATCGTGCAAACGTCAAAATATGCCCTTTAAAATCTTTCTCTAAATAATCGGTATGCGCAGGCTTTGAATGGCTCGAACTAAAACCAAACTCTAGCATTTTAGCCGTTAACTTGTTTTTTCTGCCCCGCCCTGGGTCAACCAAAATTACTTCACAAATTGGCTTTGAATGACGCTCTATAAAGTTAGCTAGTAATTCAATATGCTCTTCTTCATATAACAAATCGCTACCGATTATTAAGTCAAACAAGCCTAGTTCATCATCGCTATCGCCCCAGTCGGCTTGTTTATAGTTAATAGGTTGATCTTCGTTCAACAAAGTATTTCTTATTAAAAACCTGCCTACCTCGGGATGATAGTCAGTAGCAGTAATGTCGGCATGTCGTTTATTTAGCAGCAAGCTACTTAACGCCATACCGCAGCCCATTTCTAAAATTCGTTTAGTACCAGTGTCGTAATCACAAAGATGATGAGCAAGCACTAGAGCTGATGGCCAAATAATGCCAAATATTGGCCAAGACGCCGATGATATGCCCAGTTTTTCAGCAACACCTTCAGGATCGTCGAATTCTTGATTGTCACGCAAGGTACAAAGATGGATATCTATCTTGCCAAACTCAATGGTTTGGAAGTTGTAGCGAAGGTTTGTCATTAAGCTGCCTGATATTTGGCGCTCGGCCAGCTATCAGGCGGATAGATAAATGACAAAACGGGAATGTAACTCTACCGTATAGCACACAGTTTAAATCACAAGAGATTTAGCCGCTCAGACCACCTTATCGATA
Organism: Porticoccus sp.; assembly: GCA_047628915.1. GTDB lineage: Bacteria > Pseudomonadota > Gammaproteobacteria > Pseudomonadales > CAWVSB01 > CAWVSB01. Next base: position 41,601 of record JBLHWB010000001.1, on the reverse strand, counting down.
CGCTGTAACTATTGCCGCTATTGCTTAACCAAATACGCTTCCAATGGTATGCTACGCAGCCTTAGAACTGGGCAATTAAAACACTAATACAGGACAATTCCATGCCCGCAACGGTATACGGTATTAAAAACTGCGACACGGTAAAGAAAGCACGTAAATGGCTAGACGCTAATGGCAGCGATTATACTTTCGTAGACGTACGTGAAGACGGTGTAGACAAGGCTGAAGTTAAACGTTGGTTAGATGTGGCAGGGGTTGATGTAGTGGTTAATAAACGCTCCACCACTTGGAAACAGCTAAGTGATACTCAAAAAGAAGGTTTGAACGAGACAACCGCATTGGATTTATTGTTGGCCAACCCAACTTTAGTCAAACGTCCGGTGCTAACCATAGACGATTCTGTATTTGTTGGCTTTAAAGCCGATCAATACCAAGCAATATTTAATTAGAGGTTAATAGACAACATGAGCGATACAATTTTTTCATTAGGTTTAGGTGTAGGTACGAAAAACAGTAGCGGCGAGTGGCTGGAAGTCTTCTATCCAGCGCCGGTCATTCACGTTGCGACGACAGACATAGACGCGATTGCGAGTAGCTGTGGCTACCAAGGTGGCAACGAAGCACTACCAATAAGCAGCGAGCAAATGAAAGCGATTAGTGTTGCGCTAACTGATAGCGACCAAAAATCTGCTGCTGCTAGCTTGGCGGCTAGTAATAGTCCATTAGTAGTAACAATTTTAGCTACTGACAGTGCCCCAAGCAGCGTGCCAGAAGGATATTTGAAACTGCATTTACTGTCGCATCGTTTAGTCAAACCCCACGGCACTGACCTCACTGGCCTGTTTGGTGTACTGCCCAATGTGGCATGGACTAACATCGGCGCTATTGACATTAACGAGCTACCCCAAAGGCAATTACAAGCGCGCATTGAAGGCTCGTTTATTGAAGTTATTTCGGTTGATAAATTCCCTAAAATGACCAGCTATGTTGTGCCAACAGGCGTACGCATTGCCCACACTGCCCGCGTAAGACTAGGCGCATACCTTGGTGAAGGCACAACCATTATGCATGAAGGTTTTGTTAACTTTAATGCCGGCACCGAAGGCCCAGGGATGATTGAAGGCCGTATTTCGGCTGGCGTCTATGTTGGCAAAGGTTCTGACCTAGGTGGAGGCTGCTCAACAATGGGGACATTGTCCGGTGGTAACTCAACGGTTATTTCAGTTGGCGACGAATGTTTGATTGGCGCTAATGCCGGTATTGGTTTACCACTAGGCGACCGCTGTACTGTAGAAGCTGGCCTTTATATTACCGCTGGCACCAAGGTGAATATGGTTGGCGAGAACGGCGAAATTGCTGGTCAAGCTAAAGCTCGCGACCTTGCTGGTCAGTCTGACTTATTATTTCGCCGCAATTCATTAAGCGGTACAATTGAATGCTTAACCAATAAGTCGGTTATTGAATTAAACGAATCATTACACGTACACAACTAAGCTGATAACTATGACTGATCACTCTGCCACTATTACCTTAGCAACTGAATTGATCAGCCGCGCATCGGTTACGCCGGAAGATGCGGGCTGCCAACCCTTAATATGTGAGCGCTTAGAAGCCATTGGCTTTAAAGTCACTCATTTACGCTTCGGTAATATTGATAATTTTTGGGCAGTACGTGGAGAATCTGGCCCGCTATTAGCTTTTGCTGGCCATACCGATGTGGTGCCAACGGGTCCAATTGAACAATGGGCCAGCCATCCGTTTAAACCAGAAATACGTGACGGCATGCTTTATGGCCGTGGTGCAGCCGACATGAAGGGATCACTAGCAGCCATGGTTGTTGCCTGCGAAAATTTTGTTGCTCAGCACCCAAATCACAGCGGCCGTATTGCGTTCTTGATTACCGCCGATGAAGAAGGTATTGCCATTAACGGTACCGTAAAAGTAATCGATTACTTGCAAGAACAAGGCGAGCATATTGATTGGTGCGTGGTCGGCGAGCCTTCAAGTACAAATAAAACTGGCGATGTGATAAAAAATGGCCGTCGCGGGTCATTGGGTTGCGTGATGACGGCTAATGGTATCCAAGGTCATGTGGCCTACCCACATTTGGCCGACAACCCAATACACCGTGCAGCACCGGCCTTGGCAGAACTTGCCGCCACCAAGTGGGATAACGGCAATGACTTCTTCCCTGCTACCTCATTTCAAATTTCGAACATAAACAGTGGTACCGGGGCGACTAATGTTATTCCCGGCAACTTAAGCGCGACATTTAATTTTAGGTTTTCAACTGAGTTAACCGCAAATTTGATTAAACAGCGCACCGCAGAAATTTTAGCTAAGCACGGACTAGATTATCAGCTTGACTGGCATTTAAGCGGCCAACCATTTTTGACATCGGCTGGTAGTTTAATTGATGCAGTTAAAGCGGCTATTAAATCGACCACCGGATTGGATACTGAATTATCTACCGCTGGCGGTACCTCTGACGGCAGGTTCATAGCACCAACAGGGTCTCAACTGGTTGAGCTTGGGCCGGTCAATGCCACTATTCATAAAACCGATGAATGCGTTAAGGTGGACGATCTAAATGTATTGACCAATATTTATCAGCAAGTGTTGGTTAATTTACTGGCTAGCGACGCGTAACATTTTATGCAATCTGATATAGAAATTTACGTTAAAAATATTAATCCAACTAAAGCCGAGCAATGGCTACAACATCTAGGCTGGCAAACACAACTTACACCCGTTAACCGCAACACTAATAAAATTGTAGCCGATACTGGTGACAAATCTATTACCGTATTTACAATAAACAGCGGGAAATTCACTTCTATTTGGTTTCAATCAGATCAAACACCCTGGGCAGAGGATTTAGAATGCGCCAAACAAGCATGGCAGTATTTTGAGAAGGAAGTTCGAGCAAGCCAAGGTGGCTGGCGGGAAGACAGCAATGACGATCGCTGGTGGAAAATCGATAGCGATGGTGAGAACCTAATTGATTGGCAAGGACATTAACGCTTAGCTAAGACCTTTATTAGTATAAATATCAAAGCGCGATGATTTACCCATTAACTGCAGTGTTGGTTTAGTACTACTAATTTTAGCCCCTAGTCTTGGGCGCTTAACAACTACCCGATAAATTGCTTTTTCTAAGGCCTCAGCTAGTAGTTTTTCGTTGTCTAAATCCTGACCGACAATCTCACGAAAGACTGCCATTTCTTTTTTTACTTTGGCGGTTTTATCGGTATGTGGATACATAGGGTCTAAATAAATCACATCCACAGGCTCTGCTAATTGCTGCAAATAATCTATAGAGTCTGCGCAGACTAAATTCATTCGACCAAGCACTGCAGCGACCTCATCGTCGCCTTGTAAGCCGCGCTCAATACCATCACGTAGCAATGCTGCCACGACTGGAGAGCGCTCGATTAATGTCATATCGCAACCCAAGGTAGCCAGCACAAAACTGTCTTGCCCTAAACCAGCGGTAGCATCTAAAACTTTAAGCCCTGCCCGCTTATTAACGCCTATAGCCTTTGACAGAAGCTGACCTCTACCACCGCCGTAATTCATCCGATGCTTGGTCTTGCCTGCCAAAAAGTCTACTCGCACAGGCCCAGGTGCTTTTTTCCCTGACTGCCTGAGTGATATTCCCAGGTCATTAACACATAAACAAAAAGGCACCGACTCAAATTTTAAGTCGGTGCCTTTCTTAACGGGCAAACCTGTGGTTTGCGCTAGTCCTTTCGCAGCATCAGCAAAATTGTCATCTGAATAAAAAACAATAACCTTACTGTCGCTCATAAAGCGATTATTGCGCCAGTGGCAGCAAACGTAACTCTACCCGACGATTTTGCTCACGGCCATAAGCTGACTGGTTACTGGCAATAGGGTTGCGCGGGCCCAAACCTTGGGATTGAACACGACTAAACGCCACGCCTTGCTGCGTTAAATAACGGCTAACTGACCCTGCACGATTTTCACTCAAGACTTGATTGGTTTCAAACGAGCCAGTTGAGTCAGTGTGACCTTCAACCACAACAGTGGTTTTATCAAACTCGGCAAGGACAACGCCTACAGAGTCTAAAACAGGTAAAAATTGACCGCGTATATTGTAACGGTTTACATCGAAAGTGATATTACCTGGCATGATTAAGCGAATATTGTCGCCTTCACGAGCGATTCTTACGCCAGTGCCTTCTAGTTGCTGGCGCAATGCAGCTTCTTGCTTGTCCATATAAAAACCGACACCACCGCCGATAGCACCACCTGCTACGGCACCAGTTAATATTCCTTTTTTGCGATCGTCTTTACTCGAGGTGGCGGCTCCAATGATGGCCCCGGTGATGGCGCCAATACTTGCACCTTTAGCAGTATTACTTACTTGTTGATCGCCGGTGTATGGATCTGTCGACATACAAGCCGTAGTAGATATAACTAAGGCAATGATAAACCCAAGACGAATCATTAATTTCTCCATTATTTAAATTAGTATTTTTAACCGAATTAGTAAGGGTTATCTTTGAATGATTACACAAAATCGAAAATCATTTCTCGCGAGAGCTGCGCATTATACCACCGGTAACACGGTCTGTAGTATTGGCACGAGCATTTGAGCCTAATAAAATTGGTCGCCCATGAGTTGTTTGAATATTAACTCGAAGATTGTAGGCGTTACGACTAAGGCCATGTTTATCGATAATTTTAAACCGATGAATTGACTCACCGCCGGCAACACTGGTTTCACCCGTCAAAAAACAATGGATTGATTCAATACCACCGTCAGATAGCTCCACCCCTTTTAGTGAAGCCAAATGCTTACGCGCGCGCTCAACAAAACGGGCGCTATCTACTTCTATCAAAAATGCTGAGTCACGACTGGAAGTTGGCATATTGGTAGTAAAATCACCGATATAGATTTGACCGGGAGCAGCTGATTCAAGAATACGCGCCAACTCAATGGTGACATCGCCAACGATATAACTAAACATTGTCGGATTAACGCCCTGAGCTTGGTAAAATTCGTAATGACTACCCACATGAAAGCCTGTACGTATTGTTGGTACAGTTCTACCCATGGCCTTTGACTGCGCCACTGCATTATTTGCCATCACCATCAGCATAAATTGAAATAAATGGGTATCGGCCATCGTATCTAGGTTGCGATTCCAAATGTAAAAACCATCGCCAGTAGTAGTACGCGCAAAGTCGATATTAATATTATGAGCTAGCATTTTACTAAACGCCGCATTTAATGAATAAGACAAGCTGCTGATCTGACTAGTTTGCTCAAACGGACTAAACAAGGAAAAATCGACAATATCAAATAATAGTACCGCTCGTTTACTCACATAACTGATACTGTAACGACGCACCATAGACTCAATAGCGTCTAGAACTGGCACATCTTTACCAATCGGCACAGGAAGATCTATTTGAGTAGGAGTTATATCAAAGCGTCTAGCCGTGCCGGCATACTCTTCTTCACCCATTTGGCGCTTACCCGCAATTAACTGACGAACAAAACGACCATTCAAAGCGTCTAATCGATCTTTAGAAGCAATGTTGTCTATGCTGGATGAAAACTGTGCTAAAAAATAATGTGGCACCATTAGCACGCTAATACCGGCACTGTTAATACTCCAGCACAACACATTGTTTTGCCCAAGATTCCAATACTCGCGTAGCGCTTGCTCTAAAAACTTTAAGTTTCCCCGCTGTGTAATACCAATCTTCGCGTTGTCGGCATTATCGATGGTATTGTTTGGATCAAAAGCCATTCAGTAATTTTCCTTACAAGACACAGCCTCTAGCTATGCTAAACTTGCCGTAAACCATTTTTGCGGAATATGTGGATGCATCATACCTTAAAAAAGCTAAGCCCTATTATAACTGCAGTTTTATTAACTGCTTGCGCCGACTACGACGTTAGAATTAATGACAACGTTATTTACACGCCACCTAAACTGCTAACAAAAATGCATGTGGCTGATGCAGCCTTAAACGACTGTTTACAGCAAACTGTAAAAGACCAAAAAATTACTGCAGTAGAACAATTAACAAAACTTGCTTGCACCAATGCAGGAATTGAAACCCTGGCCGGGCTAGAACGTTTTTATAAGCTCGAAGTACTGGTTATGAATGACAACTCGATTTCAGATCTCAGTTTGTTAAATGAGTTGTCAGCGCTGAAAAACGTTGCTTTTGCGAATAACAAAGTTACTGACGTGTCGCGCTTATCTGACTTGAGCTATTTGCAGAAAGTTAATCTAGCAGGTAACACCGACTTAGATTGTGCTACCAGTAAAGTGTTAGTTGAGGTCCTAGACGAGCTGAGTTTGCCAGAGCATTGCGCTAGCTGAGGTATATAGTGCTGCTATTTTATCAACCGTTACTGGGTGAGCATTTATGAATGATTATCGCTTCCATGCCCCGCTTAGAACTAAGCTAAACGACGTTATTTTTGGCACTGAGACTCCAGCAGGTCAATTCTTCGATATCGTGCTTATTTATGCCATTTTAATCAGTGTTTTACTGGTTATTCTTTCTACAGTCGATGGAATTGATTATAAATACCACGATTTGATTTTTTACGCAGAATGGGGTTTCACCATTCTATTTACTATCGAATACTTTGTGCGCCTCTATTGCTCGCCGCAACCGCTTAAATATTTTCGCTCTTTTTACGGCATGATCGACTTATTGTCAGTACTGCCCACCTATATCACCTTCTTCTTAGGCAGTGGCGGGTTTTTAATTGTTGTCCGCCTCTTGCGGGTACTGCGAATATTTCGTGTATTAAAGCTCATTCGTTTTGTGAAAGAGGCCAATATACTAACTCGTGCGATGATAATGTCGCGCCATAAAATTATGGTATTTATGTTTATTATTTGCATACTCACCACTATTTTTGGCTCATTAATGTACGCAATCGAGGGCCCTGAAAACGGCTTTAGCTCAATCCCTAAAAGCATTTACTGGGCTATTGTTACCATCACAACTGTCGGCTATGGCGATATAGCGCCGCAAACATTTATTGGCCAGGTATTGGCCTCGCTGACTATGTTAATGGGCTATGCCATTGTTGCGGTGCCTACTGGTATTATTACCGCCGGTATAGCTGCCGAAATAACCCGTGAAAGAAAAAATGCCTTGTGCAATAGCTGTGGCCGTTATGGCCATGAAACTGATGCACAGTACTGTAAACATTGTGGCCATTCGCTAGATTAACGCCGCATTCCTTCTTCTTCTTCTGGCCGCCGTTTTTGCCGCCGATTTATCAACCGCTGCACGCCACTGATCAGTATCAATAATATCTCCGTCATCGTTTAGTTTAGGATACGGAATATGGCGTTGCTGACAAAACTTAGCCAACCGCGGATAACCCCAGCGAAACAATAGCTCTTCATATTGTTTATTAGGAATCCTAGGCCCTTCATATAGACCCGCTTGCTGACGTTGCTGTTGCACCTCAGTAAGAATAATTGCTGCCGCCACCGAGACATTGAGTGATGCCACCATACCCATCATTGGAATAACCACTAATTCATCAGCTAATTGCAAACCTTCGCCGCTAACCCCGACTAGTTCACCACCTAGTAATATAGCAGTTGGTTTGGTGTAGTCGATCTCGCGAAAATCCTTTGCTCCATCACCAGGATGTGCTGCAACCACTTGAAAACCCTGTTGTTTTTTCTGATCAATCGCCGTCTGTAAACCGACTTGCTTATGCACATCAACCCACTGATGACTGCCCATGGCCGCGCGTAAAAAGGCTCTATAGCTCTCGTTCTCTTCTATCACTGCAGTAATATCTTGAATACCTGCGGCATCACAGGTTCTAACAATAGCCGACAAATTACGTCCTTTGTGGACATGGTCAGTTATAACCGTTAAATCTGGCTGTCGTTGAGACAATACTTGTTTTATTTTACTCAGTCTTGCTGGTGTCATAAATTTGGCCTGATGATCTATCCATACTTATTCTGAGTATATTTAACCTTAATATGGCGCTTAGATAAACAAACCGATTGCGCCAAGAGTCATTACTGCTAACATGAAATTTCATCTAATAAACGAGATTAATAAAGACCCATATCATGCCCAGACTTATTTTATTCGTTGCCGTTGTTTTAGCTATTTACATTGGCTACCAATTGCTTAAAAAACCTAGCCCCGACAACAAGAAAAAACTATGGCAAGCTGGGGCGATTTTACTGGTTGTGTTGTCCTTGCTACTGGTAGCAATGGGCAAGTTACACTGGATTGGCGCCGCTATTGCAACTTTGTTTGCTGGTTTAAAAGCTTCACTGCCGTGGCTAGCACAATATGTGCCAAGACTATTAGGTAAGAAACAAGCTGCTACGCAGAGCCCAGACAGCGATATGCCAAGTACCCGCGAACACGCCTTAGAGGTTTTAGGTTTGCAGGAAGGCGCCAGCGAAGAAGATATTATCCAAGCGCATCGTCGTTTAATCCAAAAATGTCACCCTGATAAAGGTGGCAGTGAATACCTCGCTGTGCAGTTGAACAAGGCAAAAGATATTCTTATCAGTTAACTCTGCACTGTTATGGCGCCATAATAGGAAAAAGAATGACTAAGATAATGCCCACTATGATCGCGGTGATGACACCTTTCCCACAAACCATTGATGGCAAAGAAAGTATTACCAAAGCCGAACAATTAATGCTAGAACATGATATTCATCACTTGCCAGTAGTTATCGACGGCGTTGTTGAAAGCATTATTTCTAGCCAAGACTTAAACCGTGTAAAACTGGTAGGACATCGGGTGCAACCCTATGAGCAACTGCGAGTCGGCGACATTAGCTCTACCCCTGCCTGCTTTAGCGATGTTAATGACCCGCTGGATAAAGTACTGCTACGAATGGTAGAGCTACGGATCAAAGCAATAATTGCTGTTAAAGACGGCGAGCCAGTAGGCATTTTTACTAGTCATGATGCCTGCTTGAAATTAGCCCAGCTGCTGCAAGAAAAATTCCCTCCATCTGAAGAAGATGATGCGGCATAATTAACCCAACGAATACATACATTAAGAGCTAGACGATTAGTGACATCAGAACAAGCACATGCCATTGCCACATTGATGGGACAACTTACCCAGCAAATATTTCAAGACTACTATAGCGCTGAACTACCTAACTTCAGCCTAGCCAATATCAACTTAAAAACGCGGGTTGGCAGTGGTAAAGCTACTTATTGCAGAAAATATCAGAGCAGTTATTCCATTACCTACGGCCTAGGTATGATTATGGATAAACGTGATGCCAATTTATGCAGTGGTTGGTTAACCAGTCGAGAAATCGCCGACCGAAGATATTTTGATGGCAACATCAGTTATCTAAATTTACTCAGCCACACTGTATGCCATGAATTTGCCCATATTCTGCAGTTTGAATATGATCAGACAAGAAAACGTCGAAATACCAAAGTTCACAATGCCCTATTCTATCGCCTGCTTGATGACATTTATCATCATGGCTATGGCGCTACCGTCAACGAAGCCTTAGCTGAGCACGCTGGCCTTTATCAGTTACCAATGACATTTAATAGCCACCAACAATTTGCGATCACTACCGCGCAGCAATATCAGCGTGGCAGCCAAGTACAATTTGACCATGCAGGGACCAGCTACCATGGTTTAGTCAAACGCTGTAACAAACTTACTTTTACTATCGCTGTTGCTAAAGGTTTGGGCATCCAGGAGTGGCGTGTGCCCCATCATGCAGTCAGCAGCACTATTGATTAGCGCTTACCCTTGGCATTTTTTTCTCGATTAGCCAGTTTATCCTTAGCGCTTTTTTTCAACATAATATAGACGCTACCGCTACCACCATGATGAGGCTGAGCGCTGTGTACCGCTAATACATTAGGCATTTGCGGCAACCACTGGGCAACACAGCTTTTTAACACTGCAATTTTGTCAACGCTGCGCATACCTTTACCATGGGTAATTAACACGGTTCGTAGCCCGTAGTTTGAACATTCTTGGATAAATTCAAACACTTCCTTGCGCGCCTGCTCCACCTTCATTTGATGTAAACCTAAAGACCCTTCAATAGTGTAATACCCTAAGCGAAACTTCTTCAATACACCGTGCTGCATACCGGGGCGCTTAAAATCAATGATATCACCAGCTTTTAACGGCTGAGTGAATTCTGACGACAGATAATTTTCATCCTCGCCCGCAAGCTGAGTCGCAGCGACCCGCCGCCGCTGCAAACTAGCATCGGTGCTTGCGAGTTTGGCTAGTTTTGCCTTGTTGTTGGTTTGCAGAGGTTGAACATCGCCCATCTCTGCACCAAACAACTCATTGTCATCACTATTATCCAAGCCAAGTCACTCATTAGACACTATTAAAACAAGCTCAATGCTAGCAGTTCGCTTGCAATTCTTAAACCGAACCGTTACTTATATTTTTATCATTAGTTAACTATATGGCAGTCAAAACCTGTCCTTTGTCTGCTAGAATATGCCCCTTTTTACGTAATAGAGCCTGTATAAATGTTGAACAATGAAACTCTTGGTGCACTCAAACAGCTAAAGCAAGAAATTCGCACCGCTAGAAATGTTAAACGTGGCCAGGTTATCCCTTCGCGTGCCAATTTTGGCTTTGTAAAATGCGAAGACAATAAGCAGGTGTTTTTAGCGCCCGATGAAATGGCCAAAGTGCTACCCGGCGACATTATAGATATTGAAATTAACAAAGATAAAGGCGGTCGCGAGGCCGGTACTGTTGAAGCGGTATTTAAAACCGAACTAAAAGAGTTTTACGGTTTTGTGGTAGAGCGTGGTAAAAGCTTATTTGTTGAAGCCGATAGTAATGGCTTGTCTCGCTGGGTGTTTATTCCACCGAAGGAGCGCAATAAGGCAAAACGTGGCGACAGAGTACGCTGTAAAGTTTTACGCCATCCGTTTAAAAACGAGGGGAAAACTCAGGGCAAAGTACTAGATATTATTGGTAACGCAAAAGACGCTAGTATTGAAACTAATTATGCCATTGCCAAATATGGTTTACCCACTCATTGGCCTGCTAATGTAGGCGAGGAAATAAACGCTATTTCTGCGCGCCAACAAATATTATTGAAAGCGCGTAAAGATTTAAGTAAAACGCCTTTTGTCACTATTGATTCTGCCAATACTACTGATATGGATGATGCCCTATTTGCAGAAAAAACCGCATCTGGCTGGTTATTAAAAGTAGCGATAGCAGACCCGACGGCGTTAATTGAAGAAGGCTCGTTGCTAGACAAGGTTGCCGCCAAACGCAGTAGCGCTGTTTATTTTCCACATAAAGTAATACCGATGCTGCCAGAATTAATAGCTAGTGATTTATGCTCATTACTGCCTGAGCAAAAGCGCTTAGCCCTAGTGTTCAGCCTAACGATCAACAGTGATGGTAGTACTGATAGCCTTGATATATCTGAGGCAACAATCACCTCACATGCAAAGCTCAGCTATTCACAGGTCACTCACTTTTTGCGCGACAACAAAGCAGCAGACTTTGGCGGAGAAATTGTTGATTCGCTAACTCAACTTCAAGCCATTAGCGAAGCAATGCTAAGCTATCGACAGACGAATCAGCTTATCAATGAAGATCGAAAAGATTACTTCTTTCAGCTAGGTGACAACGGCAAAATTCAATCGATTAATCAATTTAATAAAACCGTAGCGCATACCCTAGTAGAGCAATGTATGCTGGCGGCCAATACAGCTATTGCCAAAGCCTTTGCAAGCAAAGCTATAGATAGTGCCTATAGTGTGCATCAAGGGCTGCGCACTGAGCGGCTAACTGACGCACAAACGTTGCTAAACAAACACACCGATACAGAGTGGTCTACTGAGGAACTTGATTCACTTACTGGCTTTATTCGCTTTACTCGCGAGCTAAGCAAGGCAGAAACAGAATTGCCATTAATGGAAATACTGCGTCGTATGTTTGCTCGGGGTGATATCAGCCCGCAGCCGCAAGCACACAAAGGTTTAGGGCTGGAACAATACTTAACAGTTACATCACCAATTAGACGCTACCAGGATTTACTGATTCACCGCCAGCTAAAACAATATATCGCAGGCATAGATGTTGCACCGATCGATGCGACTAAAATAGATCAAATGCAAAGCACCCTGAGCACTATCAGAACAGCAACTTTTGAAACTGACAATTGGTTAAAGGCGCAATTCGCGACGACACTTATTGGTGAAAAGCTGGATGGAAAAGTAATCAAAGTTACTAACCGCTTACTTGGTATTCGACTTGATGAAACCGGTATTGAAGGTCAACTCGAGACCAAAACCTTAACTGAAAAATATCATTTTAATAGTTTAGAACTGAGTCTAACAGCTGATAACTCTAGCTATGCGTTAGGACAAAATGTTGCTGTAACGATTAAATCTGTTGATGCCGATAAACAGTTGATCCGAATGGTACTTGCTGAACAAGCGACTGCTGAGCCAGAGCCGAAAGCTAAAGTCTAGACTTTTCCATATTCAGCGATTCAAGTTCAGCGGCAGCTGCATCTCTTTTAGCGGTGAGTTTTTCTACCCGTGCCAGAAACTCTGAAGAAGAGCGTGTGCCTCCGCCAACATTAGCGACAATGTCGTTACCGCCTCTGACTCGACCTTTTGCTAACGCCTGCTCTGCTTGCTCTAAAACTTCTTCAGCCCTAGCTATTTTTTCATCAAAAATAGTTTCTTGCTGACCCTTTGCTTTAGCCTTCTGTTTTTTCTCAAGCTCATTTATCTTTATAGCCTGCTCGTAACCAGCGCTGGGGATGGTGTTCGTCACCTTAGGGTCTATCACAATCTCCTCAGCATCGATCATTTCAAGGGCATCAGGGTCAATAACAGGCAGCCTGTCACTAAACCGTATTAGGCCAGATTCATCTTCTGTGCGATAAATTTTTTGCTCTGCGGCCACTGCTAGTGGGGCCAACATCATTAACAGTACCAGCAATTTTTTCATGGTAATTCTCGCTTACATTCTTTAGTAATAATTATAGTGCCAATTTCTAATACTGCATGATATTACTTGGCAATATTTTCCTAACTTATAAATAGTGATCAATATAAAGACAAAATGTTCCAAGCCAAATTACGTTTGTTTTGCTAGAATTCAAACAAATCATAACAAACAACCACTTTTATGGCATCAGCAATAGATATTGTCAGTAGCGATCAGCTAGCCACTGCAGAGCAACTTCCTGCCACACCATTCTATTTGCGCATCGATGTTGACAAAGATGAGCTATGGCTGTGTCAAAAGGTTTATCGCCACCTACCGAAAAAACGACTAGTGCTAAAACTACACCGCGCAAGCACAACTGTTGTGGGAAAGTTATTTTATCGCAAAAAAGACTACGATCGTGAAATTCGTGGCCAAAAATGGCTGGAAAACAAAGGGTTCTTAACGCCATCAGTAAATGCAGCGAGCGCACCCCGCCGCCAGCCAAGCAACCGAAGCTGGATGCTAGTCTACGAACACATAGATACGATAAGCGTTGCTAGCGCAATGCTCAGTATGAAGGTCGCAGAGCAGCAAAACTTACTACTTAGATGCTGCCAAATTGTCGCCAAAATGCATGCTCGTGGCTTATATCAAGACGATATCCATCTGGATAATTTTTTATATGATCATGACAAAATTTGGATAGTCGATAGCGCCTCGATTAAAAACAATAAGGGACCATTAAGTAAAAAGTTGGCACTAAATAATCTAGGTTTATTACTTGCGCAAACTCCTGCAGAGCAACGTCCCAATATCGCTGAAGTGTGTCGCCACTACAGTGACATTTATGATTATTTCATAATAAACCCAGACCAGTTAAATAGCGCTATTGCGCGTATGCAGCAAAGTCGCTGGTCTCATTACAAGAAAAAACTAAGCCGTAATTGCACTGAGTTCTGGGTGGCGAAAAACAATGCGGGCATCACCGTTGTCCGCAAAGACCATTTAAGTGATGAGCTGTTAAACAAGCTAGAAAATATTGACCGATGGATGGAAAGTGGCAGCCAACTAAAAGACGGTAATACCGCAACTGTTGCGAAAGTTGAATACAACGGCAAACCCTATGTGATCAAACGTTACAATATTAAAGACTGGCGTCACGCTGTCAGCCGCAGTCTGCGCCCAACACGCGGCTGGGCTTCTTGGCATAATGGTAATTATTTACGCTATAACGAAATTAACACGCCATTACCAGTAGCTTTAGTTGAGGAACGCTTTGGCTTTATCAGAAAACGAGCATGGCTAGTCACCGAATATTCTGCTGGCATAGATTTATTGACAGCAGTTAGATCAACTGATGCGAGTCCAATTGATCCCTCTCATTTGCCAGCCTTGACGGCTAAGTTAGTTGACCAGTTGATAGGGGCAAATATCAGCCATGGCGATATGAAGGCCACTAATTTTATTGTGACCAACAATGGTATTCAGCTTATCGATTTAGATGCTATGCAAATACATTCTAGCCGCGCAAAAACTGTGGTGGCAATCAAGTCTGATATAGATCGCCTGTTGCGCAATTGGGATGAAGCTAGTATTAAAGAAAGCTTCAACAGTGCGTTGCTGACAACACTCGGTAAAGGTTTCACTCCAACACCATAACTCTGGGTTTTCCTATGACAAAACTAACCGTCACTTTAGCCCAGCTCAATTTGCTATGGGAAAACCCAAGCCAAAACCTAGCCCAAATAACAACGTTATTAGAAAATCAATTAATACAAAAAACAGACCTGATCGTATTACCTGAAATGTTCACCAGCGGCTTTACCATGGATAACGTAAAAATTGCCGAGACAATGAACGGCAACAGTGTCAATTGGCTAAAAGATACCGCTAAAAAGTATAACTGTGCTATTACCGGCAGTATCCCTATTTCAGAAAACGGCAGTATTTATAATCGATTAATTTTTGCTACACCCGACAATTTGGAATATTACGATAAAAAGCACTTGTTCAGCATGGCCGGAGAACATGAGCGGTATAAAGCTGGCAACAAGCTTAAAATTATTAACTGGCGCGGCTGGCGAATAAACTTACAAGTCTGTTACGACTTACGTTTTCCCGTCTGGAGTCGCAACCAACAAAATTATGATCTACTACTGTATGTGGCAAACTGGCCAGCACGCAGGCGTCTGCACTGGCGTAATTTACTAATTGCACGGGCGATTGAAAATCAGAGCCATGTTATTGGGGTTAATCGTGTAGGCATAGATGGCAAAGATATAAGCTATAGCGGTGATTCACTGCTGTTAAATCATTTAGGCGAGTTAGTACAAGACTGTGGCGATAGAGAAGGCCTGTACACGCAAACGATAGATCTTGATGAGCAAACTACTTATCAACAAAAATTCCCTGCTTATAGAGATGCCGATAAATTTAGTTTGGATAACTAGCAAGTTATTAATACTTAATACGGTCTCTTACTGAACCTTCTTATCAACGACTTTAGTCGGCGCCCCCTTTTTCTTTTTAAGCGACGTATTTGCTCTGACAACTTTTCTGACCGACGTTTTTTTCTTAGCGGATACTTTATTAGCTGGCACAGAGTTCTTTGTTTTAGGCTTTAGTTTAGCTGAGCCTTTAACCACAGTCTTGTTCATAGTTTTACCAAGAATAGCCGCTTTATGTTCTGCGAAAGACTCCTCAATACACTGACGATAAAACTCAGGATCAGGAATGATATCCCTGTCGGCTAACACTGAAATAGTAAAAATGTTACTAGAGCTGTATACCATTTGAAATATGCCAACGCCCGGCGTTAACAAGCCCAATCCATGATTGCTAACCAGTCTCGCTCCGGCGCAGTATAAATCAAAGTTGGGACCTGGCACATTTGATATAACGGTAGAAATATTGGTTGGCAAAGTGCTGGATATCTCACTTTCAGACCATAGCCTTGCGGCGGCTTTAGTCACTAATGGTGAGAAAATACCCGCCAACTTCAAGGTATCAACTAGCGGACTTTTTTCACCAAACTGCTTGGCCGCCTGAGTACTTATATGAATCGCTTGCAGGCGCTCTGCAGGGTCAGCAATATTAGTATGCAAGGAAGCGAATACTGAACCAACCTGATTGTTGTCTTTAGACCGGCTGCGGCGAGAGCGCATATTAAGTGGGAATGAAGCGGTTAGCGATTCATCCGGTAATTCATTGTAATGCTCCAAATACTTGCGCATTGCACCGCCTATTACCGACAAAGCGACATCATTTATCGTTGTTGCCGTGGCGTTTTTTAGGGCTTTAAAATCAAGTAATTTAAACGTTGCTGACTCAAAAACTCGATGTGGTCCAACCGGCTTATTTAGCCTAGTTTTAGGTGCATACATTTCGGGTGCTGGCATTTCATCTCGTACTAAAGCCAAACCCATTTTAACTAAATCACCAGTAAGATTAACTGCACCCTTAGTCAGACTAACGGCATCTTTAGCTGAATTTATAGCTGCGCGGGTTAATAATTCACCGACAGCGGGTTCTCGGTCAGATATTCCTTGCTCGTCAGCATTCATCGTTTGAAATTGCTGAGCTGGCACTGGCTCTAAATCATGTAGTGCCGCCATAAAACCTTGACTGCCGGCACCGTCAACCATCGAATGATGGATTTTGGTATAGACTGCAAAACTCCCTTGCGGAATATTCGGGATTTTATCCAGCCCTTCAATAATATATACCTCCCACAACGGTCGGGTCATATCTAAGGGCCGCGCATGTAGCCTAGCGACTTGAATACATAGCTGACGCCAGTCGCCCGGGTGAGGCAAGGCAATATGACGCAGGTGAAACTCTACATCAAAATTTTCATCTCGTACCCAGTAGGGTTTATCTAGTCCACCCGGCACTTCAACTAAACGTGTACGAAACAGTGGCATCGTTGCCAAGCGACGTTCAAAGCTTGATATAACCTGTTTAAAGCGCACAAAACCGTCTGGTGCAGTCGATGGGTCGTAAATACCGAGCCCACCGATATGTTGTGGGGTATTGGGTTGCTCAAGGTTGATAAACGCTGAGTCGAGGACGCCAAGCTGTTTCATTATAAACTCCCTTTGCGGTAGCGATTCAAAGTTGCCTTAGTCGCATTCACTATTAATATTTTTATTAAGGTAATCTTAAGATTAACGCTTATTATTGGCTAGATGGTTGGCATAGGTCCACTCTAAAAACTTAATAATAGATCTAGTGGTGATATCAGTACGTAACGAGTGGAAAATTTCAAACGCATGTTGCGCACCATGTAACTCGGCATAAGCTACAGCTTGATCAGACACCTGTTTTAACTTGGCCGTCATAAAACGTGCATCTTCTACCCATGCCAAGCAGTCATTATCGCCGTGAATTAAATACATAGGTGGAATATTGGCGTGACTGCCAGCCTGGTACAAAGGACTGGAATGCTCCCAAACCGCATCACCTCGCTGAGTATTTTCAGGCATCACATATTTAATTAGCATGTCTTGCATATCAGTACCAAGCCGCCAGCCATCTTTGTCGACCCAGTCATACACGCCATAAAATGGCACCGCCGCTTGCACCGTCGTATCGCTATCTTCAAAACCCGGCTGAAACTCAGCCGCGTTAGCTGTAACCGCTGCTAATGACGACAAGTGACCACCTGCACTGCCACCCGTTAGACAAACAAAGTTTGCATCACCACCATATTCGGCAATATTTTTTTTGGTCCAAGCAATCGCTTTTTTAACATCGATAATATGCGCCGGGAATTTTTCCTTGGGACTAAGACGATAGTTAATCGAAACACAGACCCAACCGCGGCTAACCAAATGGTGAATAAGTGGCATGGCCTGCTGTTGTTTATGGCCTATTATCCATGCACCACCGTGTATTTGAATCAACACCGGTCGGAGTTTGTCGGCTTCACTTTCAGGATAATAAACGTCGAGTAAATTACGCTTGCCCGCCTCACCATAGGCGATATTGTACTGACACTTAACCCCTTTCCGGCTGAACTTAAACGGCATCAACCAGTGACTTAATTTTAACGGCGCATTAACTAACGGCAGACGAGTACTATCAATAGTCGCCAAGTAATTTTGGCCCAGCCCTTCTACTAAGGCACCTTCCAATGTCTTTTCAGAGCCTTTGGCTCTAATTATCACCAGCACCAAGCCAAGCCAAGACAGCACATAAAACACTAAGCCCAGTTGACCGTATAGACTCTCAAGCCCACCGCTATTAGCCATCCATAAAGCTAAGGGCATTTGCAATAACAAATGCCAAGGAGCTAATTCACCCTGCAACAATGACGAGAAAAAATATAATGGCATGAAAAAACCAAGCCTGCGCGCTGGGTACAGCGCCATCAAAGTAAAAACTAAACTCAATAGACCTAAAGAAAACAACCAATAAGACATAGCAAGCATCCTTAGCTAATTATAAAAATAACCAATGGGAACCATCATTCTGATCAGCCAGCACCACATCTGCTTGCAATTTACTCACATCTGATAAGCAGCCTTCAACCAAACGAGTAGAATTATTGGTTTCACTAATATGACCTAAGACTACTTTCTGTAAGCGATCATGATTAATAGCCTGCAAAAAATCCATCGTTTGACGATTGGATAAATGCCCCCAATCACCGGCGACTCGCTGTTTTAAACTCTCTGGATAAGGGCCTTGATACAACATCTCAACGTCGTGATTAGCCTCAACCAATAATAAATCACAATCTTTGTATTGGTCGAAAACTATAGGCGAGATATGACCCAAATCAGTCAGCACTCCAAGACGAAAATTATTTTGCGAAAATACAAATTGGCAAGGCTCTCTGGCATCATGAGGAACAGGCACCGGATGGACATCAATATCGCCAATCGTAAAACTGCCGTGGCAATTTATTCTTTCCACCTCAAAGGCTAGTTCTTTTTGTGAGCTAGCGGTGCCGTGGCTCATATACACCGGCACTTTGTGCTTCTTAGCTAAGACAGCCACGCCTTTAATATGGTCAGAATGTTCGTGGGTAACCAGAACTGCATCAAGATCTTCAACGCTCCGACCAAGACGGCTTAGGCGCTTAGTGGTTTCCTTCAGCGAGAAGCCGCAATCAATTAATATGCAGGTATTATCAGACTCTACTAAGGTAGCGTTACCTTTGCTGCCACTACCTAAAGATGCTAAACGCATGTAATTAGCTCATGTTTCCTTTGATTTCATTAAGCATCATTTCAAATTCATTAGGGTTTTGCTCGGCGTCTTTTTCAACCCGCAGCTCTAACCAGCCGTCATTACTCCCATCAGTCATTCGAATACGATAATCAGTCGGCGGCCATTCGTCATCATCACCCCAAGCAAATGGGTTTAAATAACTCCAAAACGAGGTTTCTTTTTCAAACTCATCTTGTGGCCCTCCATAGGTGACATAAAAAGCCCCCAGACTTGAATCCATGTCATTAACCGTAAAGCCGGCTTTACCAAGAGCAAAGTTAACTGATGCCCAGCCTCTGTCACGCGCTAAATCAAAACGCAAAATTGGCGCCTCACCACTCACTAAATACATTCTTCTAGCCGTATTAATGCCTTGAGCTTTCAGTGATACCGAGCTAGTTGCATCGATGGTTTCGGCTAAATACCGTGCAAACTCATCAATTACAATTTTTTCCCTGGCGGCATCAACCGAGCGGTCATTCCAGCTGATAGCACCCGCCACACCTACTTTCTCTTCTTGATATTGTAATACCGATATTTCTGAACTGTTACGCTGTAAGCCTTGTACTACTGCAATTTTGTAACGCTCACGATATGGGTCATCGTCAGCCTTAGTTAGCCAATTAGATTCAATGATGCCGGTGGCACCGTTTTCACTAGCCAAACCGATACGGCGAGTAATTAAAAAATCTCGCAGTCTTGGCCATACTTGGCCCGGCGCCATACTGGCTAAAATCCAGCGCTGATCATCAAGGGATTTAATTTTAATAGAATCTTCGTTATTACCCGCCAGACGCATCGGTCTTGGTACTTCAAAATTAGAAGACAATGGTGCGTTTGGCCCTATTTCAGGAATAGGATAGTAGCTATTAATCGAACTGCTATCTAAGTTTGGTGGAATAGTTAGCGCCGGGGTTGACTCGGCGTTGCGATAATCGCCACTGCGATCTCTGAAAAACTCACCGCCAAATACACCACAACCAGAAAAAACCAACGGTGTTACTAAAGCCAATAATAGACGCTTACTGTGTACCATGTTTATCCTTTTATTTAAGCGAAATGCCCGCTTGCTGCAATGCTTCACGCACTGGCAAGTGATATTGCGTGTCTAATACGGTTAGTGGCAGACGAATACCATAATCAATCATACCCATTTCAGCCAAAGCCCATTTAGCGGGTATTGGGTTAGACTCTAAAAATAACCTGTCGTGCAATAACAACAGAGGCTTATTTATCGCCTCTGCGCCAGCGCGGTCGCCGGCTATAGCCAAAGCACACATTTCAGCCATTTCTTTGGGAGCGACATTCGCTGTTACTGATATATCACCGTGACCACCAGCCAAAATAAAGTCCATCGCCGTTGCATCATCGCCAGAATACAAAGCAAAATCTGCTGGTGTTTGATTAACCAACATATCTATTCTGCTTAGATCACCGGTAGCCTCTTTAATGCCAATAATATTGCTAATCTGGGATAAGCGCACCGCTGTTTCAGGTTGCATATCGCAGGCGGTGCGACCAGGAACATTATATAAAATCTGATCTATATCTACGGCTTCTGCAATCGCTTTATGATGCAGATACAAGCCTTCTTGAGTAGGTTTATTGTAATAAGGGGTAACTAATAAAGCCGCATCGGCGCCAGCATCTTTAGCCGCTTTGGTTAGAATAATTGCCTCGGCGGTAGAATTGGCGCCAGTGCCCGCAATAACCGGTATGCGCCCAGCAACTTTTTCAACGACTGCGGTTATTACCGCACAATGCTCGGGAACACCTAAAGTAGCTGACTCGCCGCTAGTACCAACTGCAACTATCGCTGCTGTACCAGATTGAACATGCCATTCTACTAGCCTTGACAAAGCCTGCCAGTCTATTACTCCGGTGCTTTCCATTGGTGTTACCAAGGCTACCATACTGCCCTTTATCATGCCCTGACTCCGTCGCGTAGAAAAGGCCGACATATTACTAGCGCACTGTACTCAGCACAAGTAAAACACCAGCCCATCAATATATTAGTAAATGCCTATATCTATTGATTATTAAGGCTATCACAGGGATATTTTTAGTATACTAACGGTCTATTAAAAACAGCCCTAGTAAACTATAAGAGACAACCGAGCAAAGGAGGATAACTGTGCCGCTAAAAAACAGTTTTATCGCCACTATTTTATGCGTGTTATTTGCCAGTAATACTGTGCAAAGCGAAGACAAATACAAACTTGAAAGTTTATGGCCACTGCACACCAAGGCTATGAATGCTCAGAAAGCTAAGGTAGACGATCTATTAAAGCTTAATACGGGGTCTAATTTGCGGGCCGACTTAACCGACATCGCAAACATGCAGCGCCTATTAGACCAGCACTTTGTCAATAAAAAAGACACTGAGATGATGCAAGCCATGGGGGTGGCACTAGGTGACATAATGGCCAAAGAGCTGGGCCTGCACTGGGTTATCTATGAAGACAAGCTGGGCCGCAGCAAAGCCCTGCAATATCGTGAAACACAGCACTTTTTATTCCCGGTAACGATGCTGTCGCGCCGTGCTGCTGGCAACGCACCAATCGATATACAAGTAATTTATGATAACGCTGTCAAGACAATGGAACCTTACCTTAACAGCGGCCCGTTTATGTATTACGACGAAGATTGAATCGCGTCTTAAAACTGGTCTGAACGCAGCATTGCATCATGGCCGCCATCTACGAACATAACAGACCCCGCCATAAATGCTGCTTTGTCGCTCAGCATAAAGCATACCGCGTTAGCAATATCTTGCGGGGTGCCTGAACGGCCAACTGGGATAGAAGCAGCAAAGTCTTTAATTAACTGACCATATTCTGGATCAGCTGCAACTTGATCAGTCATTGGCGTTTGAATAACGCCTGGCGCAACGGCATTTATTCGTATTCCTGCTTGCGCATATTCAGCCGTATTTCTGCGCATCCAGCGCGCCAACGCTAGCTTTGATGCGCCGTAGGCACTTTGGCCTATAGCAACTTCATCGGCCCTTTTACACGCTGCACTTTCATCACCCTCAAGCATGGCATCAACTGTTTGCTCATCTGAGCCCATGGGAGCCGAGTTAGACGACACCAACACTACCGAGCCTGAGCGTTTTACCAGCAATGGCTTCAAGCCTTTGACCAAATTTATGGCACCAAAAAAGTTTACGCTGATAATAAGTGATGAGGGGGTAATAACCGGTGCTATACCTGCGCAGGGCACGAAACCATCAAGACCATTCGGCGCTGCCGCCGTTATTGCCACAATAGCCTTATCTCTACCAGCAGTGGTAGCAAGGTCAGCGATGATATCCGCATCTTTTATATCGACAACAACAAGCTCATGCCCGTCATCGATCAGCTGCTGCTTAATAGCGGCACCAATGCCAGTAGCACCTCCTGTTAACGCATAAATACCCATGGTGTTTGCTAAACCTCGCTAAATGATTGCTGTAACTGGCTGGCAATAAACTCTATCGACTGATCCGCCTGCTGCAGCATATTAATAAAACTAACAAAGCCATGAAACATACCCTCGTACATTTGATAAGTAGTGTTAACCCCATGAGATCTTAGTTTGTCAGCGTAGTTTTTACCTTCATCTAATAAAGGATCATATTCAGCCGTAATCACCGTTGCGCTAGGCAAACCACTTAAGCTTTCACTTCGAATGGGGGATGCATACGGCAAAGCGCCTTGCTCAATGTTCTCCAAATAGTGATTCCAAAACCACTGCATTAGCTCACGAGTTAAAAAATATCCCTCACCGTTATTAATATACGACGTAGTGTCAAAATTAAAATCTGTTACCGGATAAATTAATACTTGATGACAAATAGCCGGGCCTTGTTCGACTACGGCCCGCTGACACACAACCGCCGCCATGCAGCCGCCAGCACTATCACCCATCACTGCTATTTTGCTTTTATCTCCACCGTAGTGAACAGCATTGGACTCAGCCCACAACAAAGCTTGATAACAATCGTCTGGCCCTTGCGGAAATTTATATTCAGGCGCCAAGGCGTAGTTAACTGAAATAATAATAGCGCCTGTTTTATCTGCGACGCGGCGACACCAACTGTCATAGTCAGCCAAATCGCCAACCACAAAACCTCCACCATGATAAAACAGGCAAAGTGGCAGCTGATCAACATTGCTATGAGGCACATAGACCCTAGCATCGATAGACGAAGCACTGCCCGCAATCACTACATCCTCAATCTGAGCCATTTCGACAGGATTTTCATCGGCTGGTAATTTCATCCCGCCGCGCATCATTTGTGGCGTCTTTTCAGCCATCGGAGCGGTATCCAGTGAATTAATCAAATCCAATAAAGATTTCGCAGCAGGATCTAAAGGCATAAGGAGCTCTGGTTAAACAATAGCGGGGGGCGTGATAGTGGCAGCGTTATCAATTACCATTTCAGAGCCATTCATAAAACGCGACTCGTCGCTGGCTAAATACAGCACCAAATTAGCAATATCTTCCGGTTCAGCCATAGGCATGGATGGAATCTGCATCGCCTCAATTTCTTCACGGGTAGCGCTATCTTGGCCCGTAAATACCTTCACGACCATCGGCGTCTTTACGCCATCAGGATGAATTGAGTTACAGCGAATGCCATTATTATTTTCACGGCAATACATAGCGACAGATTTAGTTAAGGCCATTACCGCGCCCTTTGAAGCTGAATAAGCGGCTACAAAACTCATCCCATGTAGCGCGGCAACCGATGACATGTTAATAATTGAGCCGCCATTTCCGCATTGTTCCATTGCCGGTATCGCGTGTTTGCAACCTAAAAATACGCCGTCACTATTAACCGAATTAACAAAATGCCAGTCTTCAAGTGTTGTATCAACCACACTACCCATTTTCATGACACCGGCATTATTAACTAAGATATCTAAGCGCCCAAAGTGCGCAATGGTTCTGGCGATAACTGTTTCCCAGTCGGCCTCTTTACTCACATTATGAGCGATGGCCAAGGCCGCATCGCCAATCATACCAGCGGTTTCTTCCACGCTAGCTAAATTGAGATCAGTAACAACAACTTTAGCGCCTTGCTCTGCTAACAAAATAGCATCGGCTCTACCCATGCCACTACCTGCCCCTGTTACTATCGCAACCTTGCCTGCTACTCTTGTCATTAAACCACCCATATAGAAGTTTTAGTTATAATTTTGATGGGAGGATTAACGCCTATCGACTAAGCAAATTCAACTTACTATCCCTTAATTGTTTAACGCCTCGCTATCCATTAGAAACTAAAGCGCAAGACTGCCAATACCGACAGATTCGCGAATTTTCGCCATCAATGGCTTAGCTTCCTTACGTGCTTTCACTGCACCAGCCAGCAAAATCTGTTCCATTTTAGCGCCATCTTCCATTAGCTCGTTATAACGCTCACGTGCGTCCTTAACTTCTTCATTGATTAACGAAAATAGCTCTTTCTTGGCCTGACCCCAACCAATGCCGGCGGCAAATTGGTCACGCATATAGGTAATTTGGTCTTCACTGGCAAAAGCCTGCCACAGCTGAAACACCGCCGAATCATCGGTATCTTTAGCCTCGCCTGGCGCTAATAAATTAGTCAGTACTTTATTGATCGATTTTTGTAATTTCTTTTCAGTCGAAAACAATGGAATAGTATTGCCGTAGCTTTTACTCATTTTACGACCATCTAAACCCACTAATACCGACTCATCATCTCCCACAACGGCCTCAGGTAAGACAAAGTGGTCGCCATAAATATGATTAAATCGCTGAGCGATATCTCGAGCCATTTCTAAATGCTGGAGTTGATCTTTGCCTACTGGGATTTTGTGGGCGTTAAACATAAGAATATCAGCAGTCATCAAAATCGGATAACTGAATAAACCCATGGTCACACCAAGGTCAGCGTCATCACCTTTTTCTTGATTTGCATCTACCGCCGCCTTATAGGCATGGGAGCGATTCATTAAACCCTTGCCAGCAACGCAGGTTAGCATCCAGCACAACTCAGTAATTTCCGGTACATCAGACTGGCGGTAGAACACTGTTTTATCAGTATCCAACCCCAACGCTAACCAAGTAGCAGCAATTTCTTTGGTCGATTGCTGCACAAGTTTAGGATCAGTGGATTTAATTAAGGCATGGTAATCCGCCAAAAAAAAGAAACTCTCATTATCACTTTGCTTGCTCGCCGTAATTGCTGGGCGTATAGCGCCAACATAATTACCTAAGTGTGGCGTACCGGTGGTGGTGATACCGGTTAAAACTCGACTTTTACTCATACCAATGCACTGCCTACTAAAAATTAGGTCGCCATGATACTTGTCAGCACCTACCTCAGTAAATAGCCACTTCGCTAACTATCTGGATACCGCATAGACTGACCTACTCAAGATTGGTTACTATTCAGCTATTATTATTTACTACGCTATAAATCAAACCACCAATATCTGAGAGCATTATGTCTGATTACAAAAACATTCAATACGAAGTCAATAACGCCGTCGCCACAATCACTCTAAATCGTCCTAACGCAGCCAACAGTATTAATATCCCTTTGGCAGAAGAGCTCAATGATGCTTCCATCAAAATTTATAGTGACGATTCAATTCGTGCTGTCATTATCACTGGCAATGGAAAAATGTTTTCGGCTGGTGGCGACTTAGCAAGCTTTGCGGCCTATGGCGACAAAATTGCCGACGGCCTAAGAACGATCACCTCGGCACTGCATAGCGCTACATCCAATTTTGCCCGCATGAATAAACCAGTGATTACCGCGATTAATGGCACCGCTGCTGGCGCGGGCTTTAGCCTTGCCATCGCTGGGGACTTTGCGATCAGTGCTGATACTGCCAAATATACCTTAGCTTACACTGGGGCAGGCTTGTCACCAGACGGATCAAGCACCTATGTACTGCCGAGATTAGTGGGCATGCGAAAAGCCATGGAGCTGATGATCACTAACCGCGTACTCAGTGCGGCCGAGGCCTTGGACTGGGGCTTAGTCAGTGAAGTTGTTCCACCTGCAGATGTTATGATGCGAGCAAACGAGCTTGCTACGCAGTTAGCTAAAGGGCCAAGCACTGCTTATGGACAAGTGAAAAATCTATTAATGAGCAGTTTTCAAAATGGCTACGAAACTCAGCTGCAACTAGAAACAAATGGCATTGCGACGATGGCCGCGACTACCGACGGTAAAGAAGGTATCGCAGCATTTTTAGAAAAACGTAAACCAAACTTTACTGGCAAGTAACGCCTCTAGCGGAGGTCTTATGTCAATTATTACAGTAAATAATTTTTCCCACGTTTCAACTCGCGTCAGCGACATTGAAAAAACTCTACAATTTTATCGTGACACGCTGGGTCTTAAAGTGATTTTTGACATTGATCTCCCCGACGGTATTGGTCGAGCGGTTGGCTGTAAAACGCCGGATAACGGCGCCATTGAGTTTATCGAACTTAACAATCCTGAAGGCGGCACAGTGCAGATCGATGGCAGCACTGATACTGCGATGACGGCGTTTTCAGTCGACGACATACAAATAGCCCATGCTGCGCTTAAAGCCGCTGGACTTAACCCCCCAAAGCCGTTTGAAGTTGAAGGCGTAATGATGATGTTTATCCCCGACCCCGATGGCAGGAATGTAGAGATTGCAGAATTTTCTGGCACAGCAAATACAGTGGTTGAAAGGCACAAATAAAAAAGATAAAACCAGTCCCCATTACCAAAATATAAGCCCATTCAACAACAATATATGCTATAAGTAAATAATCATTAGCCTTAGGTAGCTATAAGAACAGGGCAACTAACAAATGATCACGCTCGCAAAACGTTTTTTTAATGATCGCGCCGCAGTAATTGACAGCATTTCAGCTAAAAATGACTATCTTATAATACGCCATAAATTGTTCTTAAAGCTATTAGACCTTATTACTGTACTGCTTATTTTGGACAGCTACCTTTACCTGTTTTTCGATGTTAGCAGTGCCCTGCAACTCAACGCAGTGATTCCGCCAGTATTATTAATACTGGTTATCACCGTTAATTTTTTCTATTTAAAAACTAAATCGCTGAAGATTACTGGGATAATGGTGTCTTTGTTACTCTATGTATCCTTTGCTTTGCCTGCATTTAGTTATGTAGTGACCATTAATTACCCAACCTATTATATATTGCTACTGCCAATATTGTCATTACTCGTTTTAGGTCGATCCGCGCTAATCATTAATGGTCTAATAGGCATTCTAACGGTGGCAGTGCTTCTATACTTGCACGACTTAGATAGCTATTCTATAGAAGCAATCGCGGCTGATGAGAGAGCAATTATTATCATTAGTAGTTTTTATATCTCGAGCTATTTACTGATTATTTTCGCCTGCTCTAACTATGAAAAACTAATAACTGTAAAAAAAACAGACATTTTAACTACTCGTAAAATATTAGCAGAGCTGTCAAACCTAGATCCGTTACTGAAAATATATAGCCGGAAAGCACTCATATCAAGATTCAATAAGCTACAAGCCCAATCAAGCCCGTTAGCACAAAAAGTCAGTATTATTGCGCTAAACATAAATGGCCTTAGAGAGTTCAACTATGAATATGGGCAAAATTTCACCAACGATATATTATTAACCATTACCGCTAGAATGAATTTTCTACTAGGTGAAAAGGATATTATCGGAAGAGTATCTAGCACTAAATTCGTCATAATCATAATGACAAATGACAAAAGAAAAATCACAATGTTTTTTGAAAAGCTATTAGACGATGTCTGTGAGACTGTCGCATATAATGGCTACACTGCCGAGATAGATGTAGACGCGGGGTATATTTTTTACACTAAACGTGACGGCGATCTTCTTGAGCAACTTAGCGCTATAACCATGAAAAACTACACCAAGAAAACAATTAAGACTGAGTATTTCTAAAATGAATTTTTCAACGACTGTAAATAGATTTATCGCGGGGCATGCGAACTTCGACAGCCACGATATTATGCGACATCAATTTTTCATTTATCTGACTCTAACATCCATCGCTGCATCGCTAATATTAATTGTTTTTTTAAAAATATTTCAACCTGATGTTTTTTTTGGTTTATCAACGCTTATCACGATTTTTTGCTTTAGCGCAGCAGGCCTATCGGTATATCTACTTAATGGTAAGTTAAACAACTGCTGTAACTTATTACTAATGGGTTTCTTTATTGCGGGTTTAGCGACAAGCTTAGCATTCTTAAATGCTTACGGCCTCACAACTTACTACTACTTGGGCATTCCTATAGCGGCTTACTTTATAGCAGGCCCGAAATCAGGAAAATCATGGACGACTATCGCCGTTGCAGCGGCGATAGTTATTCTAATACTAAAAGAGAACATTATTAATATAGAAGTAGGCATTGAAGGTTTTAGCAGCCAACATGCATATCTGATCGAGCGCAACATTTATATAGGCACAATTTTTATTATTGCCATCTGCTGTTATCTTTACACCTATTTATATTATCGCGAAAGAAAAATACTTTTAAAACAACAGTCCAAACTTCTACATACGATTAATTATGATGAACTGACAGGGATATATAACTATAAAAAAATAACTGAACTGGTTAGCGATATTATTGACAGTGACGGAAATTTAAACCAAAGATTCGCTTATTCTTTTATCGGAATAGAAAAATTCAAATCAATAAATGATGAATATGGTTATGATTTTGGGGATAAAATACTTAAAAGCTTAGTTTATCGCTTAGATAAAGTACTAGGCGAAAATCAAACCTTAGGGCGCTTATACGGCACTCGTTTTGCCTTGCTAACAATAAATCCTGAGAACCAAGAACAAGTCCAAAAAAGCGTAGAAAAGTTAGTTGCCCAAATATCGGGAACTATAAAGATAGAGGGCCAGCAAATAGAAATCATCACTAGCGTGGGAACCGCTATTTACCCTATTGATGGCACCAGCTTAAAAGAGATCACCACAAACGCTGACAAAAAAATGCTTAACCGCACTTAAGCAGAGGCCAACGCAGTGTCGACATCATCATCGCTCTTAGCAATCAATCCAAAGTCATCCAATACAAGATATAAACATGGCACCACTATTAGTGAGATGACAGTGGCAAAAACAATGCCAAAGGCTAGCGATACTGCCATAGGCAACACAAACTGAGCTTGGGCTGAGGTTTCTAGCAGCATAGGAAATATGCCGAAAAATGTTGTCAGAGAGGTAATCAATATCGCTCGGAAACGGCTACTACCAGCATCAATAACGGCTGACAACACAGACTTACCCTCATTAACCGCGCGATTAATAAAGTCCACCAATATCAAGCTGTCATTAACTACCACCCCAGACAAAGCAATAATACCGAAAATAGACATCATGCTTATTGCCATATCCATAATGATATGCCCCGCTACTGCGCCAATAACGCCAAAGGGAATGACGCTCATGATAATTAATGGCTGCATATATGAACGCAACGGAATTGCTAACAGAGCATAAATACCAAACAAGGCAACAGCAAAACCGGTAAATAAGTCGTTTTGCATATTGACGCTTTCAATACTCATACCGTCGAGACGATATTTAACTGATGGATAGCGCTCAAAAAGTTCAGGGAAGAATTCTTCAACTACTTCATTAACGATTCGATCTGGCTCAACAACGGCTTTGTCTGCGGCAGCAGAAATTGGAATAGCCGGTTCCCTATTAATCCGAATCATTTCGGCATAGCCAGGTTTAATCTCAAGCGTGGCTACCGACATAATAGGTACTTCTCTACCATCGCTGGTACGAATATACATGCTTTCTAAATCAGCAATCGTTTTACGCTGATTTAACGGGTAGCGCACCATCACTTTAACTTCGTCTTTGTCACGTTGAATACGCTGCGCTTCAGCACCATAGAAAGCCTCACGTACTTGGACGCTTAATTCACTTAAGGTAAGCCCTAGCGCCTCTGCACCCGGTTTAATATCCATATGAATTTCACTGACGATCTCGCTAGCACCGCTTCGAATATCAAACACACCATCATAGGCTGCTAAAAACGTGGTTAACTCAGCTGCCGCCGCTTTTAACTCAACCGGATTGTCGCCAACTAAATTAAATGACATATCACTATTGTCGTCGTCATCAACTGATATAAACGCTAGCGTTTTTGCACCAACAATATCACCAACTTTGTCACGCCATTGCTGCTGTATTTCTACGTCAGTAATTGCTCGTTGTTCGTTTTTTTCCAATTCAATCATAAACGCGCCAACCCGACCCTCGGCGCCATAACCAAATATATGTTTGATAAAGCCATCGCCATGTTGCTCGCTATATTGACCCTCAATTTCGGCGATTGCAGTACCTATACGCTCTAATGCCTCACGGGTTTTATAGTCTGGCGTTCCTCTAGCCATCTCTAACTTAACTTGAATATAATCACCGGGCTGATCTGAGAATAAAACATAGCGTACCCAGCCAGTCGCGATTAATGCCAGCACAATAATCAATACACCAACAAATACCGACAATGTGGTGTAGCGTACGGCTAAACATTTTTTTAAAAACGGTTGATATGTTCTAGCAATAAAGCTCTGCAGACGAGCATTATTACGTTGCTGAAACGCCATCTGACGCCTACTTTTCATCCACCTAAACATCCCTTTATTCATATTTGCTAAATGACTTGGCAATATCCATTTAGACTCAATCAGCGAAAATATCAGGCAGAATAGAACAACATAACCACAGGCCGCAGGCATATTTCGCCATGGACCGCCGACAAACAATGTTGGCATAAAGGCGACAATTGTAGTCAATACACCAAAGGTTGCCGGAGTAGCAACCCTCTTAGCGCCAATGACAACGTTTTCGAGTGAATGCCCGTGTCTTTCGGTATAATCGTTAACGCTTTCGCCGATAATAATTGCGTCATCTACCACGATCCCCAACACTAAGATAAAGCCAAATAGACTAAT
The DNA here is from genome assembly GCA_047628915.1 of Porticoccus sp. Lineage (GTDB taxonomy): Bacteria > Pseudomonadota > Gammaproteobacteria > Pseudomonadales > CAWVSB01 > CAWVSB01. The sequence continues at coordinate 10,439 of JBLHWB010000001.1, read as the reverse complement.
CATATTGATGCTGACATCGGCAGGTTCAAAAGGTAATAAAATAAAAGCACCTAGAAAACATAGCGGCAAACCTAACATTACCCAAAACGCTATTTTTAGCTCCATAAAAACGGCTAAGATAAAAAACACTAGCAATGCCCCCATCGCTAGGTTTTTCAACATCATATTCAATCGCGAATCTAAGTAATAAGTGGTATCCGCCCAATAGTCTAGTTTTACCCCTTCAGGCAAGCTAGCACGTCTTTTCTCTACATAGTCTTTTACCGACGTACCGACCGAAATAACGTCTTGATCACCTACCGCATAAATCACTAAAGCAGCACTGGGAGAATTATCAAAAGTTGCAAAGCCGTCGGTTTCAACAAAAGCATCGTTAATAGTGGCGATATCGCCCAGTTTTACTCGCACACCGTCATTAGACGATAGCAACAAAATATCTTCGAAACCGTGCTGCCAATAAGCTTGAGCTTTGGTTCTCAATAGAATCTGCCCAGAGTCAGTACGGATTGAGCCGGCCGGTAAATTAAGCGAATTATTTCTAATTGCAGTAGCGACTTCACCTAAAGTTAAGTTGTATTTTCGCAACTGTGACTCAGGTACTTCTACGGTTATTTCATAGTCACGCGAACCAAAAATAGTAACCTTGGCGGCCTCGGTATTTACTAACAGTTCATGCTTTATTTGCTCGGCCAACTGTTTGCTAGAATACTCATTCAAATTGCCATGTAACTGCAGCTGCACCGCATGTATGCCCATTTCTGCAATGGACATTACTGGTTTTTCTGCCTCTTCAGGAAAAGTAGAAATGCTATCAATCGCTATTTTTACTTCATCTAATGCCGCATTAACGTCCATGCTTTCAAAGATTTCTATATTTACTTGGGCATTAGACTCATAAGAACGTGACTCAATTCTTTTGATACTCTCAACATCTTTTATCGCTTCTTCAATTTTTTGAACTATGCCTTGTTCAACTTCTTCCGGTGCAGCGCCAGGATAAAATTGGGTAACTCGAATAAGATTTGATTCAATCTCGGGCGAGATAGCTTTTTTAATGGTAAACGCAGAGTAGGAACCTAGTATGATAATAAACCACATTAGCAAGTTAGCCGCTACATGATTACGGGCAAACCAGGCTATCAATCCTGTTTGCGAAGTGTCATTACTCATCAATTACACCCCGCCTAAAGGGGCAATACTAATATCTTGAGCAACAGAGCTTGGCCTGGCATTAGTTTCACTACCGAGCATTGAGGCGTCTTGCTGACTAGAAATGGAGCCAATGCGCACGGGGGTTCCTGACAACACAGTGCCAACACTGGTCAAAGAAACAAGGTCACCATCATCTAAACCATTCGACACTAACATTTTTTCACCGCCTGTTCGCAACACACTTATCTTGCGCAGCTGCAATCTGTTTTGTGAATCCACTACCCAAAGATTATTTCCTGGTCGTAAAATGTTTCGGGGTAGCTCAACTAAATTGGGTATTGTTTTGCCTTGTATTTCGGCATTAACAAAGGTGCCAACTCTTAACATAGATGAGTTCTCAGACTTACGTTCCAAGCCATAAGGGTCTGCCACTTGCGCCACCAAATAAAGGCTGCGGCTACCAGCGTCGAGTACACCTTCTGTTCGAGTTAAATAGGCTTGATGACCATAAATTTTTTCGCCAACTGTATGCGTCAGCATCACCGATGCGTTTGTCAGGCCAGTGTTAGCTGAAAAGTCATCAGGAAGGTTTAAGTAGGCCAATTTACTTTCGCCTACCGGTAATCTAATTTCAGCAATGTCAATAGCAAACGTTTGCGCAACTTCACTCCCTGCTGAAACATATTGACTAATATCGACACTTTTAGACTTAACTAAACCGCGATAAGGCGCGGTGAATTGAGTTTTTTGCAAATCACTTTTGGCTTGCTCTAGTTGGGCCAAGGTAGATACTAACTGCGCTTTTGCTTCTTCTATCTGTGGTTTTCTTAACGCCAAATCACGCGATGGAGAATCAAGAGAATCTCTATTGTGACGCCTCTCCCATTCAATTAAAGCTACCTTAGAAAAACCTTTTTCTTGGGCAAGCTTACTGCGTGCTAAGGCCACTGCGGCTTCTACTTGTCTTAATTTAACGATGTAGTCAGTGTCATCAATTTTTAGCAACACCTCGCCACGCTCAAAAAACCCGCCAACCACAAATTTATCAGACACACTAATCACTCGACCAGACACTTCAGAAATCATCGAAGTGTGAATTCTGGGAGACACAACACCCTGCCCAGCGATAGACACGGGTAATGCCTTACGCTTAACTTCAACCACATCCACTATCAACGGTTCTATCTCTACCGGATTGCGGGGCGGTTCAGGTTTAAACAACACCAATAATAAAACCACCATTGCACTGGCTGATAATATAATTAATGGAAGTTTCACGGTTTCAAATTTCATTAAGGCTCTCTCGACATCTTTGTCTAAGCGACATTTACTGGCTACATAAATCAGTTTAACAATACGACACGCTAGGGCTTACTTAAATGTGCGTAATAACCGTGAATTATGCCACTTAGTGGTGTTCAAAATTTGACACTGATCACTCTGCGTACAGCACAAACCGTGCTATTATTGGCTTCAAATAACAAACAAACCCTATTTCACGCGAAAATTTATCAGCTAATGCCACGAAAAAGAATTCATCCCTTAATAGCGATTACCGCCCTTGTCGGTACCTGTATGCTAATTATTAGTCTCGCACCATCGCCTGCTGACTTAGTGCGCGACGAAGTGCAGTCAATGCGTAAAGAAGCATTGACGCTCGCTAACAATGGCCAGATTGATCAAGCAATACGAAAATTACAATTATTGCAAAAAAACTATCCTAATGATCCTGAGTTACTAATCGATCAACTGGAAGTTCTGCACAATGCTGGCCGCAATACTGAATTACTGGATTTATTTGCAAGCTTAGAGCTACAGCTTGCCAGCAAGCAGACAATAGACATGTTGGTTGAAGCTGCATCTGCTAATAATGCTGGTTACTCACTGTTATATGGCGCCAGTTTAGACCTGCTACCTGACAGCCCCTACCTCGCTACCAGACTTAGCAAACAGCTGCTGACTTATAATCCCAGTATGGCAAATGAGCTATTGGTTGAAGCAACTAGATTAGCACCTAGCAATAATGAGCTGCAATTATTGGCAGCCAAATCATTTCGTGACCGTGATTACCTAGTAGCTCTCGATTACATAGAAGATTACTTAGCGAGTAATAGTAGTGACAGGGAAGCATTAAAACTCTATGCCAATCTTATTATTCAATATGCGCAACAAAAATCACCAGCAACAGCCCTAAGTCGCCTGCAAAGAACTGCCATCGCGGCAAATCAAGTTGAATACAAAAACACTCAATTAATGCTTAGTGCCTGGGCTGACGATTTTCTTGGTGTTCAAACACTGATTAACGATGCTGACCCACAACCTACCGAGCAACAACTAGTTAGTGTCGCCAAGCTATTGAGAGCGCTAAGCCAACCCGTTGCCGCAGAAAGAATTGCCCGCAGCGCAATTGCCAGCCATCCGCAAAGTACCAACTTAAACCTAGCTCTTAGCTATGCCTTGTTAGATCAAAACAGAGTTAAAGAAGCTAAAAAAATTGTAACCGCCATTGCTGACCCAGCATCAGCATCACTGCAATTAGCGAAAGCCACAATAGCGGAGGTCAGCGGTAATTTTGATAATGCACTAGATTATCTAGAATTAGCATCGGTACTAGACCCTAATTTGATACTTACTAAACGATGGTCGCAAAACTTATTGCGCGGACTTAAAGACAGTAAGGCAGAGCAGGTATCGATGCGCATAGCCTTATGGCAACGTCAGCATACAATACCGTTAAATGACGCTTTCAGTTTGGCCAACGCACTGCGTCGAGCAGGGTTTAACGCTCAAGCAACGCAGCTAACTATTGGCGTACTATCCCCAATACCGACCCAATAAAGCAGTCAAAACCCTATTTTTTGCCCTTTTTTACTTGCTACAGGGTAAAATATCAATTTTTAGTTAGTCTACATATTTTTGAATAGGGAAACACCATGAGCGCCGCCGACAAAAATAGCCGCCCTTATGACGATGAAGGGCTAGATCGTCATATTGAAAAAGCGTTAGCAGTTACCCCACCCTTACTAACAGCTAGCAGTCCGACATACAAAATCATCAAGCGTTTGTTTAACCCAACGTTAATCAATACCGACAATATTCCCGACCAACCTTGTCTGTTTATTGGCAACCATTCTTTATTTGCTATAGATGGCATGGTGTTAGCCCCAGCAATGTTAGTTGAGCAGCAGCGTTTTTTACGTGGCCTAGGTGATCGCTTTATGTGGACACCTAAAACCGAAGAATTCATTTTGAGACAAGGTGGCGTATTAGGCGACCCAAAAGTCTGCAGCGCACTAATGGACGCAGGCCATGATCTACTAGTTTTCCCTGGTGGGGCTCATGAGGCAACTAAAACACAAGCTCAGCGTTATACCCTGCAATGGAAAGAGCGCTTTGGCTTTATCAAGATGGCAGCGATGCATGGCTACACAATTATGCCTATGGCGCTAGTCGGGCCCGATGAATTTTATAATCATTTAATCGAAGGTGAGGACTTACCAAATACCACTGTTGGCAAATGGTTAACTAAACTGGGACTGCTAAGCGAAAATACCAGACCAGATATGTTGCCGCCAATTCCAGCAGGAACGCTTGGCTCATTAATACCTAAACCACAGCACTGCTATATTCAATTTGGCCAACCGGTAGACTTAAGCGATTTTAAAGGCACGTTGCCAACCAAACGTCAATTATCCTCAATTCGTGAAGATATCTCAGAAGATATAGAAGGAATGCTAGCAGAACTATTATTGCTACGTGAGCAAAACAAAGGCAACGAAAGTCTGTGGCGTCGTTTACTAACGGTGTAACACTAGCGCTCACAATGTCGACAAATGTGAAAGCATTGTGCAAGCGCTGTAAAGTCATAGCTTTCACTAATCGCCACTTCATAATAACGCTATGAACAATATTCAATTAAAACTCATTAGCGCTTTTTTGCTAACCACATTGATTGCCACCAGCGGCATGTTTGCATTTATGCAATGGAGTTTTGACCGCGGTTTTCTCAACTATGTTAATTCGCAAGAGTTAGTAAAACTTGCGCCACTAACCGATGAACTGGGCAAACTTTATACTAAACACGGCAGTTGGGAATTCATCATAGACAGTCGCCGTCTGTGGCGCGACTTGCATCGCGAATACATATTAAATGAAGACCCCAGCATAAAGTCAAAGCGCGATAACCGCCCACCGCCTCCATTTGGACGGCCACCGAGAGATAAGCTGCCGCCAGAAGGCCGTCAGATACTAGAGCGCATTTCATTGTTTGATGATGAACAAAATAAGATCATCGGCCGCCGCCTTCGCGACAATACCTCGGTAGATAATAATCAGCCATCACTCACCCAAAAAATCATCAGTAACGGTGTTGTCGTTGGTTATTTGCAACTTGCTCCCTCGAAGTTGCTACAAAACCAGTTAGACCTTGGTTTTGTCGCTAGCCAAACCAAAACCTTCGCTATGATCAGTGCAGCGATGTTATTGCTGTCGCTATTAATTTCTATTCCCTTAGCTCGCCAGCTAGTGCGCCCTATTCTTAAGCTACTAAGTTCTACCAAATCACTTATTGCTGGCAACTATAATATTGATACCAAAAGCAGTAGCAGCGACGAGATGGGCCAACTAAGTAATAATTTCAATCAATTGGCGAAAACACTGCGCGCCAATGAAAACTCTCGAAAACAGTGGGTAAGCGATATATCTCACGAATTACGCACGCCTATTGCCGTTATCAAAGGGCAGATAGAAGCAATGATTGACGGGATTCGTCCAAACGACAAAGACTCGCTCAAGCAGCTTAATAATAATATTAATCAGTTGGGTAATCTAGTTAACGACTTATACCAACTCGCACTTTCAGACCAAGGTTCGCTAAGCTATAGAAAAGAAAAAATTCAGCTTATCCCGGTTATTACCCAGATTATTAATGATTTTGATACCGAATTCCAACACCAAGGGATTGCTATAAAACTAATTAATAGCGCTAAGGAAACTGATATGGTGTTTGCCGACCCATCTCGTCTGCAGCAACTATTCGCCAATTTACTAACCAACACTTTACGTTATACCGATGCGCCGGGTGAATTAACAATTAGACTAAGCGCGACCACAGACACAATAAAGTTTGAGTTAAACGACTCATCCCCTGGTGTCAGTGACACCGATCTGCTGCAGTTATTTGACCGCTTATTTAGGGCAGAAAAATCTAGAAATCGCGCTGATGGAGGGGCTGGCTTAGGTTTGTCATTATGTAAAAATATAGTGCAAGCTCACAATGGCAGCATTGCTGCTACTCAGTCAAATTTAGGCGGACTGTGTATTGTGATTAAACTGCCATTAGTAACCTAGGTACCACTATGAGCCAAACAATATTAATTATTGAAGATGAACCACAACTTGCCTCAATTCTTGCCGACTACCTGCATGCAGCCGGTTTTAATTCTCACATTATTGACAACGGCTTAGCAGTAGCAGCATGGGTAAAAGAAAATAAGCCTGCATTAATTCTGTTAGATTTAATGCTACCAGGAAAAGATGGTTTAGACATTTGTAAAGAAATTCGCCTGTCATCAACTATTCCCATCATGATGTTAACCGCAAAAATTGAAGAGATTGATCGCCTGCTAGGACTAGAATTAGGGGCCGATGATTATATTTGCAAACCCTATAGCCCACGTGAAGTTGTCGCCAGAGTAAAAGCAGTATTGCGAAGATTTCAGCCGCCTACGCCATCAATGCAGGGAATCCTAGTGGATAAAGATCGATTAAAGGTGACCGTCAACGGTGAAGATACAAAGTTGACCACAGTCGAATTTGAGCTCTTCACGATGTTGTTTGAAAAACCCGGTTATATATTCTCCCGCGATAAAATCATGGATGAAATATATCAAGATCACCGCGTGGTTAGTGATAGGACAATAGATAGCCACATCAAGAAATTGCGTAAAAAAATACAGCGACTAATACCCGATGACGATGTCATCTACTCAGTCTATGGCGCTGGCTACAAATTTGAACCCACCGCTTAATTACTTCCTTTTTTCGTCCATATTTTATGCGCAGTTAAGTTCTACTATATGTACTTAAACAAATAAATAGGAAGATGACAATGAACACTACTGTTAAAAACGTTACAAAAATTTTTGGTGGCTTACTACTAGTAGCCAGTATTGACTTTGCCGTAGCCGAAAAAAAACAAGAAGGAAAAAACCACAAGAAACTGGATTTCGCGCCAATTATTGAACAAATGCAACTTAGTGATAAGCAAACAGAACAGTTTACCGCAACGCTAGAAAAACACCGCACTGAGCGCCAAGAGCGCAAACAAGTGAACAAGCAGATGCGCGATGAAACCCATACCAAGCGTAAAGCAGAAATGGCTGAAGTACTAACGCCAGAACAATTAGAAATGTTTCATACATTTATGAAAGAAAACCGCCCTAAAAAGCGTCCGCAAAAAAGCTAAACCCCTCTGCCAGACGATTCTGTCCCCCCGCCTATGTTTTCGTCTGGCATTTTTCAATCCATATATTCGTCAGTCTAATAAATTCTAGCCAATATGCTTGCCACCATTTATGGTGTAGCAAAATATTAGTAAACTACCTGGGGATTACTACCGTGGCAAAACTCTCTACTGCTGACAAAACTGTCGAAGCGATCTTTTGGTTAAGCGCAATATTATTTATAGCATTACTTCCATACACACCGTCAGTATTAACTACCCTGCTAAAAATAGTGCCTATTGCGATGTTAGCAATCTTAGTTCTACGCTCTACTGGAGACTGGAAACGCATTGGTATTTTTGCTGCATTGGTGTTTTCTGCTAGCGGCGATATTTTTATGGAACAGGATAATTTTATCCTCGGTTTAAGCTTCTTTTTAATAGCCCATATCTGCTACTTAGTGGTTTTTTGTCGCAACATTGAATTCAACTTACTCAGGCTGTTACTTGGCCTTATTATAGTTTCATCAACGTTTATATCTGCCTCTATTCTCAGCCCCAACTTGGGTGAGCTGGCTATTGCAGTGTATTTTTATATTGGTGTAATTGCGGCTATGGGCATCACTGCTAGCTTGGGAGCAAATAATCATCCGCTGGTAATTCTAGGTGCGCTGGCATTTATGGTGTCAGATTCAATTATCGCCTTTAATCGATTTGACGCACCTATTGAAGGCGCCCATTACGCTATCATGGTCACTTACTATTTAGCTCAATATTTACTCACCGTTGATGCGCGCAGTAATCGCTATGTCTAGGGACTAATAGTTATTTTTCGGTCATAAAAAAACGCGCACTAGGCGCGTTTTTTTATACTGCTATCATTACTAAAGTCTACACAATTACCAATGGCCACCGCGCATGACACTAGTAAACAGCCTTCTAGCGATCTGACGTTTAGTGGTTGGTATATTAGCTTTCTCTGCTTCGGCTTCTTCATCACTTAGACCACGCGCCGCTGCAGAATCCGGAAACAAATTATAGGCCTGCGCTAACATTGCCTCGGTAAAATCTGGCGTGGTCGCCTGAGCCACTGCCCCCGCTATACCTAAACCAGTAGAAACACGCTTGGGCTTGCCTAAAATCGCCTTAACAATAAGATCTCTTGCTTGCTCTGGCGATAACGTAGGAAATGCCTTGTACATACTAGTAGGCGCAATCATCGGCGTGCGTACTAGCGGCATATAAATAGTAGTGAAATGGATGTTTTGCGCTGCATATTCTGGTGCCGCACATTGGCTAAACGCATCAAGCGCTGCTTTAGAAGCAACGTAAGCGGAAAACCTCGGTGGGCTTGTTAGCACTCCAATCGATGAAATATTTATAATATGACCGCTTTTTTGTGCTTCCATTGAGGGAAGTAGACCGGTGATTAAACGCAATGCACCAAAATAATTAAGCTGCATGGTGCGTTCAAAATCATGGAAACGATCATAACTGTATCGTACTGAACGACGAATTGAGCGGCCTGCGTTATTAATCAAAATATCTACCTTTCCATGATTACTCAGTAGATTTTTTATTAGCTTATCGCAGTCATTTAAATCTGAAACATCACATGAATAGGCAAAAGCTTTGCCGCCGCTCTCAGAAATTTCTGCTAGGGTCTCATCAAGCTTCTCAACGGTGCGCGCCACTAATACAACGTCGGCTCCAGCTTGCGCAAGACGCAAGGCACACTCTTTACCAATACCGGAGGTTGCACCGGTAACCACAACAACCTTACCCTTCACTTCACGTCGCAACGCAGAAACGGTAGGACGTCCAACTATTTTATTGAAAATACCGTCAATTTCTTCGCGCATTGACACACTTTCAGGGTGCATGAACTCTTTCCAGTAAGCCCACACAATATCAGCATAAGATTCAAACGGTGGGCAAATAATTCCTGCCTCTGCCAATATAGCCGTGGTTTGTTCATTGTCATAAAGTGTAGGGTAATTAAGATAAGCCATCACCTCTGCCGGCACGCCCAACCGCTTAATCAATCGATTACTGAGTGACTTAACCGCGCCAATTTTACTTAAGGCCTTGCCCGCTTTTTCGGTGGTGCTGTCAAAAATTGGCGCATCTAAGGCTTTAAGCTTTCCACCGCCAGATACTTTTAATAATGTTTTAATCAAGTTACCAACGCGCACCCCATCAGGGTCCGTAATAAAGAAACACTGTTGATCTTGATCTGGCAAGTGCACCAAATGATCTATTGCATCGGCAACAAAATCTACTGGCACGATATTTAAGTTACCGGCTTTACTCATTAGCAGCGGAAAGCCTTCTGGCATAACTTTGCTCACGTTATTAATTAAATCAAAGAAATAGTAAGGGCCATCTATCTTATCCATTTGTCCTGTTTCAGAATGGCCTACCACCATACCGGGCCGATAAATGCGCCAGGCCATTTTCTTCTCTTTGCGCACCAAACCTTCAGACTCATGTTTGGTCCAAAAATATGGATTATCCATATCGGTGGCTTCTTCAAACATATCTTCAGTAAAGGTACCTTTATACAAACCCGCGGCTGCGATTGAACTCACCAGATGAAAACAACCAGACTTAAGTGATTTGGATAACTTAATCGCCTCATTGGTACCTTCAACATTCGATAATCGCTGCGACTCGGCATCTGCCGTTAAATCATAAATTGCCGCTAAATGCATAAAGTGATCGATAGAGCCGGCGTGCTGTTTAACCCAAGCAGCTTTTACGCCAAGCTTGTTACTGGTCAAATCGCCTTCAACTGCGATTACTTGATTTTTGCCAGCACCCCAATATTCACGTAATGCGTCAA